>WGMD01000002.1:651834-977751 GCA_016125255.1 Planctomycetota bacterium | reverse complement strand
GGCATCAAGATGACGAGCTTCGACCGTCAACAGATCGATGCGATCCGAAAGGAACTGAATCAGACCTTCAACACCCAACACCAACCCGCCGTCCAGACACCCGCCCCTTCACGAATTTACAGCACGACAGGGACTTGACCAGAGGTCATCGCCGCGTTCATCGCTTTGATGTCGAATCTCTCACCGTTGTGTTCATCCTTGACCATGTGCATATGATCGGAGATTCTCACTTGTAGTCAACCATGGACGTGATCAGCCCCCATGAACGTAGCCGCATTATGTCGTTGGTGCGGAGCAAGGACACGGAGCCCGAACAGATCGTTCGTCGGCTGGCGCATCGATCGGGATATCGGTTCGGTCTGCATCACCGCGATTTGCCTGGATGCCCAGACTTGGTTTTTCGGGCCTGTCGGGCGGTGGTGTTCGTGAACGGCTGCTTTTGGCACCGGCATGATTGTCCCAATGGTTGTCGTCTGCCCAAGACACGGCGAAAATGGTGGTGCGACAAACTCGAAAAGAATCGAAAGCGCGATCAGGCGACACGCCGCCGACTGTATCGCATAGGGTGGCGTGTCATGGTCATTTGGGAGTGTCAGTTAAAGGACATTGACCGTGTGCGACGACGATTGGAGAGATTTCTTGGCAATTGATTCGACAGACCGACGGATTGATCGGTGGTCTACACGCGAGATAAATTAGGTTAAGCACAGCAGACCCTTTGCATGGGGCGAATGGGGATGCCAAGTCAACGGGATCGTGAATACGCAAGCGTACTGTGGCGAGGTGGTTTGCGATGGATGGTTTTGTTCATCGCAGCGCGATGGGGACGGCGGCGTTTCGTCGGGCTTGCGGGTGAGGAGACGGCGGAGGGGCAAGGCACCGACCCGGGACGGGTCGGCTATGTGGGGGATGAAGGCGGGGGGATGCTTGTTTGATATGACCAATGACAAATAGCAAATGCCTAATGACCAATGCATTTGCTATTAGGCATTGGGCATTTGTTATTAGTTAAGTCGGAGTGGGAAGCGGAAGATCGGGCGGAATGATATGTGCTTGACGGGTTTCAGCCCCGGCGGGGCGCGGGGGTGTAGCCACGGGTGGAGCGGAGCGGAACCCGTGGTTTGTGAGTCATTCGCGTCTCGTCCGTTTCCTCCGCCCCGGCGGGGCGGGGGGAGTGTTCGATGGGGACCACGGGTTGCGCGCCGCCGGGGCCGGCGGCGCTTCACCCGTGGCTACAGTCGGTCGCCCCGTCGGGGCTCGAGAGGGCGACGCGGGGGATACTTGATTGATATGACCCATGACAAATGGATGATGCCTGATGGCGAATGCATTGGTCATTAGGCATTAGGTATTTGTCATTGGTCATATCGGAGGGGACGGGGGGCGATTTTCCATTGGTCATTTTCCGGTTTCCATTTTCCAGTGTGGGGAGGGGGCGGGGGGGCGGCGTCCCTGCGGGACGGCCGCTAAGGGGGGGGTGGAAAGTTGTTGGCGCAAGTTTTGTGGGGGGTTATTGTTATGGGGTTTGTCGGGGGAGATTTGGTTCGGGGGTGTCCAGTTTCGAGGCGCGGCGACAAGATTAGAGTAGAGGACCATGTCGAAGCTCAGTCACGACCAATTCATGCGTCTTTACATCCGCGATCAGGGGCGGGTGTATCGGTACGTGCTCACGCTGATCGGGAATCCGACGGATGCGGAGGAGCTTTTTCAGGCGACTTCGCTGACGCTCTGGGAGCGGCGGGATCAGTTTGATCCGGGGGCGGGGGAGTTTGCGGGGTGGGCGTATGGGATCGCGCTTAATCATGTGCGGAACCATCTGCGGAAGCAGACGCGGCGGGGCGAGCGGGGGTATTTGAACGACGCGGCGCTGGCGCAGATCGCGGCGGTGCATGCGGCCCATGATGAAGATCTGGCGGCACGGTCGGCGGCGCTGACGGATTGTCTTTCGAAGTTGCCGGCGGGGCAGCGGCGGCTGGTGGAGGAGTATTACGATGCGGACCGGACGGTGCCGGAGCTGGCGGAGCGGATGGGGCAGACGGCGGAGGCGATTTACAAGACACTTCAGCGCGTGCGCAAGGCGCTGTTTGAATGCGTGAACAAGGCGATGGGGACGGAGGGGACGCCATGAGTTCGCTGCGGAACGATGCGACGTTTTTCGAGTTGCTCGACGCGGTGTGCGACGGGTCGGCGACGGCGGCGCAGTACGAGGCGCTGAGCGGCCGAGTGTCGGGCGATGCGGAAGCGGCGATGTGCTACGTGACGTATCTGCATCAGCATGCGGATTTGTACTGGCGGCGGCGCGGGGTGGCGACGGGTTTGCCGGCGGGACGGATCGTCGAGCCGATCGCAGTGAAGCGGACGGGTCATGTGAAGTGGGCGATGGGGCTGGCGGCGATGATTTTGTTGGCGCTCGGGATGGCGACGTTTTTCAAGCCGGTCGAGTTGAAACAGGATTTGCGCGAGCCGCGGATTGCGGGGGCGGTGGCGCTGCTATCGGATGTGTCGTCGGATGCATCGTTCGGTGAATCGACGTTGCCGACGGCGCTGGGGTCGGATTTGCCGCCGGGGCGGTTGGAATTGAAGACGGGCAGTGCGCAGGTGATGTTCCGGAGCGGTGCGGTGGTGGATCTGGTCGGGCCGTGTGCGTTTGAGATGACCGGGTCCAACCGTGGGCGGCTGGATCGGGGGTTGCTGCACGCGGTGGTGCCGCGCGGGGCGGTGGGTTTTTGCGTGACGACGCCGCATGCGCAGGTGATTGATCTGAGCACGGCGTTCGACGTTGATGTTCGCGCGTCGGATCAGACGGTGGTGCATGTGACGCAGGGTCATGTGCGTGTGATCGATTTGCGGTCGGAGCGGGGGTTGTTTTGGAAGGGCGATCGCGTGGTGATCGGGCCGGGCGGGATCGGGGAAGTGACGCGCGGGGCGATTTTCGATTCGATCGCGACGAACAGCAAGCTGCATTATGCGATCGCGGCGGGGCGGCTCGGTGAGGATGCTGTGGCGCACACGGATCGCGATTATCAGTGGAACGGTGTGACGAGCGAGGGGATGCCGCGGGAGCTTGTCGGTGCGGAGTACATTCAGACGCCGATGGGCGACAAGGCGAATCACGAATTGAAGGTCACGCTGACGCTGACGCGGCCGGCGGCGTTGTATGTGTTCATGAGCGATCGGGAGGCGCCGCCGGATTGGGTCACGGAGGCGGGATTTGTCGATACGGGATGGACGATCGGGCTGGACAATTCGGCGCGCGGTGTGGGGCTGGGCGTCGGTGCGGGGGCGAGTATTGATTTGACGTATCGGGTTTGGCGCTTGTCGGTGCGCGGGCCGGGTGATGTGGTGCTCGGGCCGGCGCAGATGGGGAGCAATTCGGAAATCGGGACGTACGGCATCGCGGCGGTGGAGCCGGATGTGACGACACGGAACACGACCCGCTCGGCGACGGGCGAGGCGCAATGAGAATCGCAGCACCCTGTACAGGAGAATCGAACATGCAACGTCGAAAGGGAATACAAGTCGCGGCGGCTCTGCTGGCGGCACTGATCGGAACGCAAACGCAGGCGGCGCTTCAGGTGGACTTCAACACCAGTTCATCGGCGACGCAGTCGGGGTTCGCGGGCGTGACGAAGTCGGGGGCGACGGGGATTGTGACGGATGTGGGCGTGGTCAATGTGACGCCGACGGTGGTGAAGGGCAGTGCATTTGACGATCGCGATCGCGGTGCGGTCGGGGGCGACGGGGCGTCGCTGTCGGATGTGCTGCGTGATTTTATTTTCACATCGATCGCCACGGGTTCGGTGACGCCGACGAACAAGCCGACCATTGATGTGACGATCACGGGGCTTAACGCGGGGCACTACAAGGTGGCGACGTTCCTGCATGACAACAACGTGGTGCAGGGCTTTTTCGACATCAGCATTTCGAACAACGGGGGCACGACGTACGTGCTCAAGAACGACAATGTGGAGGTTTCATCGACGACGATGCCTTCGCCGATCGGCACGGACACGTTCGACTTTTACGCGGACGGGACGCACAGTGTGAAGCTGCGCGTGGCGTACGACAGCGGCGGGGCGGTCGGTGCGGGCAATCGCATTGCGCTCATCAATGGTTTCACGATGACGCCGCGCACCGGGCTGTTCGTCGACTTCAACGACAATGACAACGAGCAGTCGGGGCAGAACGACGCAGGCATCAGCTTCACGCAGGCCGGGTACATCTCGGTGACGCAGAACGGCGCGACGGGCATCGCCAGCGCGGTCACGAAGCTCAACACGACGACGAGCATCTCCTTCAACTCGATCTCCGCCGGGGGCAATCCCGACCGTGACCGCGGGGCGCTCAACAGCGCGCAGGCCCAGAGCAGTCTGCTCCGCGACTTCATCTTCAATCAGGTCTCGACCTTCGACATCACCGTCACGAACATCCAGGCGGGCGATTACGAATTCACCGGCTACTTTCACGACAACACCGCCAATCAGGGCACGGTCGACGTGCTCGTGAGCACCGACGGCGGGTCGACGTTCACCAACGGCGTGCTCGGCGTGGCGTACTCGACCGGAACCAATCCCGCCGCGGTCGGCATGGGCCGATTCTACTTCCACACGGACGGGACGCAGAACCTCGTGTTCCGCGTCGACGGGTCGGGGACCAACAATGTGATCAACGGATTCGACCTGGTGCTGCTGCCGACGCCGGCGGCGCTGCCGGCGGGGTTGGCGATGATGGGCATGCTCATGATGAGACGGCGTTCATGAAACACGCATTGACGGATCGCATGGCGTATGGCGAAGCGCATTTAGCGGCGGGGCTTGCCCCCCGCGGCGGGCGCATCGAGCCGCGCGGGGCAAGCCCCGCCGCTAAATGGACGCGCCGTCGCGCGCGTCATGCCTTCACCTTGATCGAACTGCTCGTCGTCGTGACGATCATCGTGTTGCTCATCGCGATTTTATTGCCGTCGCTTTCCAAGGCGCGCGAAGCGTCGTACCGGGCGGTGTGCGGATCGCACCTCAAACAGCTCGGCACTTCCGCCACGATCTACACCGTCGAGAACAAGGGCTGGTACATCCCCTGCGCCAACCGCGCGATTCAATTGAACATCTGCTCGGCCGGCGCGTACGGCGCGAGCACGACGACTGGTTGGACGGCGACGGAGGCGAAGACGAACTGGATCGCCGAGTGGGCGCGGCTGGGCACGATCGGTTCGATCGGCAAGCAGAGCGTGGCGGTGAGCGGGATGGACGCGGAGGCGCCGCTGTGGGATTGCCCCAGCCGCAAGTATCACAGCCAATGGCAGGGCAATGATGTGGTGACGACGAACTATCAGTACTTCGGGGGGATCAAGCGGTGGACGAATCCGTGGTGGAACGGCAAGTCGCGCGCGCCGGTGCAGGCGGTCGACTCGGACGGCCAGTGGGTCCTCGCCGCCGACAGCATGATCCAGATCGACGGCGCCTGGGGCCAGGGCAACAGCCCCGCGACGCCCTACGCCTATGTCGACATGCCTTCGCACAAGTCGTCGTACGCCGACGGGCGACCGGAGGGCGGGAACCAGGTGCACGTCGACGGCTCGGTCGGATGGGTGGCGTTCAAGGATACGGCGTACGTGCATTCGTGGAACACGTCCGTGCGCTACGCCTACATCTATCAGCAGGACCTGGGCACGTACACGCCGCCCGCCGCCGCGCTGGGGTATTGAATCGACCGCTGAACGCCGAGGGATGGCCATCCCTCAGCTTTCTAACGAACAAGAAAATACGTCGGGCCCGCATATGCTTTAGCCATGCATGAAGCGTTCTGGCATCCGGTCACGGAAGTGTTGATCCTCCTCGCGGCGGCGTTGGTGTCGGGGCTGATCTTCGAGCGGCTCCGTCAAAGCGCCATGCTCGGTTACCTTCTGGCCGGGACGCTGCTGGGCCCCGGGGCGCTGGACTGGATTCACGAGCGCGATGTCGTGTCGGCGATGGCCGAGTTGGGCGTGGCGCTTTTGCTGTTCACCATCGGACTGGAGTTCTCCGTCCGCCGGCTCATTCGCATCGGACCCATCGGTCTCGGCGGCGGGACGGCCCAGGTCGTGCTCACCCTGCTCGTCACCGCCGCCGCCTGCTGGATCGCCGGCACGACGCCCTCCGCCGCCGTCGCCATCGGCGCGATGATCGCCCTCTCCAGCACCGCCTGCGTCCTGCGCGTCCTCTCCGACCGCGCGGAGATCGACAGCGTGTTCGGCCGCGGCGCCCTGGGCATCCTCCTGTTTCAGGACATCGCCCTCGTCCCCCTCGTGCTGATCGTCACGCAGCTCGGCTCCGGCGGATCGAGCGCCGAGATCGCCGCCGCCGTCGGCCGCACCGTGCTGATGATCGTCGCCATGGTCGGCGCGTTCTATCTGCTGAGCACCTATGTGCTCGCGCCCATGCTGCGCACGTCCACCATGCTCCGCAATCACGAATTGCTCGTGCTGCTCGCGGCCGTGCTCGCGCTGGGGGCGGCCTGGGCGGCGACGAAGCTGGAGCTTTCGCCGGCCATGGGCGCGTTCGTCGCCGGCATCATGCTCGCCGAATCCCCCTTCGCCGTGCAGGTCCGCTCCGACATCGGCGCGCTCCGCACGCTGTTCGTCACGCTCTTTTTCGCCTCCATCGGCATGCTCGCCGACCTCGGCTGGCTGATGGAGCATTGGATGAGCGTCGCGGGCGTCGTGGCGCTCATCATCGTGGGCAAGACGCTGGTCACGGCGGCGGTCGTGCGGGCGCTGCGCTATCGGGGCCGCGATGCGGTGGCGACGGGCGTGTGTCTGGCGCAGGTCGGGGAGTTCTCGTTCGTGCTCGCCGGCGTGGCGCGCGACGGCAAGGTCATCGACGATGCGATGTTCCGTCTTTTCGTCTCCGCCACCCTTGTCACGCTATTCGCCACGCCGTACCTCGTCGCCCTCGCCCCGCACGCCGCGGCATGGGTCGCCCGCTTCAGCCGCCGCGCCGTCGACGACACCGCCGCCGCCTCCGACGCCGCGCCGGCGCATCACGATCATGTGGTCATCATCGGGTTCGGCCCGGCCGGGCAACGCGTCGGCGAACTGATGCGCTTCCGCGAGATCCCCGCCGTCGTCATCGACATCGCGCCGCGCAATGTGACCCTCGCCCGCACGATGGGCATCGGCGGGCAGGTCGGCGACGGGTCGAGCCCCGAAGTGCTTCATCATGTGCACGCCGCCGACGCCCGCCTGATCGTCATCACGCTCCCCGACCGCCGCTCGACCCTTGAAACGGTGCACAAGATTCGCGCCCTGGCGCCGAACGTCCCGATCATCGCGCGCGCCCGCTATCACGCCTTCGTCCGCGACATCGAGCTCGCCGGCGCGCAGGTCGTCATCGATGAAGAGCAGCAGATCGGCCGGCGGCTGAGCGTCGAGGTCCGCCGCCTGCTCGCCCTCGCTCCCGGCCAGGTCGCCCCGCCGCGCACGGGCAATGAACAAGCCCTCTGGCGCACCAGCGAATCTTGACAGCACGCGCCCGCCGCATGAAGCTGGCGATATGAGCGCCGCGTCTTTTAGCAATTCACGCACACGGCTCCGCGTCAGCATCGTCGTGCTCCTGTCCTTCGTCGTCATCAGCACCGTCGGCTACTACTGGCTCGGCTGGCCGGACCGCCGCTTCGTCCACGCGCTCTACCTGACCGCCATGATCTTCTCCACCGTCGGCGCGATCCCCGATCACATGACCAGCGGCGAGGAAATGTGGACCCTCGCCATGATCTTCGTCGGCATCGGCAGCGCCGCCTACGCTTTCGGCAACGTCATGGCCGTCATGACCAGCGGACAAATCCAGGCCCTGCTCGGGAGGCGACAATTGACCGGCAAAATCGAATCAATGAGCGATCACTACATCGTGTGCGGTTACGGACGGATGGGGCGGAGCGTCTGCGCGTCGCTTGGCGATGCGGGCGTCGACTTCGTCCTCGTCGATCACGCCACCGACCGGACCGCCAAGGCCGGCGACCGCAACTATCCCTACATCGTCGGCGAGGCCGCCGACGAAGTGGTCCTCCGGGCCGCGGGCATCAGCCGGGCGCGCGGGCTCGTGACCTGCCTCCCCCATGACGCCGACAACGTGTTCGTCACGCTCACCGCGCGCGGCCTCAATGAACATCTGACCATCATCGCGCGCAGCGAATCCGAAGCCACCGAGTCGCGACTCATCCGATCCGGCGCCAATCGCGTCGTGACGCCGACGCTCATCGGCGCACACAAAATCACCCGCATGCTCCTGCACCCCGCCGTCGAAGACCTCATCGACGCCACCGCCGCGGCGGACCTGGCCATCGACCGGGTGAGCGTGGGGCATATGAAGGGACTGGCCGGGCGATCGCTCAAGGAACTGGCTCTGCCCAAGGCGTTCGGCGTCATGGTGCTCGCGGTCGAACAGGAAGCGGGCAAACGACTCTTCAATCCGCCCGCCGATCATGTGCTCAAGGAATCGGACCAGATCATCCTCGTCGGCCCCAAGGGGTCGATCGAGCGTTTTCTCCGCGATCATGAACCGTGAATCGCTTTGGTACGATAATAGTGCGGAAAGATGTCATGAACCGGTTGCTGCGTACATGCGTGCTGTTGCATTTACTGATCGCGCCCTCGGCGCGCGCGGTCGAGCCGCCCGTTGATACGGATCATCTCCAAGGCCCCGCTTCGTTCAACACGCTCAAGCTCCCCGCCTCCGAGCAGCGCTCCGGCGACCCGCAGCGCGGGCGCGAATACCTCATCACCGGCCAGTACATCCGCGGCGGACTCCCGCTCAAATATGTTCGGCAGTTCATGGGCGACGGAGCGGGCAATGCGCTGAAGCGCGACGGCGACAACGCCATCCTGCCGCCCGACCTGACCGCCACGACCGCACGCAACGGCGTCCCCGTGGCCGCGCCCAATTGCCTCGCCTGCCATGCCCAGATGCTCAACGGCAAACTCGTCGTCGGACTCGGCAACGCCACCCTCGACATGACCACCGACGGCAGTCAGGTTTCCTCCGTCATTCAATTCGCCATCAATCAATCCGCCGGCCCCGACTCGCCGGAGGCGATGGCCTACGACGATTTCCGCAAGGTCGTCGCCGTGATCGGCCCCCGCGTCAGGACGCCGACGATCGGCGTCAACTCCGCCGATCGACTCGCCTTCGTCCTCGCCGCGTATCGCGATCCGGTGACGCTCAAGTGGTCCGACACGCCGCGCGATCCCCTGCCCGATGATCAGCCGACGATTCCGACCGACGTCCCGCCGTGGTGGGTGCTCAAGAAGAAGCACGCGATGTTCTACACATCCGTCGGCCGCGGCGATTTCGCCCGGCTGATGATGGCCAGTTCGCTCATGACGCTGCGCGACACCGACGAGGCGGCGCAGATCGACGAGCATTTCGTGGATGTGCTGGCGTATCTGAACACGCTCGAGCCGCCGCGCTATCCCGGGCCGATCGACCGGGCGCTGGCGCGCAAAGGCCGCGGCGTGTTCAGGCGCGAGTGCGCCGTGTGTCACGGCTCCTACGACACGCCCGCCGATTATCCCAATTACCTGATCAGTCTCGACGAAGTCGGCACCGACCGCGCGCTGGCGGACGCGACCGTCCGCACGTTCGAGCGTCAGGTGCGCAGCTACAACCATTCGTGGTTCGCGCTGACGGCGCATGGCGCCAAGCTCGCGCCCCGGCTCGGGTACGTCGCGCCGCCGCTCGACGGCATCTGGGCCAGCGCGCCCTATCTGCACAACGGGTCCGTGCCGACGCTCGCCGCGCTCCTCGATTCAACGACGCGGCCCAAATACTGGCAGCGCTCCTTCGGCACCGGACCCGCCGACTATGACCCCGACGCCGTCGGCTGGCGCTACACCCGGCCGCCCGGCGGCAGCTCCAAGTTCATCTACGACACCACCCGCCCCGGCCACGGCAACGCCGGCCACACCTACGGCGACCACCTCGAACCCGACGAACGCGCCGCGGTCATCGAATATCTCAAAACCCTCTGACCCCCTCTCCCCCCGGGAGAGGGCCGGGGTGAGGGTGCTTCCGGAGTGGGGCGCGCCCCTTTTGGGGTGTCATCAGAGGTGGTCGAAAACGCGCACCGGCCCCAAAGTCCCCCTCCCATTCGGCCGATATCTGCCATTAGACGCTTTGTACCTTTTGGGAGACGCACTATGAATACGAACTCGGATCGGCGATTCGATTCACGCCAGGCGCGGCAGTGTCCGGTCAAGATTTTCGACCCGCTCCGCCGCCGATACGCCTCGGGCGTGTCGCGGAATCTTTCGCACGGCGGGGCGCTGATCGAATTGACGAGCCCGATCACGATCCGCGCGGGCGAAGCGGTGGGCGTCGCGGTGGATCTGACCGGCGGCCGGGCGGTGGTGCGCATGACCGACCTCGTCGCCGCGACCGTCGTCCGCCGCGATACCGATGACTCCCGCGCCCGGCTCATCGCCGTCCGCTACGTCTGCCCGCAGTCGATGGGCCAGACGGTCGCCGCCGAAGCCGATCGCCGCGCGGCCTGAGTCTCCGCAATACAACGTCTTGCCACGACGGCTCAAAATCGCTAGTTTTGACGTTCCCCGAAAACGGATTGGAGCGTCTACATGGCGAGTCTGAGTTTTGATTTGAGCGGCAAGGTCGTGCTGGTCACGGGCGGGACGAGCGGGATCGGTCTGGCGATCGCCGAGGCGATGCTCGACGCCGGGGCGAAAGTCGCCGTCGGCTCCCGCAAGCCCGAGAAGGTCACCGGCGCTCTCGAACAATTGTCCAAGGGGCGGCCGCAGGGCGTCGTGCTCAGCACGCAACTCGACGTCGCCGACCGTCATTCGATCGACGCCGCCATCGGCTCGACGCTCAACGCCTTCGGCCGCGTCGATGTACTCGTCAACTGCGCCGGGTCGAACCTCAAGAAGCCGACGATCGACGTGGAGGAAGCGGAGCACAAGTGGCTCTTCGACGTCAACTACTTCGGGCCGTTTTATGCTTCGCAGGCCTTCGCCCGCCAGTGCATCAAGCAGGGCAAGCCCGACGAAGCCGCCGGCGGATACAGCATCATCAATGTTTGCTCCGTCACGAGCTTTTTAGCGCTCAGTGAAGTGACCACGTACGCCTGCACCAAAGGCGCGCTGCTCGCTCTGACGCGCCAGCTCGCCGTCGAATGGCCGCGGCTTTACGGCATCCGCGTCAACGGCATCGCGCCGGGCTTCGTCCCCGCGGATCAGAATCGGCAGATTCTTCAGAGCGGCGACCGCGGCCGGCGCATTCTTGAATGCACCCCCATGCAGCGCTTCGGCACCCCCGACGAAATCGCCGGCGCCGTCGTCTACCTCGCCAGCCCCGCCGGCCGATTCGTCAACGGCGAATGCATCAACATCGACGGCGGCTTCATGATCCACGGCGTCAGCGACGCGATGAAGCCGCTGACTTAAAAGCTTTCAGCGGTCAGGCGTCAGCCGTCAGCAAAGGACGGCGGCGACGACTGGCTGATCGCTGACACCTGACCGCTGACACCTTTTTTAGGAGCCCCCCATGTCGCAATCGATTTCCCGCCGCACGATGATGCAGCTCGCCGCCGCCGGCAGCGCGCTTTCGATGACCGAGTTGCTGACGCCCAAGGCGCGCGCCGCTGATGGCGCTTCGCCGCTCAAGGAAGGGGCGGTGATTCTGTTTCAGGGCGACTCGATCACGGATGCGGGTCGCAATCGCGGGCGCGAAGGGTCGCCCAATGATCTGGGGCAGCTCGGCAACGGGTATCCGATGATGGCGGCGATGGCGCTGCTCGGAAAGTATCCGTACCAGAATCTGAAGATCTATAACCGCGGGATCAGCGGGCACAAGGTTCCCGACTTGCAGGCCCGGTGGCAGAAGGACACGCTGGACATCAAGCCGGACGTGCTGAGCATTCTGATCGGCGTCAACGACATCTGGCACAAGCTCGGCGGGCGCTACAACGGGACCGTCGAAGACTACGACACCGGTTTCACCAAGCTGCTGGCGGACACGAAGGCGGCGCTGCCGGACGTGAAGATCATCATCTGCGAGCCGTTCGTCCTCAAGACCGGCGCGGTCAATGACAAGTGGTTCCCCGAGTTCGACGAACGCCGCGCGGTCGCCAAGAAAGTCGCCGACGCCGCGGGGGCGACATGGATGGCGTGTCAGGCCATGTTCGACGAGGCGGCCAAACACGCCCCGATGAACCACTGGCTCGGCGACGGCGTGCACCCGACTACCGCCGGTCACGCACTCTTCGCCGCGACGTGGCTTGAAACGATGAAGCTGTGAAAAAGCGGTCAGCGTTCAGGTGTCCGCGGTCAGCCGGGAGCGCCATCGCCTTGAGCTGATTGCTGAGGGCTGATGCCTGACAGCTCTTAGAGCGGTTTCAGTAAATGTGTAGCCGCGCATCCTAACGAGCCGCGCGCGTCAGCAAGCGGTCGAGCCCGCATCCAATCACATTCCTTGACCGCTCCCTCACGGTCGCGGCTCGTGGGGAACGCGATTTGATTTGTGAAACCGCTCTAATCGTCCAGCTCGACTTTCAGATCGTCGTACGCGAGCCGGACGTGTTCGGGGAGGCGGGGTTCGAGGTCGGCGTGGGAGATTTCGTGGGCGATATGCGTGAGGTAGGCCCGCTTGGGTTTGACCTGTTCGATGACCGCCAGTGCCTGATCGACGGTCATGTGCGTCGGGTGATGCGTGTAGCGCAGGCCGTCGATGACCAGCACGTCCAGATCGTCAAGGTGCCGCCAGGTTTCCGGCGCGATCGCCGAGCAGTCGGTGCAGTAGGCCATCGCGCCGAGGCGGTAGCCGAGGATGGGCAGTCGGCCGTGCAGGATGCGCAGGGGCGTGATGTTCTCGTGTGCGATCGAGACCGCCTCGCCGGGGATCACCGGATGCAGAATGAGCTGCGGGACGAAGGAGCGGTTGGGATTGTGCTTGGGGTCGAACATGTAGCGGAAGGTTTCGCGGAGCCAGTCGATGACGTACTGCTCGGCGAAGATGTCCAGCGGGGCGTCCATCACGGCGTTGAACCGGCGCAGGTCGTCGATGCCGAAGACATGGTCGGCGTGGTTGTGCGTGTAGAGCACGGCGTCGAGGCGATGGACCTTGTGGCGGAGCATCTGATGACGCAGGTCGGGCGTGGTGTCGATGAGGATGAGCTTGTTGTCGCGCTTGACGAGGACGCTGGGGCGGTCGCGGCGATCGCGCGGATCGCTCGAATGACACACGGCGCAGTCACAGCCGATCAGCGGCACGCCGGCGCTGGTGCCGGTTCCGAGGAATGTCAGCGTCCAGGACATGGCAAGAGTGTATGTTGAAGTGGGGGAGGGGGGAAGTAAGTGGCGATGTGGCGAAGTAGTGAAGTGGTGAAGTCCCGATCCCCCAAGCCGCGTTCAACCCGCGGCTTTATGGATTTTGCATATCACCACATCACCACATCACCACATCACCACATCACCACATCACCACATCACCACATCACCATTTGTTCACCGCGTACGTTGTAGCTGCAGGCGCTGGTGATTGGCGGTGAAGTGGCTGAGCAGGTCGGTGAGGAAGGGTTTGTATTCGGGGAAGTGGTCGAAGTGGAAGCAGACGCCGACGCGGATGAGCTTGGCGTTTTCATCGCGCCAGTGCGCGACGCGGCTGACGGCGAAGAGGGGTTCTTCGATGTCGGGGAGCGTGATCTTGGTCCACAGCAGCGGGGCGGTCGGCAGGAGCCATTCAATGGTGCGCGGCAGAAGCATGCCCAGCCCGCCGCCGCTCACATCCATGACCATCGCGGCGAAATCCTCGCCGATCGGCGGTTCGGTCGGGGCTTTGAGTTCCTGCCGCTGCGACTCGGGCGTGCGGTGACGGAGCATGGTGTACTGCTGGTACTCGGCGCAGGATTCGATGTCCATCAGATGCCACAGGTGCACCGACGGAAAGGGCGAACCGGCCGTGTCGACGCGGAAAAAATCGCGCCGCTGACCGTCATGCACCTTCAGCGGGCGGCTCAGTCGCAGCGCGATCACCTTCTTGGATGCGTTGAGCGCGAACATCGACTGACCGAGCACGACGCACTGGAAGGTCCATCGTCGCTGGCCTTCGACCATCAAAACGTCCAGCAGCTCGTCACTCTCGATCGTGATCGACTTCTTGGCGGACCAGGGGCGCTCGACGATGATCGCCGCGCGGTCCATGTCGAAGGCCCGGACGCGCCAGGTATTGATGTTCGCCACCTGGTGCGACCCGTCGGCTTCGTGATGGATCGTCATCTGCTCGCAGGCGTCGGGCGTCTTGCGGCGCGACAGCTCGATCACGCCGGATCGTGCGGCGATGCGTCGGAAGACCTGCTCCCATTCGGGAATGGCGGTGGTGAAATGCGGCATGGTCCGAGGTCCGGAGCTGTGCGGAATATCCGCTTTTTTAGGGACATTCTGACCATCGGCGGGATCGCCGGCGGACTTGACCGGCGGGGGATTATCCGGACGTCATCACGCGCATCGTCCGCCGCAACCGCTCCAGATGACGCCCGATCCGCCGCGCCCGGTCCGCATCAAGCGGGCGGCCCCCGAAGCGGATCTCGTAAAACAGATCGGTCAGCGGCACGACCGTCTCGAAGCGATCCGGGTCGCGATGCGTCAGATGCTCCGCGAAGCTCGCCGGCGTCTGCCAGAGCGGCTTGGAAAATCCCGCCTTCTCGAGCACCTTGAGCATCTGCACGTAGAACTCAAGATGCTGGGCGAGCCGCCGCTGGAGCTTGCGCGGCGCGATCTCAAGCTGAAGCTGACGAATGTAGCGCCGGCGGCGGAGGATGGTGTGAACCAAAAGAACGATGCCCGAGAGGATCGATCCGAGCACGATGACGATCAGCACATAGCCCCAGAATCCGAACGTCCACCGCTCGCGGAAATCCTTGATCCACGCCACGATCGACTCCCACAACGATTGCCCCGCGCGCGTGACGGAGTTGAGGTTCGAGTCGATGTTGACCATGACGCTGCGCCGCTGGTTGGCATCGTAGGTGATGACGCCGTTGATCCAGTGGAACTCCATGTACTCGTAGAGGTCGCGGACGAGCGCGAGCAAGCCGGAGCCGGGGGCGTGGAGCCGCTCGATGGCCAGCGGCGGCGAGGGATCGAACGCGCGCCATCCGACGCCCGGTTGATACGCTTCGACCCAGGCATGGGCGTTCTTTTCGCGCACGACGTAGTACCCGCCGACGCTGTTGAACTCGGTGGCGCGGAAGCCGGTGACGACCCGGCTGGTCACGCCGATCGATCGGAGCAAAGCGGTCATCGCCGAGGCGAAATACTCGCAATGCCCGCGCTGATGCTCGAAGAGGAACGCCATGATCGGGTCGGTGCCGTCGGGCACGGCGGGGAGGTCGAGCGTGTAGGCCATGTGCGTTTGCAGATACTGCTCGATCGCCGCGGCGATCCGCATGTCCTGCGGGGTGGAGACAAGCTTGGGATCGCGGCTCAGATTCGCCACGCGCAGAATCCGCAGCGCCTCGGCCCGAAGGCGCGGCGAATCGAGCACGCGCTCGCGGTCGGTGTCGAGCGGCGCCGCTCCGCCGCGCTCTTCGAGCTGGGCGTACATCGGCGTCATGTCCAGCGTCGGCTCGGCCAGGGCGTCGACGGTGTACTGAATGCTCGGCGGGGCGGGCTGGCGGGCGCTGAGCACCTGATCATGCACGTTAAAGAGCATCGATCGCACCTGCGGGCAGACGATGCGCACCGGCGGATAAGCGGAGAACAAGACGCCGTGCGTCTGCGCCCGCAGCGTGATCTGCTGCGAGAGGATCGGCGTGCGGTCGGGGACTTGTGCGAGGACGGCGGCGCCCTGTGCGTCCATGTCCAGCGCATGATCGCCGCGCGTGCTGCGCGTCCAGCGATGGCTCGCCCGGTCGTAACGGTCCAGCGACGTGCCGCGCACCAGGAATGAAAAGTCGTCGGACCCGTAGGGTTGTCCGTCGCGCGTGAGCGTGATGTTCATGACGGGGACGCGGCTGGTGGCGATGTGGGTGCCGCTGGTCAGTTCGATGGTGTCGTCGAACCCGCTGACGTTGCGGCGCGTCGGCGGGGACCAGTCGCCGAGCAGCCCCTTGCCTTCGCCGCGCGGCATGGCGACGAACACGACCGCCGACAGCGCCATCGCGCCGATGCCGCAGCAGGCGGCGACGAGATTGAAGTGGCGTCGATGCCCGCGGGAGACGACGGGCTTGGGGCGGGTCGAGCGCTGGCCGGGCGGGGCCTGTTTTATTCCCGCCTCGCTCACTTCGTCGTAGCCCATCTTGAGCTGAAACTGGAGCAATGTGAAAAGCGTCAGCACCAGGTAGATGATCAGCA
Organism: Planctomycetota bacterium; assembly: GCA_016125255.1. Taxonomy (NCBI): domain Bacteria; kingdom Pseudomonadati; phylum Planctomycetota; species Planctomycetota bacterium. The sequence continues at coordinate 961,418 of WGMD01000002.1, read as the reverse complement.
GGATGCCGAAGACGATTTCGGCGCTGATGATCGCGGCGCAGATCATCTGCATCCGACGCAGGACAATGAGCTGGGCGTAATCGCGATTGGATTTGCGTTCGTAGAGTTTGAAGATCTGGATGAAGAGGATGAATTCACCCAGGCCGAGGATCAGTTCCTGCTGCCGCGTGACCTGCGAGTAGAAGAGCCATGCGGTGACGCACAGGACGCCGAGATTGATGAGCCATCGGGGCAGCGGTTTGCCGCGCGGTCCTTCGACGACGTACCAACTGAGCGTGCCGAGGGTGCCGGCGACGAGGACCATGACGGCGCTCTGCTCGGCGACGGCGTAGGCGATGACGCCGAGGATCACCTGCGCGTACATGAGCCGGCGAAACGAGAGGATCATGCTCATGCGCTGTCCCTCCCGCGCCCGCCGCCGCGCCGGACGCGCGCCGCCAGATGGACCGGCCGATCCTTGCCCTCCGGCTGGGCGAGCCAACTGTCCAGGTCCGCATCGCTCAAGTGCTGCACGCCCGGCGGGCCGTAGCTCTCATCGATCGGCCCGGCGTGAATGACCAGCCAGTTGACCTCGTGCGCCCGGGGAATGGACCACGGGCTGATCTGCCCGCAGCTTAAGTCCAGTTCGCCCAGCGCATGGAGCATCCGCGTGCGGTGGATGCGGCCGTGATGCGGGGCGAAGGTATGACATTGCGCGCCCGCGACGGTGAGCCCGACGTCGAACCCGTCCAGATACGCCTGCACGATGATCGAGGCGGCGAACGAGATGGCGCGCTCGGCCCGAGCGTGCGGCCAGGGCCCGCGATTGCGAACGTCCAGCAGCACCATCAACTTCGGCGGCGTCAACCGCGTCATGTCCCGACACACCACGCGCGACGTCCGGGCCGTGTGCTTCCAATCGATGAGCTTCATCGAATCGCCGTGCCGATACTCGCGCAGGCCGAAGAACTCCTCGGTGCCGCCGCCCTCCGCGGCGTTGCGCGAGCCGGCCAGATCGCGCGCGTGGATGTCCCACAGACTTCGCCGGCGGAGGCGATAGAGCTTGGGGAACACGAGCACGCGTCCGGGCTGCGAAAGCGTGATGCTTTTTCGGAGGATGCCGAAGGGGAAAGTCGTGGCGATGCGGATGCGGTCGAAGTGGATGGCGCCGCGTCGGGTGGGCCAGCCGACGGTTTGGGCTTGCAGCGTCGCGCGCGGGCCGCAGTGCAGGACCCAACCGTGGGGCTTGCCGCGCATGGCGCCGTCGGCGTCGGCGTCGAGTTCGGCGATGATGAGCCCGAACGCGGGGATCATCCATTTACGGTTGTGCAGTTCGTAGCGCACGAGCAACGGTTCGTCGACCGTGCCGTGATCGGGAAGAAGTCGTTTGATGGACAGACCGATCATCATCAACCCGCTGAAGACCGCGGAGACGATCAGCCCGCCGACCATCAGACCGAACGTCCAGAACAGCAGATTGGTCTGCGAACTGATCGCGCCCAGGCCGATGAACATCGCCATCAACAAGTACACCCATCCCCCGAGCCGCAGGGCGTACCGGCGTTTGATGCGCGGTCGCTTCATGAGGGGCGATTATAACGAATGGGGCGAGGGGGGAGGGGGGAAAGGGGAGGGATGTGGTGATGTGGTGATGTGAAAATTCTACTAAGCCGAGGGATGAGCGCAGCGAATCCCCGGATTGTCCTGGTGCGCGAGATCCGGGGCTTCGCTTCGCTCAGCCCGCGGCTTGGCGGTGTCTTTACATCACCAGATCACCAGATCACTGCTTGGTGAGCGTCAGTTCGAGCACCTTGCCGGCGGTGGTCATGATGCGGCCGGCCCAGCCGCCTTTGCCGTCGGGTTCGAGGTCGAGGACGGCGTTGTCGGCGAAGGTGAATTCGCCTTCGATGCCCGCGGCCTTGGTGAGCGCGTTGATCTGGGCGAGGTTGTTGAGGCGGATGGCGATGGGGACGCTGACAAGCTGGGCGGACAGTTCGGGCGGGCCGATGAGGATGTTCTCGCCATTGACGGCGAGGTTGGTGGCGCCGAGTTGGGTGACCGCGCCCCCGTCGAGCCGCAGGGCGATGCGATACGCGCCCGGCGCTTTGGCGAGCTGGTCGGCGACAATCTTCTCGCGCACATCCTTCCAGACCTTCAGCAGCGTCTGTTTCTGCTCGATGGGGTCGGCGATGTTGCCGGCGGCGGCGAGGGCCTGCGTCTGAAAGCTGCGGGACTGATCGGGCGTCGGGTAGGTGACGGTGGCGAGCATGGCGTCGGCGCAGGCGAGGCCGTAGTCCTTGTCGGCGTTGACGATGCCCATGATCATCACATCCTGATCGCCGAGTGCGGCGGCCCAGTCGCGCGCGGTCGGGCGGAGGCGCTTGCTGACCTGCTCGCTGAACCAGGTGATCATCGGCGTGGGGTTGCCGGCGGTCTGGGGATCGGGGCGAATGAGTCCGGCGGCGAGCGGGGCGGTCATGTCCGGCTCGATCTTCGGCGCGTCGCCGCCGGGCGGGGGCGTCGCGGCCGAGGGCTCGGGGTAACGTTCGTACCAGACGCGCGCCGCCTGCTGGCGCTGATCGGGCGTGAGCTTGGTGAGCCAGGTGGGGAAGCCGCCGGTGATGAACGTCTGCATCGCCGCCATGGCGGACGGCCCGGTCGATTCGAGGGCGATGCGCTGCATCGCCGCCGTGCGCAGGTCCTGCGCGGACTGCGCATCGATGAATTCGACAAGCTGGCGCGGCGTGGGTTTGACGGTCAGGACGGCGTTGATGAAACCGGCGTAGATCTTGTCATTGGCGACGACTTCGGTCGGCGCGGCGGAAGTGCGATTGGTCGCGGCGCCGAGGGCGAAGTAGGGCAGGGCTTTCCACGCCAGATCGCGCAGCGGCCCGGCGGGCGCGGTCAGCAGCTTGATCAGCCCGTGGTCCGGCTTGTAGATCGACAGGCGGGTGCCGGGGACTTCGGGAGTGGTGATGTACTTGAGCGTGCGGAGCTGATAGTCCATGTCCGTCCCGCCGAGCAGTTGATCGGAGAGCCAGGCCTCGGCGAGCGGCTCGAACTTGGCGGCGCGATCGACGATGGTCTTGACCACCTCGTCGCGCCGGGCGGCGGGGGTCGCGGCGAGCTTGACCTGCTCGGCGAAGGGCGCGACGGTCGGGTACTGCTTGGCGGCGACGCTCAGCGGGACGGCGAGAATATTCGCCGGCGGCTGATCGGCGGCGTCGGCGAGCAGGCGCGTGGTGTTCTCGGCCATGGCGTGAATCTGATCGGGCGTGTACCTGGTCGTCTCGGTGGCGGCGGTGGACTGGGCCTGCATGGCGATGAGGCCGATCTGCGGATCGGCGTCGGCCATGGCGCGCGTGAGCATGGCGGAGGCGATCGGGATGCCGGTGATGTCGGCGGCGAGAGCTTTGATGAGCGTGGTGCGGGTCAGGGCGTCGCCCTTGGTGACGAGCTTCTCGACGGTAGGCACGAGCGGGCTGTCGGCGGTGATGTTGCGGAGGTTGGTGCTGGAGGCCAGAAGCATCGCGGCCATCCGCTGATTGTAAGGATGGTCGTTTGAGAGCAGATCGTTGATGACGACGCCGAGTTCGAGGGGATTGGCGTTGTTGGTCGCGCGCTTGATGCGTTCGAGCAGGTCGATGCTGATGCGCCAGGGCAGGGGCTCGGGGCCGGTCAGCTCGATGTCATGCTCGGTGGAGGGCAGATCGAAGATGGCCCAGATGACGGGCGGCGTGGGCTTGGAGAATTCGGTGGGAAGCTGGGTGGCGAGACGGATTTTGCGGTTGTAGGCGTCAAGTTGCTCGCGATAGGTGACCATCGCCGCGGCGCGTTCCTTGGAGCCGAGGCGTTCGACCTGCGGGGGCTCGGGGCGGGGCAGGGCGGCCCGGTTGACGACGATGACGTAGGCCTGATTGGCGTCGGTCGCTTCGCCGAACGTCACCCGCCGCGCCAACTCCCACGCGATCATCTTCTGCGGATGCACGGTGGCGCTGGTCGTGACATTGGGCGGGATCATCTGCAGATCGTTACTGGAGCCGGTCGCCAGCGCGTGGTTGACCTCGTCGGGCAAATCCCATGCGAGCATGCGCCCGCGGGTGATCTTGATGCTCTGTATGTCGATGGGCGTCGGGCTGGTGACGGGCTTGACGTTGAAGGGGATCATGAGGATGCGTCGCCCGGTCGGCGCGGTGAACTTCCAGACCGCGTCGGCGATCGAGGGATTGAGCACGTTCGGATCGGTCATGAGCGTCTGCAGGTCCAGCTCGACGGGCGCGGGACCGGCGGCGGCCGCGGCGGTTTCCTTCGCCTCCGTCGCCGCCTCCTTCTGCTCGCGCTCCATCTTGGCTTTCTGCAGCGCTTCCTGGGCTTTGCGGATCATCTCCTGCCGCTGCTGCTCTTCGCTGAGCGGCGGCGTGCCGGGAGTCTGGGCGATCAGACGCCCGGGCAAAAGACATCCGCAAGTCAACACGATCCAGACGGCCAGGCGGTGCATCGTCATGTGGCTCTCTCTGATGTTGGACCGGGTCGGGCGAGGTCAGCCCAGAGCGGGAAATGATCGGAGCAATAGGGCGCGAATCCGCCGCGCTCCACGTCCGCGCCCACCACGCGTTCGACAAGGTCGCTGCTGAGGAAGATGTAGTCTAATCGTAGCGCCGGGAAGCCGGTTGTAAAGGTCACGGCCGGGGCATCGGGATGACAAAGGTCATAGGCGTCGGCATACCCCGCCTTTTCGATGCGTGCGATCACATCGCGGTCGATTTTGCCACCGCGCTCGGCGAGCCGCTGACGCCGATGCGGGGCCAGCGCGGCCGAATCGACGTCCGCCGCCGGCGCCACGGCGTTCAAATCGCCCATGAGCATCGTCGGCCTATTTCCGGGCGTCATGGCGCGGAAGATCGCCTCCAGCTCCGCGAGCCGGTCCGCTTCGTGATCGAAATGCGGGGCCAGGTGCATGAGCACCACGCGCAGCGCTTCGCCGTCGACGTCGAGGACGCTCTCCATCGCCGCGCGATTCAGTTGCGGGGCCCCGACGCCGAGGTTGATCATCTGGACCACCGGCAGGCGGGTGAGCATGGCCACATGATGCGGCCCATTGGGCGACTCGGCGATGAGACATTGCATGCCGAGTTTGTCCGCCAGGTACTGCGCCCCCGCCGGGTCGTCGGCTTCGCAGAGGCCGATCACGTCGGCGTCGAGGTACGCGAGCGTTTCGTAGATCGGATCGAGCCGACCCAGCCCGCCGTTGAGGATGTTGTACGACACGAGGCGCAGCGGCTTGGGGAAAGTCGGCATGAACGAAGTTTAACGCAGGGAGCGGTGCGTGACCATGTCGGCGGGGGACCGGGGCCGCGTAGCGGCCCGGCTATCGAATGAAAGTGACATGAGCGCAAAAAAATCCCCCGTTTGCACGGGGGATTGATCAAAGTGCTGCATTGGAGCGATTCGCTCAGGGGACCGAGTAGAGCGACAGGTGCGTCGGGCGGTCCAGAAGCAGGATGCGGTCCAGATCATCCCAGACCTGCCGGCCGTTGGTGTCGAGCATGCGGGCGTGACGGGTGGTGCGCTCGGCGTGCGTCTCGGCGACGGACTCGAGCTCGGGGCTCATGTCCCACCACACATCGTTGGCGGTGATCTTCTTGGGCCCGCTGGACTTGAACCAGTTGCCGGGCCAGAGGGCGTCGCCCAGCCCTTCCTTGTTGTCGTCCTCGTAGGCGACGGTCTGCGGCTGGGGCTTGTCGTCATTGTCCCAGAACGCCAGCGATTCGAGCACGCCCTTCTTCTTGGGCTGCGCATCGGGCATCCCGATGCTGTTGTCGAGACTGGAGGTCTTCTCTTCCTGACAGCCGACGCTGAGCATGGCCAGGCACCCGACCATCGCCGCGACGTACAGTTGCTTCGTCATGAATGAACCTTTCGAAGAATTTGGCTCGACCCCTACTTGTAACACGGGTCCCGGAGACTGTCAAGCGTTAACCTGCCGCGCGGTCCGCGTTTGTGATCGTGCGGCAGGGAATTTACCCCCGCCTCAAAAAGCGTGTGTTATAATGGAGGCAGGTTCTTTGAAATCGGACCGTTGCCGGCGGGGTTCGAGACGCGATGCGTTATTTGCTCGAACCTAAGAACCCCAAGGGATCGCACATATGGGTGGCGACGATCAAGCCATCAACGAGTGGAAGATCAGGATCATCCGAGGCGTTCCCACCTGAACTTGGGGTTCGAGCAAATCCTTCGATACGGCCCAGCGGACAACGGACCTGAACCGAAAGCGACCCGCCGAAAGGCGGGTCGTTTTTTATGTGCGGGAGGCGGGGGGACTTGAGTCCCCCCGTTTACGCGATGATGTCCAGGATCGGCTCGCCGTTGGCGATGCGGCGGGGGCGGTTCAGGGCGTCGTTGATGTAGGTGTTGGGGTCGATGCCCAGCAGGTAATAGATCGTGGCGGCGATATCATCGGGGCGGACGGGGTTTTCGACGGGCTTCTCGCCGCGCTCGTCGCTCTTGCCATAGACGAACCCGCGCTTTACGCCGCCCCCGGCCATCAGCACGCTGTAGCACTGGGGCCAGTGGTCCCGGCTGGCGTTGGCGTTGATCTTGGGCGTTCGTCCGAACTCGCCCATCCAGACGACCAGCGTCTCATCGAGCATCCCCCGCTGCTCCAGATCCTCCAGCAGCACCGGCAGCGTCGCATCGGTCATCGGCAGGTGGAACGCTTCGATGATCGGGAACATGCGCGTGTTGTCGAACCCGTGCGTGTCCCATCCGCCTTCGGTCTTGCTCCGCCCGCCGATCGAGCGGGAGAAGTACACGGTCGTGAACTTGACGCCCGACTCGGCGAGCCGGCGGGCCAGCAGGCAGGCCTGCCCGTATTCCGTCCGCCCGTACCGGTCGCGGATCCACTTGGGTTCCTGCGACAAGTCGAAAGCGTTGCGCACATGATCGGATTGAAGCATCGCCATCGCGCGCTGGTAATACGCATCGATGCCGCGCGCTTCGGCGCTGTAGCTCATCAGGCGGCTCTGCTCGTCAATGAGCTGTTGGAGCCCGCGGCGGGCGTGGAGCCGATCGAGCGTGACGCGATCGGGCAGACTCAACTCCGGCAGCGAAAAGTCCGGGTCATTGGGGTCGCGCGGCACGAAGAGCGGATCGTGCTTCTTGCCCAGGAAACTGGCGTGCTGACCGGGTGTGATGGACCCATCGGAGATGACGTGCGGGTAGCTGACGAAGGTCGGCATCGTGCCGTGCACCGGGGCGAGCTGATCGACGACCGACCCGTACGCCGGGTAAAGGTCCAGCGAATCGCGCAGTCGCTGATCGTCCGTCGGCGGGGCGGCGCCCGTCAGCGCGTAGTATCCCGCCGAGTTGTGGTTCTTCATGTCGTGATGCACGCTGCGGATGACCGTTATCTTGTCCATCACCCTGGCAAGGCGCGGCAGATGTTCGTTGATCTCCAGGTCGTCGCAGGAGGTGCGAATCTGTTGATGCGGGCTGCGGTACTTGTCCGGCGCGCCGGGCTTCATGTCGAACATGTCGACATGACTGGGTCCGCCCCACTGGAACAGGAAGATCACCGACCGCGCCCGCACCGGCGGCGCGCTCCCCGCCGGCTGAACCGCCGCGGCGCGAAGCAGGTTCGGCGTGGTCAATCCCATCGCCGCCATGCCCCCCGCCTTGAGCAACTGCCGCCGCGAGAGCATCGTCGTCTGGCGGAAATTGCAGCAGGCCGTCGAATGCGTGCGTCGTTTCATGATCGTCTCAAATCAATGTCGCAGCAGGAACGTCTTGGCGTTGAGCACGCCCCAGGCCATGTCCTCCAAAGCCGCCCGCCGGTCCGGCGAATCGTGCAGATACTTGACCATCGCCACCAGCTCGCGCTCGCTCGGCCCCCGGTTCAGCGCCCGCCACAATAGCTCATCCACAATCTCGCCGTCCGACAACTTCGAATCGACCCACCGGCCCAACACGTTGTCCGTCCGCGTCAGTGCTTCATGAATCATCGGCCCGCTGGTCAGCTCCAGCACCTGACCCAACGCCGTCTCGTCCGATCGCTCGCATTCGCTCGATAAAAGTCGCGGCGGCTTCCCGAATAGCCGCAGAAACCGGGCGCCGTTCGTCAGTTCATGCCGCCCGAAAACCGCAGCGACGCCCGGCAACTGCACCGCGCGTAGGTCGCTCTCGTCCTCGCTGTACGCCACGGGCACGTCCAGCGTCCGGCTCACCGCGTCGGCGATCACCTCCGCCGGCAGGCGACGAACGATCGCGCTGGCGAAGTTGCGATCGTCGCCCGCGTTCGTCTCGTTGGGCTCCGACGAAAGCTGGTACACGCGCGAATTGGCGATGAAACGGATCATGTCCCGCAGGTCGTACCCGCTGGCGACGAATCGGCGCCTCAGCACATCGAGCAGCGCGGGATTCACCGGCGGGTTGGTGATGCGGAAATCATCGACCGGCTCCACCACGCCGCGACCCATCATGTGGTACCAGATGCGATTGGCCTGCACTTCGGCGAAGCGCTGCCCGCCGGCCGTCGACGGATCGGTGATCCACCGGGCCGCGGGTTCGAGGCGGTTCGACTCATCCGCGAACACCAGCTTCGTCGTCCCGTCCAGCATCGTCGGCTCCGGGTTCGCCTTCGTGCGCGGGTCCACCACTTCCCGCTTCCCGTCGAGCTGAACGATCTGTTCGCCGATGAACTGGTTCTTGTCGTTCTTGTCGGTGCGCTTGTTTTCGACGATGTCGTAGCCGATCCCGTCGAACGCCGCAGCGAAGCTGTAATACGTGGACTGGGTCAGCGGTTCATACGGATGATTGTGGCACTGGGCGCACTGGAGCCGCGTGCCGAGGAAGATCTGCGCGATGGTTTCGCTGCGGTTCGTCGGATGGCGCAGGGCGCGATAGAAATTGGCGGGCGGATTTTTGTAGCTGCTGCCGACGGTCGAAAGAATCTGCCGCGCGAAGACATCCAGCGGCATGCCTTCGTCGATCGCCTGCCGCACCCAGTCGTGAAACTTGCTCACGCCCGTCTTGTCGAGCACCTTCTCCTCATTGCGCAGAAGGTCCGACCACTTGAGCGCCCAGAAATCCGCGAATTCGGGGCGATTGAGCAGGGCGTCGATCACCCGCGCCCGTTTGTCCGCCGCGGTGTCGGCGACGAAACGGCGGGCTTCGTCGGCAGTGGGGGGCAGGCCGAGGATGTCCAGGTACGCCCGCCGGACGAACGTCGCGTCGTCGCACAAGGCCGACGGATCCATCCGCAGCGTCTTGAGTTTCGCGAAGACCGCCTTGTCGATGTCATTGCTCGCCGGGGGATCGGCCCAGACGAACCCCGGCCGGCGGGGCACGAACGCCAGGCGCACCGCCCGCTGCTGATTCAGATAGCGCACCACCACCGTGCTTTCGCCCGCCCGCTCGGTGGTGATGCGGCCGCGTGCATCGACTTCCGAGAGCAAGTCCGCCGGCTCGTACACCGCCAGATCGCTCACATCCCGCGTCGAACCATCGGAGAACACCGCGATGGCTTTGACCTCTACCGACCAGTTCGGCTCGGCGAGCACCGATTCCGCCGGTGTCACCTTCAGGTCCGTCAGCTTCGCCAGCCCCGCCGCGTCGTCATGCGCGCCATCCGCGATCCATGCGCGCAGAATGCGGAACGCCATCGAGTCCGCGTCAAATCGTTTGCCGCCTTCGTGCGTCACTTTGAGCGTCGGTTTGCGAAGGATGAGACTCGCATCGGGATCGGCGGGCACGACGCGCTTGGTGCTTTTGGTCAGTGCGACGAAGTCCAGGCCCGGGTCCTGCCCGCGCAATGAAAGTTGGAATCCGCCCTTGCCTTCCTTGCCGCCGTGACAGGCCCCCATGTTGCAACCGGCCTTGCTGAGCACAGCCATCACATCGCGCTGGAAGCTGACCGGTTCACCCGCCCACGCGCCCGCCGCCAGCGCCATCACGACGCCGACCGCCGCCCATCGGGCAAGCTCGCGTCGTGTTCGCATCGGTTGGGCCCTCACGGCGGATTCCCCTATTGGAGCGGATCATCAAAAGCCGATCCCCGTCGGCGATCGGATCGTTCAAGTATATCGCTCCCCCGGCGGTCGCGACCCCCGATTGATCGAAAAATCCCCATGAAATTCGCCCATCCGCCGCAGCGGTCAATCGGCAAGGCCCAGCACATCCTTCATGCCGTACCGACCCGCGGGCTTACCCGAAAGCCAGGCCGCCGCCTTGAGGGCGCCGCGGGCGAAGGTGTCCCGGCTCGAGGCCTTGTGCGTCAGCTCCAGCCGCTCGCCGACGCCGGCGAAGAAAGCCGTGTGCTCCCCGACGACGTCGCCCATGCGCAGCGACTGCATCGTGATCTTGCCGCGCTCGCGGACGCAGTCGTGCCCGACGCGCTCCATGACCAGATCGCCCGACATGCTCTTGCCCGTCGCCTTGCAGATCGACTCGGCGATCGCCAGCGCGGTCCCGGACGGGGCGTCTTTTTTATGGTGATGATGGGCTTCGAGAATCTCGATGTCGTAGTCGTCGCCGAGCTGCTGGGCCGTGCGGGCGACGAGCGAAAGCAGCAGATTGACGCCCAAGCTGGTGTTGGGGGCTTGCAGGACGGCGATGGTTTTGGCGGCTTCGTCGATCAGGGCGTGATCCTCCCCCGTCAGCCCGGTCGTGCCGATCACCATGCTCACATCGCGGTCCACGCACCTTGCGATCAGCGCCCGCGTCGCCGCCGGGGCGGTGAAGTCGATGACCACCGCGGCGGGGCTGTGGAACCCATCGGTGATGGGGACGCCGTTGGGCTTGATCCCCGCGGTCAGCCCGCTGTCAGCCCCGACGGCCGGGTTGCCGGGGGCTTCGAAGGCCCCGGCGAGGTGGAACTGCGGCATGGCGGCGGCCAGCGCGATGAGCCGTTGGCCCATGCGCCCGGCGGCCCCGGCGATGGCGAGTGCGATCGGATTGGCGTTGGCATTCATGAGGGGCATTGTAGCGTCTGACCCACTCGGCGCAACTGGCATCGACAGGTGATTGTGATACGATGAAGCTTTGGCCGGTCCGACCCGGTCGTTTCCTTCCGCAAGCACGAGATGCGCCATGCCCAGCATTACCATTGGTGACAAAGTCTGCACCTTCGAAGGCCGCAAGACCGTCCTTCAGGTCGCTCAGGAAAACGGCATCGAGATCCCCAGCTACTGCTATCACCCCGGTTTGAGCATCGTGGCCTCCTGCCGCATCTGTCTGGCGGAGGTGTCGGAGCCGAACCCGCGCGACAATGGCAAGCTGGCGTTGATCCCCAAGCTCGTGCCGACCTGTCAGCACCCCGCCGCCGACGGTGCGGTCGTGCACATGCAATCCGACAAGACGCAGGCGAATCAGAAGGCGGTCATGGAGTACCTGCTTCTGAATCACCCGCTGGACTGCCCCGTCTGCGATCAGGCCGGCGAGTGCTACCTGCAGGACTACAGCTATCGCTACGGCCGGGCCAGCTCGCGCTTCGAAGAGAACAAGGTCAAGCAGCCCAAAAAAGACATCGGCGAGCATGTGCTGCTCTACTCCGATCGCTGCATCATGTGCACCCGCTGCGTCCGCTTTACGCGCGAAGTCAGCGGCGAGGGCGAGTTGAGCGTGCAGGGCCGCGGCAACAAGGAGGAGATCGACGTGTTCCCCGGTCGCCCATTGGACAATGAACTGTCCGGCAACGTGGTGGACATCTGCCCCGTCGGGGCTTTACTTGATAAGGATTTTCTGTTCGAGCAGCGCGTGTGGTTCCTCAAGTCCACGCCGAGTATCGACCCGATCACGTGCTCGGGCGACAACATTTGGATCGATCACAATCAGGGCCGCATCTGGCGCATCAAGCCGCGGGAGAACGCCGCGGTCAACAAATGGTGGATCAGCGACGAAGTGCGCTACGGGTGGAAATTCGTGCATGACGAGTCGCGGCTTGTTTCGCCGATGGTCGATGGCGAACAGACGGACTGGAAGACCGCGCTGACCCGCGCGACGATGGGGCTGTCGGGCAAGAAAGTCGCCGTCGTGATCTCGCCCATGCTCAGTTGCGAAGACGCGTACACGATGGCGACGGCGATGCGGACGCTGCATCAGGGGGCGCTGCTGGCCGTCGGCCCGGTGCCGCGGCAGGGCGAAGACAAGACCTTCGGCGGCGGATACACCGTCTATGCCGAGAAAGCCCCCAACGCGCGCGGCGTGCGTCGCATGCTCGCTCAGATCGCCGGCGACAACGGGTTCGTCGAGTACAAGGATCTGATCGCCAAGCTCAAGGAAGTCGACGCCGTGGTGCTGACGGGCAATTACCCGTCGGCATGGGTCACGAAGGAGCTCGTCGACGTCGCCAGCGGCAAATTCACCGTGCTCATCGACACGCTGCCGAACGATCTGACGAAGAAGGCGAACGTGGTGCTGCCCGCCGCGACGTGGGCCGAGAAGGCCGGGACGTTCGAGAACGTGAACAATCGTCTTCAGGCCTTCGAGGCGGCGCTGCCGTTGGCGGAGTTCGTGCGGCCGGAGGGCCAGATCGCGCTGGACCTGCTCGTCGCCGCCGGGAAGATCGAGCCGGCGCGCTTCGACGTCGCCGCGGCGCGTCAGCAGATCGGCGGGGCGCTGGTCAGCGAAGTGCATCCGCCCGCCGGCAAGTCCGCCGCGCACGCGCAGATGCAGTACGTGGAGCTTTGACGGAAAATTTGCTTGATGTCGGTTCAGCGCCAATAATGAATAGTCGATTCTCAAAACATCAATGATTTTCAAAGGGGCTTGGGAGGTCTTCAGGACCATTGGGGCGAAACCCCACCCGGGCCTCCTTTTTTATGTTTATTCTTTACGTAGACGCTTCCGGCCAGCCTGAAGTCGCACATGGCGCTTCACCTCTGTATGCGATGGCGGGTATTTGTGTCCACGAAGGTACTTGGTTTGCACTCGAAAGCCGATTCAATACGCTCAAAGCACGTTACTCGTGTCCTGGCGTTGAGTTTGAACTTCACGCCAAGGACTTCTGCACGACCATCAGCGAACAGGATGAAATCGAAAATTTTTGTGAACTGAATTGGAATGAACGGCGATGTGCCGTATTGGAAAGGCGGTCCCAAAAAATCGCATTACTCAAGGGCGAGGAACGCCGCCGGAAGCTAAAAAAGTATCGAGCCACGGATCCGTTTGTCCACTTGCTGCGAAGTGAGCGAACGCGACTGTTGCAAGAAGCGATTGAATTGATTGGCACTCATACAGGCATTCAGTTGTTCGGCGAGGTTGTCGATAAAGGATACTTGGCGAAGCAAACGGGTGCGCGCGATGCTGTCGAACACACGTTCACACAGTTGGTTTCCCGTTTTGATATGTTTCTAGATCGTTATAATCGCAACGCCCCAGGTACGGGTGTCGACAAAGGCTTAATGGTCATGGATGATGAGCCGTCACATGCGGAGACAATGCGAGACCTATTCACGCGATTTCGCGCCCAAGGCCATCCTTGGGGTAAAGTCAATCATGTGCTTGAATCACCGTTCTTTGTTGACAGCAAGATGGTCTCCGCCGTTCAGGCAGTGGACTTGTGTGCATATGTGCTGAGGCGGTATGTGGAGCGGGCGAATACTCGGCCCAACTTGGAAGAAGTCAATTTTCGTCGCATTTTTCATCAGTTTGATCGAGCGGGCGGGCATCTGCACGGTTTGCGCCACTACTGCTCCAGGCAATCTTGCAGGTGCCTGATTTGTCAGGAAAAAGGACATGCGCCAGTGGATGCCGGGTTGTTTGAAGATGTCGACGACTTACGTGATGAGAATGGCGATGCCGGCAGAGCAACTTAAACGAACGGTCGGTCTCATCAGCGCGATTCTGCTCGGCCTTGGGTCGATTCTCGGCACGGGCGTGTTCATCAGTCTGGGCCTCGCCGCCGGTTCCGCCGGGCCGTCGCTGCTCGTCGCCATCGTTCTCGCCGGCGCCGCCGCCCTGTGCAGCGCCCTGTCCAGCGCCCAGCTCGCCGCCAGTTTCCCCGTCAGCGGCGGAACCTACGAATATGGCCACCGCTACCTCACGCCCGGTCTCGGGTTCCTCGCCGGCTGGATGTTCCTGACCGCCAAAAGCGCTTCCGCCGCCACCGCCGCGCTGGGCATCGCCGGCGCCGCCCTCGCCCTGACCGACATCACTTCGCCCGCCGTGCACGTCTGGGTCGCCGTCGGCTCCGCCGCGCTGCTCATCATCATCGCCGCCGGCGGCATTCGGCTCTCCAATCTCGTCAACGCCGCGCTCGTCGCCGTGACGCTGGCGGCGCTCCTGAGCTACATCGTCATCGGCATGCACCCGGCGATCGTCGGGTCCGTCGAGTACATGCATCCGTTCTGGCCCCAGGCGCCCGTCGACGTGAGCGGCGACTGGCAGCGGAACTTTTTCTCACTCCACGAATTCCTCGAAGCAGCCGCACTCGTCTTCGTCGCCTTCACCGGCTTCGGCCGCGTCGCCACGCTCGGCGAAGAGATCAAACACCCGCAGCGCAACATCCCCATCGCAATCGTCACTTCGCTGCTCATCGCCGTCGCGCTCTATCTGGCCGTCGCGTTCGTGAGCGTCGGCAACGTCGGCCCGCGCTTTTACCTGCACGCGACCGAGCACGGCAACGCGCCGCTTCAAGCCATCGCCGAGCAACTGGAAAAGCATCGGCTGGCGATCGCGCTGAGCATCGGGGCGATCACGGCGATGGGCGCGGTCCTGCTGAATCTGCTCTTGGGGCTCTCGCGGGTCGTGCTGGCGATGGGCCGGCGGCGCGACATGCCGCGCTTCCTCGCCTTGCTCGACGAAGAGGGGCAGACGCCTTATCTGGCCGTCCTGTTTGTAGGACTGATCGTGATCGGATTGATCTACATCGGCAATGTGCGCTACACATGGTCGCTCAGCGCCTTCACCGTGCTGATCTACTACGGGCTCACCAATCTCGCCGCGCTGTGTCTGCCGGCCAAACACCGCCGGTTTCCGCGCGTGTTCGCCGTGCTGGGCCTCTTGGCGTGTCTGTCTCTGGCGGCGTGCGTCGATCGCAAGGCGCTGATCACCGGGCTGATCCTGCTGGGCGTCGGTCTCGTGTGGCGCACCATCACGGCCTATTACCGCCATCGCACGATCGGCGGCTCCGTCCCGCCCGCTCCCGCCGAGCCCGACAAGTCCTCGACCCATTCAGGGTGAGGCGAGCTCCATCAGCTCCCGCGCGGTGCGGACAATGTCGTCCGCCGACAGACGCAGCAGCTTCAATAGATCATCGGGCGTCTTGCCGCTCTTGGGCACGCGCTCGACGGTCATCTGCTTGAGCGTGAAGCTTCCCCCGTCCTCCGCCAGCGCCGACGCCACCGCGCCGCCGACGCCCGCGCCGTAGTTGTCCTCGACGGTGAGCACCATGCCGTTGTTCTCCTGCGCCAGATCGAGCAGCGCCTCTTCGTCGAACGGCAGCGAGTACAGATCGACCAGCGTCGCCGAGATCCCCGCTTCCTCCAGTCCGTCGAGGGCGCGGTTCGCTTCGTGCACCATGTACCCGCTGGCGACGATCAAAAGATCGTTGCCCTCGGCGATGACCTCGTGTCCGCCGAGCGTGAACTCGGTCTTGTCGTCGTAGAGCAGCTCGGTGTCGGGTCGCAGCGTCCGCATGTAGCACGGCCCGTCATGCGCCGCCATCGCCTGCACCAGCGCATACGTCGCGAACGCATCGGACGGCTGAAGCACATACATCGCCGGCCTGCCGTCGGGCAACTTCACCGAGGTGAACGAGCGGAACCACGCCACGTCCGGCAGCGCCATCTGGCTCGGCCCGTCGGCGCCCAGCGAGACGCCCGCATGCGAGCCGATGAGCTTGAGGTTCGCGCCGCTGTTGATCGACATCTCGATCTGGTCGTACGCGCGCGTCAGGAACTTGGCGAACGTCGAGATGAACGGAATCTTCCCGCCCGCCGAGAAGCCCGCCGCGACGCTCACCATGTTCTGCTCGGCGATGCGGCAGTCGAAGAATCGCGCGGCCAGGTCGGCGTCCTTGGCGAAGTCGTCGGCGTAGGTCGAGCCGCGCACGTCGGCATCGAGCGCGACGATGCGCGGGTTGGCGTGACCGGCCGCTCGCACGGCGACGCCGTAGGCCCGCCGCGTCGAGAACTTGCCCTTGGCCAGCGCGTCCGCTTTGCCGAATTTGATCAGCGCTTCGGTGAACGAAGGCGCGGGCGTGACGGCCGGGGCGTCGGGAACCTTCGCGGTGATGGGCGCGATCGCCAGATCGCCATCGGTCCATGCCGCACCGACGTGCGCGGCCGTCGCGTCCAGCTCGGCGAAGATGTGGTCGACCTCATTGGGTTTGATCGGTGTGCCGTGATGACCGTTGCCCTGCATCGACGCGGCGCCCCATCCTTTGGTCGTGCGGGCGACGATGGCGATGGGCTGGCCGGGGCCGGCGTCAGCGCGGGCGGCGTGTTCGGCGAGCGCGGCGAGGATCGCATTGGGGTCGTGCCCATTGATGTCGCGCACGTCGTAGCCGAAGGCCTTGAGTTTGGCGACCATCGTGTCGGCCTGCTGCTGCGGGCTGGCCTTGTCCGACTGCGCGTACACGTTGCAGTTGAAGATCGGCAGGACGGCGGTGAGCTTGGCATCCATGATGTAGTCGAGCGCCTCGGCGACCTGCCCCTCGCGCGACTCGCCGTCGCCGATGATGCAGAAGATCCGCTTGGCGATCCCGTCGAGCTGCGCCGCCTGCGCCAAGCCCGCCGCCGTGGACAGTCCCTGCCCCAGCGAACCCGTCGCCGAATCGAAGAAGGGGAAGCCCTCCAGCGGATTGGGATGCCCGTCGACGACGGAGCCGACCTCGCGCAGCGTCATCGCATCGTCGCGCGTCATCGGATGCAATTTGCCCTTGCCGATGGCGACGCCCAGATCGGCGCACGCCGCGTAGACGATCGGCACGGCGTGGCCTTCGGAGAGCACGAGTCGATCGGAACCCGGATGCTTCGGGTTCGCCGGCTCGTAGCGCATGTGTTGATACATCAGGCAGGTGATCAGATGCGAGAGACTGGCCGCGGTGGACGGATGCCCGCTGCCCGCCGCCGTCGTCATCTGAATCGACAGCTTGGTAAGCTCGACCGCTTTGGCGTGAATGGAGGCGTCGATCGCCATGGTCGGAGTCCTTTCGATATTGAAGGCCGGATTATCCGCCATGCGCGCGACGGGAGCAAGCACGAATCGTCAAGAAACCTGCCCGTTTCACACCGGCGTCGCTTCGCATTCGAGCAGGTGGTACTCGAAGGCGTCGATGATGGCGGCCCATGCGGCTTCGACCACGTTCTCGCTCACGCCGATCGTCGAGAAGTAGCGGTCGGCCTTGTCCGGGTCGGCGACGGCGAAGTCGATGATGACGCGCACCTTCGCGGCCGTCTCGTCGGCGGCATTCACCACGCGGACCTTGAAGTCGCGCAGGTGCACGGTTTGAAGCTGCGGGTAGTGGTCCTTGAGGCATTTGCGCATGGCGGCGTCGAGAGCGTTGACCGGGCCGTCGCCTTCAGCCACGCGATGCTCGATCTCCCCGCCGACGGAAAGCTTGACGATCGCTTCGGTCGTCGGGGCGTCGCCGTTGGTTTTGAGAATCACGCAGCGGTAGTGATCGAGCTTCCAGTACGGGCGGCGCTTGCCCATCTCGCCATACAGCAAAAGCTCGAAGCTGGCGTTCGCCGCTTCAAATTGATAGCCGGCGTTCTCGAGTTTCTGCACACGCTCGAGCACGCGGCGCTGCACCTCCTTATCGTTTTCGATGTTGAACTTCCGCCCGAGCGTGGCGCTGATGTTCGACACGCCCGACAGTTCGCTGACGAGCACGCGGCGGGTGTTGCCCACCGATTCGGGCTCGACGTGCTCATAGCTGCGCGCGAGCCGGTTGACGGCATGCACGTGCATGCCCCCTTTATGCGCGAACGCCGCCGGGCCGACGTAGGGCTGATTCTCCCGCAGATTCATGTTCGCCAGCTCATACACGAACCGGCTCGTCTCGGTCAGGCGCTTCAGCGCATCGGCGCCGTTGTCGTGCAGACACGCGGTCCGGTACTTGAGTCGGAGGTTGGCGATGACGGTCGTCAGATCGACGTTGCCGCAGCGTTCGCCGATGCCGTTGATCGTGCCCTGCACCTGCATCGCGCCCTGTTTGAGCGCGGCGAGCGTGTTGGCGACGGCCAGACCGGCATCGTTATGCGGATGAATGCCGAAGTTCACATCGGCGCCGAGCGCTTCGCGCAGTTCGCTGACGACCTGCGCGACCCATTCGGGCATCGACCCGCCGTTGGTGTCGCAGAGTACGAGCCGGGTCGCTCCGCCTTCGAGCGCCGCCCGCAAAGTCTGCAAGGCGTATTCACGATTGGCGCGGTACCCGTCGAATAGATGCTCCGCATCATAAAACACCTCGCGTCCCGATTCAGAGCAGAACCGCACGGACTCGCGGATCATCGCCAGGTTTTCCTCACGCGAGACTTGAAGCACTTCGTCCACGTGCAGGTCCCATGTTTTGCCGACGATGGTGACGATCGGCGTCTGCGCGTTGACGAGGGCTTTCATGCCGACGTCGTCCGCCGCCTTGACGCCGCGCCGACGGGTCATGCCGAAGGCGCAGACTTTGGCGTGCTTGAGCCGCGTGCGCGCCATCTCCTCGAAGAACGCGATGTCCTTGGGATTCGAGAGCGGGAACCCGCCTTCGATGTAGTCCACGCCGAGGGCGTCAAGGTGATGAGCGATCTTGACCTTGTCGATGAGCGAGAAGCTCACGCCTTCGCCCTGTGTGCCGTCGCGCAGGGTGGTGTCGTAGATTTCAACGCGGGTTGGTAGATGCGGTTGATCGGTGCTCATGGGGGTTCTCGAAAGTGGCTCTACAAAAAAACCCTGCTCGGCGGCAGGGTTTGGTGGTTCGTGTGTATGATCGCCAGCCCTACCGTTTGGTATGGTTTGAAATAATAATGATGCTGGCGATTCGGCTGTTCATACGGACTCCATTATACCCCTCTCATCGGCGAAAACAACATGACGCATCAGTCCCCGCAGAGCCCGATGGTCCATCCCTTCACGCTCGGCCCGTGGCAGACGAACTGTTACGTGACCCACCCGGCCGGTTCCAAAGCGTGCTGGATCATTGACGCCGGGTTCAATCCGCAGCCGATGATCGACGCCATTCGTCAGCGGCATCTCGCGCCCGAACTGATCGTGCTGACCCATGCCCACGCCGACCACATCGCCGGTCTGCGTGAAGTGCGCGATGCTTTCCCGGATGTCCCGATTCTGATTCACGAGGCGGAGGCGGATTTTCTAACCGATGCGGAGTTGAATCTCTCGGCGGGGTTCGGGTTTCCGATCGTTGCGCCCGCCGCCGATCGACTTTTGCATCACGGTGACACGCTCTCGCTCGCCGATCTGACTTTTGAAATCCGTCACACCCCCGGCCACAGCCCCGGCGGCATCTGTCTCCATCAGCCCGATCATCAACTCGCCTTCACCGGCGACACACTCTTCCGCGATTCGATCGGCCGCTACGACTTTCCGACGTCCGATCCGCAGGCGCTGATGCGATCGATTCATGAGCAGCTTCTGACCCTGCCCGACGAAACGAAGATTTACCCCGGTCACATGCAGAGCACGACCATCGGCCGGGAGCGCCGGATGAATCCATATCTGCAATGATGTTTCATCATCGCCGCAGGCGACGCGAGCTGATGAGCACCAAGCTGAGCATGACAAAGCCGGCGGTTGGTTCGGGGACGGCGCCGATCGGGCGGCCGTTTTCATCGACGAGGATGAGACCGATGCCGTCGGTGTTGGAGAACAGGCCGGCCTGAAGCGTGTTGAAGAAATCGGAGAAGGCGCCGTTGACGGAGTTGGGCAGGATGTCGCCGTTGAGCGTCGGGCCGCCGTAGGGCAGCAGTCCGCCGACGCCGCTGACGTTCGTGGTCAACTCGACCTGAAGCGCGACCAGATCGCCGACGTGGACCGCCCCATCCGCAAAGAAATGCTCCACATCCTCAAACGCATTCTCGATGAATCGTGAGACATTGACGGACCAGAAATTGACGTCCGACGCCGAGGGAATCTTTTCGAGAAGGAACGTATTGACGGGGTCCACCGTATCGTTCAACCCCCGGCCGTTGCGCGCCACGTCAGCGACGGTGAACGCGGCTCCATCGAAGAGCACGGCGGTGCGGCCGTCGACGGTGACGGAGATTTTCAGACTGATTTCCGAATGGGGGAAGACGGGCGAATTATTGGATGTCTCATCGGTCAGGGGCGGGAAGGTGCCGTCGTCGGCCTGAAGGAAACCGTCGAAGGTGAAGGCCAGGCCGACGGTCGTCGGATCGCCGAGATTCCCGCCGATCGCACGGTAATAGGAAACCGCTTTGGCGATGGCCTGAACTTCGGTGAAGGTGCTGCGGCGGCGCAGCTCCGGATCGGAGTTGATGTCGGCGTTGTAGGATTTTTCGTACTGGGCGGCGCTAATGGCGCGGACCACCGGGCCGAAGACGCCGGGCATGAAGGGCAGTTCCTGCTCGGTCGCCTCGGCGTTGACCCGGGCGAAGTTTTCATCGAACGAGACATCCGCCACCGCGCCCGGCGGCTGAAGATTGTAGCTGGGCGTGAGCTTGCGCTGGACCGAAGCGAAGGTGCGGTCATCGACGACTTCATCGATATTGCTGACGACCTGATAGACCGTGTCGGGAAGCACTTTCAGGAAGGTCAGATCGTCGTGATGCTCGAGATGGGCTTCGACGTGAAATCCGCGCCGGGGCAGGGCGGCGTCGGGGTCGGCCCCGTTTTCGAGGTCGACGTAGTAAAGCCCGTTGCCGCCGTCTTCATAGTCGGTGTAGACGATGGCGTGCCTTCCGTCGAAGGCGTCCTTGCTGAGCCGGATGCCGGCGATGGTGCGGCCGTCGATCTGATCGCCGGCGGACAGCAGCGGCGTGTAGGTCATGTCGGTGCCGTCGCTCAGGGCGTGATAGAGCGTTCCGTCTTCGGTGAACAGCACGTTGGCTTTGCCCTGCGTGACGGTGCCGAAGGCCAGATCGCCGAAGTTTGAGAAGTTGCCGCCGGTGGGCCGGACGGAGGTGTTGTTGACGATGAGGATCGGATCGGTCGAACCGCCGATCAGCGCGTAAAACCCGCTGTTTCCCCCGGTGCCGGAGAATCCGAAGAAGGCCATCCCGCTGTCGCGCGCCGAAAGACTCTCATATTGCGTGAACTGGCCGGACCCGTCGGGGATCGGCGTGGTATTGTCCAAGACGGTCGAAAGCGACGCCGTGCCGGGGTCGACGCGCTGGAGCCGCTCCTGAATCGGCCCGCCGGAGTAGAAAGCGCCCTGCGATGTGAGCGTGGGGTTGAACACCTTTTCGGTCGGCGGTGCGATTTCCTTCACGCTCGTTCCGTTCCAGAAATACAAGCCGCGCCCGCTCGAGATCGTCGGACTGCCGTTGAAGATGACGCCCTGCGGCCCGACGCTCACATCGTTGGGGAACTGCACGCTTGTCGTGCCGCCGCCGATCAGATCGACCGGCGTCGTTGTGGTGGCCACTTCATGGAAATCCTTGAAAAAGCCGTCGTAGTACATGAGCTTCGTCTGCCCGTTGACGCCGGCGCGGAAGGCGACGTTGCCATCGTAGATCGAGATGTCGCGGAACCCGCCGTTGAAGGCACCGCCGCCGGGCGCTGCGGTGTTCTGATCCGCCAGCAGAATGATGTTGCCCGGCCCCAGCGCTTCGTACAGCACGCGATTGCCGTCGTCGAGCGTCGCGCCGAAAATCGCCGTGCCCCGATCCAATGCCGGCAGCGGCGATGATTCCTCCGATAGATCGCCGATCGTCGACATCGTTCCCGGCGCCGCGCCGCCCGAAGCGACCAAGAGATCAAACGTCACCGCCGACGCCGATCGACAACAGATCGCCACGACAACCGCCATGCCGCATGCAACGGACCACTTTCTCCACATGTGTCGATTCCTTGAAATGGAGTACCCGACCCGAAACAAGAACTATTCTAATGCCTCCCATTCCGAAGGCAAGCTAATTTATCTCACTAAAACATCACATTTCCCAGCATTTTGGCCTCAATTTAACCGAATTCGGGCATTTTGCTGATGGGTCTTGAACATCAATCCGTTCTAAAGGACGCTCCTCTTTGTGATGGGAGCATTGGAAATGATTGGAAAGTCGTTGGCTGCGTTGTGCCTGCTTTGTTCCACCGCGTTCGGCATCGTCACGCATGTCGATCTTTCGCAATATGACCTGACGGGGACGTTCGACCTCGACCCCATCCTCGCGTCGGAAGCGTCGGCGATGGCGTACAACTTCGACACCGACACGTTCTTCGTGCTCGGCGACGAAGGCGATGCGGTGGTTGAGGTCGATCGCATGGGTGTGACGCTTTCGTCGATGACGCTGACAAACTTCGACGACACGGAAGGCATGACGTACATCGGCAACGGACAGTTCGTGCTTACCGAGGAGCGATTGCAGGATCTGTTCAAGTCCACTTATGTGTCCGGCGGCACGGTGGATCGTTCGAGTTTGAAGAGCGTTTCACTCGGGCCGACGATCGGGAACATCGGCATCGAGGGCGTGTCGTTCGAGCCGTCGACCGGCAAGTATTACGCCGTGAAGGAAAAGCAACTTCAGGCGGCGTACGAGGTGGACGCGGACTTTGACGCCGGGACGGCGGCGGTGATGGACCTGTTCACGCCGAACCTTGGCGTCACGGACCTGTCGGACATTCAGGTGCTTTCGATCGTGCCTTCGCTGGCCGGCTCCATGGATCGCGACAATCTGCTGATCATCAGCCAGGAGTCGCAGAAGCTTCTTGAAGTCGATCGCGACGGCAACGTGCTGAGCATGTTCGACCTGACCGGGCTCGGCGGGGACCTAGAAGGTGTGACCATCGACTTCGACGGCAACATCTACATCGTCGGCGAAGCGCCCAAGCTCTTCGTGCTGACGCCGCGTGCTTCGCTCACGCCCGAGCCCGCCAGCGGACTCGTCGGCTTCGCCGCACTGGCGGGCCTTCGCCTTCGCAAGCGCCGCGCGATGAAAACCTGCTGAAAAGTTCGAGAAAGCACCCTTTTATGCCTGTCGTTCACGCAGGCGGGAGACCACCATGTTCGCAAAGAAGAATGCGTTTTTGTCCGTGATGATGTTCGCCGTCGCTTTCGCCGCCGCGAGCCCGGCTCACGCGGTCGTCCGCATCACCGAATGGATGTACTCAGGCGTGCCCGGCGAGTATGTCGAGTTCACGAACGTCGGCTTGACGAGCGTCGATCTGACCGGATGGTCGTATGACGATGACAGCCGCACGCCCGGCGTGCTGGACCTGTCGGCCTTCGGCACGCTCGCCGCCGGCGAATCGGTCGTCATCACCGAAGCCACCGAAGCCGACTTCCGCGCCGCGTGGAGTCTGCCCAACTCGGTGAAGGTCATCGGCGAGTACACCAACAACCTCGGCCGTAATGACGAGATCAACCTGTTCGACGACATGGGCAACCTCGTGGATCGTCTGACCTACGGCGATCAGAACTTCCCCGGCACGCTCCGCACGCAGGACGTCAGCGGGAACATTCAGCTTGGCGCGCTGGGCACGAACGATCCGTCGGCCGTTGATACTTCGTTCGTCGGCGACGTGTACGGTTCGTATCTGGCCACGTCCGGCGACCTGGGCAACCCCGGCCAGTACCTCGTGTTCGGGCCGGTCCCCGAGCCGGCCTCGCTGAGCATCCTTCTCGCCGGCGCCGCGCTGATCGGTCGCCGCCGTCGTCGGTGATGAATTGACTTCAATGCTTCAGCATGAGAGCAGCGCTGCGTTCGATTCCAGAAACTGTTGGTGCCAGAGGTAATGGTCGAGGAGGCCGGTCGTGTCCCGGCCGAGGAGGTGGTACGCGATGAACAGCGCCTCAATGCTCGCCAGTCCGCGCGTCGGGTCGGGGCAGGCGGTTTGGCAGCGAGGGTACGCCGTGACGAAATCGCCCGGCAGGGAGCGCGGGATAGTTGTCGCCAGTTCACGCCGCAGGCCGCTGGTCATCCGCTCCGCATGACGCCACGTTGCATCCAGCAGCACCAGCCCCGTGTCGGCATCGTCGCGCGACAGCGGCGGGGCGTCGAGCGTCAGCGCGATGCGGCCGGTCAAATCGATCGGCCCCTTGAGCGGATAGCGCAGCATCTTCACCTCCGCCCGCGCGCTGATGCCTTTGAGTGAACACTTGGCGAGGTTCTCTTTCTGATGTCGAATGATGATCGTCGCAGGCGCATCGGGCATGATTCGATTCTACCGCTTCGCGACGCCGCTCGCGGCGGGCTCGACTATAATGGCACGCATGTCGGAGCCGCAGCACATGAAACGGATTCAACGACTGACCGCCGTGATCGAACGCGAATCGGACGGTTTTGTCGCGCTGTGTCCCGAACTGGACATCGCCAGCCAGGGGGCGAGCGTCGAAGAAGCGCAGCGGAACCTGACCGAGGCGGTGGAACAGTTTTTCGAGTCCGCTGACCCGCGCGAAGTCGAGCAGCGGATCCCGGCGAACCCCGTTGAGTGAGAGCGGGGTTCGATATGACCAATGACAAATGCCTGATGCCTAATGACAAATGCATTGGTCATTAGGCATTAGGCATTTGTCAATTGTCATCGCAAGGCAAAAGACGACGCCGCTCGCGGCGGGTGAGTCGAGCGTGTACCGTATCGTGATGCACGAACCCAATCGCAAACAGGCGCAGGCGCTGGTGATGAAGATGATGGCGATCCCCGGGCAATGGGGGCGCGAGACGCAGATCGCGGCGTTCATCATCGAGCAGCTTCGCGCCGCCGCTGTACCCGCTTCTTCAATCAAGCGCGACAAGGCGCATACGGAAAGCCCCTTCGGCGGCGAATGCGGGAATATCATCGTGACGCTCCCCGGCTCGACCGGCCGCACGCGCGAACCACGCCGCATGCTCTCGGCCCACATGGACACCGTGCCCATCTGCGTCGGATGCAAACCCGTCCGGCGCGGCAACCGCATCGTCTCCGCCGATCGCAACACCGGACTCGGCGGCGACGATCGCGCCGGTTCGGCGGTGATCCTCACGGCGCTCACGACGCTGCTGAAGTACAAACTCCCCCACCCGCCACTGACGTTCCTGTGGTGCGTGCAGGAGGAAGTCGGGCTCATCGGGGCGCGGCATGTGGATGTGAAACTGCTCAAATCGCCGCGGCTGGGGTTCAACTTCGACGGCGGGAAGCCGGCGGAGCTCGTCATCGGGGCGACGGGGGCGTATCGGATGAACATCGACATCCGCGGCGTGGCGTCGCATGCGGGCGTGCATCCGGAGCGCGGCGTCAGCGCGACCGTCATCGCCGCCCGCGCCATCGCCGACCTCGACGCCGGCGGATGGCACGGCCTCGTCCGCAAAGGTCGCCACCGCGGCACGAGCAACGTCGGCGTCATCGAAGGCGGGGCGGCGACGAACGTCGTCACCGATCATCTGCGCCTCCGCGCCGAAGCGCGCGCTCACGATCGCGCCTTCCGCAAGCGCATCGTCGCCGCGTATCGCAAGGCGTTCGCCTCAGCGGCGCGGCACGTGAGGAATGATGCGGGTCGCCGCGGCTCGGTGAAGATCAGCGTGCAGCACGACTACGAGGCATTCGCGCTGCGCCCGACGGCGCCCGTCGTCCTCGCCGCCGCCGAGGCCGCCCGCGCCGCCGGGCTCAAGGCGACGTACCGGATCGCCAACGGTGGGCTCGACGCCAATTACCTCAACGCGCACGGCATCGCCACCGTGACCCTCGGCGCCGGTCAGAAGGACATTCACACGACGAAGGAATCGCTCAATCTCCCGCAGTATCACGCCGCCTGCCGCATCGCCCTGCGTCTGGCTGGGGCATGATTTTGCGAGGGGCTGGGATTTTTCGATTGTCGTGATTTCTCGTGGTTTGTATACTGATTTGGAACGCTCATCGCGCCGGTTGGGGGCGATACGGTGCGTGGGCAGCGCTTTCACTTCGTGGATGATGACATTGCGACGAGGCACGGCTTTCACGTTAATCGAGCTTCTGGTGGTGGTGGCGATCATTGCGCTGTTGATCGCCATTCTGCTCCCCTCGCTGACCGAGGCGCGGAACGTCGCGAAGGTGACGGTGTGCGCATCGAATCAGCGTCAGGTCCGCATCGCCACCGAGTTCTACATGCAGGCCTACCGGCAGACGGAGCCGTGGATCTTCGGCAATGGCACGGCGGACTACGGTTGGGAAGGGCAGGAGGAGGCGTTCCCCAACAAGCTGGGCAATCCCGCCATCGCGCTGATCGGCCTGCGCTCCGATCAACTCGAACCCGGCAAGCCCACCGCGCAGGCCAAGCCCGGCGGATTCCTTTCGGAGAAGGACCACTATCTGTTCTTCTGTCCGCTCTCGGAATATGACCGGGACAAGCAGTACACACCCAACCCGCCCGACGCGGGCGATCCGGCCCTGGGCAAGTACTGGGGCTCGTACACGTGGTTCTGGAAGCATCAGACCATGGATGAGGACCGCTTCGATCAGGGCGGCGGGAAGCTGCACTCCAATCAGATTCTCTTCGTCGGCGAGCAGTCGCGCGACAAGCTGGTCATGTCCGACTATCAAAGTCTCACCTACGACCACTACAACGCCCTGATGATCGACGGCTCGGTGCAGCTCATCACCAAGGACTTTTCCGAGTTCCGCAGGTGGCTCTGGGGCCCCGGCGGGACGGCGTATTGATTGCATTTGGTGCGCGGCGCGGCGGTGTGATATCATCCGCGCGTGTGCCGATTCCCGTTCAACAACCGCTCATTTACCGGCTGGGGGCTTCCATGCTGATGCGTCATCCTGTCCTTGCGCTGCTGCTGTTCGTGTGCATTCAAAACGCCCTGATGGCGCAGCCGACGCCAACCGCGCCGCCCGCCCCGACCGACACGCCCGCGCAGGTCGACAAGGTGCGCGAGTCGGTGGTGAAGATCCTCTCGACCGTCCGGCGGCCCAACGTCTTTCGCCCATGGGCCAAGGAGAACCCCGCCGATATCAGCGGGTCCGGCTCCGTCATCGATGGGCACCGCATTCTCACCAACGCGCACGTCGTGGCGTTCGCGAGTCAGATTTACGTGCAGCCCAATCACTCGGCCCAGAAGATCGCCGCGAAAGTCGAGTTCGTCGCGCCGGGCATGGATCTGGCGATCCTCAAGCTCGATGACGAATCGTTCTTCGACACGCACGAACCGCTCAAGCTCGCCGCGGCCCTACCGGCGATGCGCGCCAATGTCACGGTGTACGGCTACCCGATGGGCGGGACCGAAATGTCCGTCACGCAGGGCATCGTCTCGCGCATCGAGTACGGCACGTACTACCACAGCGTCGGCGGACTCCGCATGCAGATCGACGCGGCCCTGAACCCCGGCAACTCCGGCGGCCCCGCCATCGTCGACGGCGTCATCACCGGCGTCGTCTTCAGCCGCATGCAGGAAGCCGAGAACATCGGCTACCTCATCCCCGCCGAGGAAGTGAAGCGCTTTCTCGACGATGTCGCCGACGGTCAGTACGACGGCAAGCCGACGCTTTCGACGATGCTCTTTCAGGATGTCGAGAACGAGGCGCTGCGGGCGCGGCTCAAACTGCCCGAAGGGACGGGCGGCGTGATGGTCGAAAAGCTCTTCGACCCGGATGCATCGCTCTTGTCCGGTGATGTGATCACGAAAATCGGCGACCATCCGATCGACTCCGAGGGCAGCGTCGCCGTCGGCTCCGACCTGCGCCTGCGATTCGACTACCTTGTGCCGATATTGGCCAAGGACGGCAAGCTCGACGTCACGGTTCTCCGCGACGGCAAGCCGATGCCCATGCAATTGCCCGTCGAGACGCATCGGCCGCGACTGATTCCCGCCAACGACGATCACTATCCGCGCTACTTCGTGTACGGCCCGCTCGTGTTCAGCCCCGCCGATACGCTGACCCTTCAGTCCGCCGGCCGGCTCATCGGCTATCTGGCCGTGTCGGCCAGCCCGCTGGTGACGCGCACGCTCGATCAGCCCGGCGAGGTTCAGGAGTTGGTGATCATCGCTTCGCCCTTCCTCCCGCACAAACTCGTCAAGGGCTATTCCGATCACACGATGCAGGTCGTGTCGAGCGTCAACGGCGTAGAGGTCAAGAGTCTGCATCAATTGGCGCAGCTCCTCCGCGACGCCAAGGACGAGTACATCACCTTCGAGTTCGCGGGCAATCACGGCGAGATGCTCGTCTTCCGCCGCGCCGAGATCGAGGCGGCGTCGGAGGACATTCTCAACGACAACGGCATCCGCCAGCCGTACTCCGACGATCTGCGCGATGTGTTCGAGAAGAAGACGCCGTGATGGAGTGATGCGGTGATGTCGAGCCCCTACGCGCAGCTCATCGACCACGTTCAGCGGATCGGCCTGCTCAATTCGACGGTCGCGCTGCTCAATTGGGATCAGGAAGTGATGATGCCGCGGCACGGCGGGGCGGTGGAGTTTCGCGCCCGGCAGATCGCGCAGACGGCGCGGCTCGTGCATGAATGGCGCACCGATCCGCGCATGGACGAATGGTTGAGCGCGTGCGAGGCCGACGCGTCGTTGACGAACGATCCGCTAAGCGTCAGCGCGGTCAATCTGCGGGAAATCCGCCGGGATTTCGACCGGAATACGAAGCTGCCCGCGTCGCTGGTCGAAGCGCTGTCGCAGGCGGTGACGCTGTCCAAGAGCGCATGGGCGGAGGCGCGGAAGCGCGATGACTTCGCGGCCTTCGAGCCGTGGTTGAAGAAGATCGTCGGGCTGCTGCGTGAGAAGGCGGCTTGTTTGGGCTGGGGGGAGGGCGAGCCGTGGGACGCGCTGGCGGACGGGTTCGAGCCGGGGTTGACGGCGGTGCAGTCGGCGGCCCTGTTCGCGCCGCTGCGCGGCGAGTTGGTCGAGCTTGTGGGCGAGCTGCTCGATGACGGGACGCCGCCGAGCGATGCGTTCAATACGCTCGAGCTTCCGATCGACAAACAGCGCGCGTTCGTGCGTCACGTCGCCGAGCAGGTCGGCTTCGATTTTTCGCGGGGGCGGGTCGATGAGTCGTCGCATCCGTTCTGTCTGCCGCTGCATCGTGATGATGTGCGCATGACGACGCGGTTTCAGAAGTACATGCTCAACGATTCGCTGGGCTCGACCCTGCACGAATCCGGGCACGGCATCTACAACCAGCACGTCCCCGGCGGCGAGCACACCGGGACGCCGATGGGCAACGCCGTGCGGCTGTCGATTCACGAAAGCCAGTCGCGCCTGATCGAGAATCAGGTCGGCCGCAGCGCCGCGTTCTGGCGATGGTGCTATCCGAAGCTGCGCGAATTTTTCGGCGCGGCGACGGACGGGTTGACCTTCGACGACGTCTACGGCGGGGCGAACATCGTCGCACGCAGTCTCATCCGCACCGAGTCCGACGAAGCGACCTACAACCTGCACATCATGGTGCGCTTCGACCTGGAGCGGGCGCTGGTCCGCGGGGACTTAAGCGCGGCGGACGTGCCCGCGGCCTGGAACGAGAAGTACAGGCAATACCTGGGCATCGACGTGCCGGACAATCGGCGGGGATGTTTGCAGGACATGCACTGGGCGCAGGGCGCGATCGGATATTTTCCGACGTACACGCTGGGCAATCTTTACGCGGCCCAATTCTACGAACAGGCCCGGCGGGACATCGGCGATCTGGACGGGCGCTTCGCCGCGGGTGACTTTGCGCCGCTGGTCGACTGGCTCGCGGCGAACATTCATCAGCATGCGATGCGCTACCGGGCGGACGAATTGTGCATGCACGTGACGGGCGAAGCGCTCAGCGCTGAGCCGCTTCTGCGCCATCTGCGGCAAAAACTGCGGCCGATTTACGGATTGAAGTGACGGCCGATCATTCGGTGGGCAGGAGCGCGGGGGGATTCATCGGCGTGGACTCGGTGTTCCAGGTCAGGCCCCAAAGGTCGGCCAGCTCGATGCGTCGGGCGCTGCCGTCGGCGAAGACGACGTTGATCGCGCCTTGATGGCGATCGATGCAGATGCGGCCGGCCCCGCCGTTGGCGCCGGTCAGTCGCGTCGGCGGGAAGGTGATCGAGCCGTTCTTGTTGTTCTGGAACCAGTTGTCGACCCACATGCCGTCGGACCAGAGCGGGGCTAGGTCGGTGAGCTTGGGTTTGGACAAGCCGTTGAAATGCTTTTTGTAGTCGGCGGCGTCGGAGGCGGGGCTGGCGCCGTCGGTGATGCCGTAGTTGCGTCCGCCGTGCATCCATGCGTTCCAGGTGTACGACCCGTCGAAGCCCTTGATGAATCCGCCGCCGGTGTCGGGGGCGCCCCATGCGACGCTGACCGTG
Source organism: Planctomycetota bacterium (assembly GCA_016125255.1). Taxonomy (NCBI): domain Bacteria; kingdom Pseudomonadati; phylum Planctomycetota; species Planctomycetota bacterium. The sequence continues at coordinate 931,078 of WGMD01000002.1, read as the reverse complement.
CCCCATCCGCTGTAGGGATGCACGGTGTCGGTGGTGTAGTCCCATTGATGTTCGTAATCGACGGGCGCTTCGGGGCAGAGGAGGACGCGGTCGTCATCGCCGATGTAGGGGCTGATGACGTGCATCCAGAAATGGTCATAGGGGAGGCCGCCGGTGGAGATGCCGCCTGATTTGTAGTAGGGGAAGATGTGATCGCGATACTCGACGGAGTAGGAAGCGAGCGCCACGCCGAGCTGGCGCAGATGCGTGGCGCAGACGAGACTCTTGGCGTCCTTGCGCGCCTGCGAAAGCGAGGGGAGCAGGATCGCGATGAGCAAAGCGATGATGCTCACGACGACGAGGAGTTCGATGAGGGTGAACGCCCGGCTGAACGGCGCGCCGCGGACAGCGCGTTTAGCGGCGGGGCTTGCCCCGCGCGGCGTGCGCATCTGGCCGCGCGTGGCAAGCCCCGCCGCCAAATGCGCTTCGGATTGGACATATCGATTTGTCATTTTCTGCGTCGCACCAGGATCATTCCCATCAGCGCGAGTCCGGCGGGCAGCGCGGCGGGCGTCGGGACGGCGGCAATGGCGTAGTCGATGTTGTAGCTGTCGTTGGAATCGTTGCCGTTGGACCCGACGCCGACGGCGACGTAGACGACGTCGCCGGCGGAGAGGAAGCCCAGCGCGGTGTTGAAGTGCGCATCGGTCACGCCGGCGAAGGTGGTGTCGAAGAGCGCGGTGAGTGCGTCGAGACTGGTGAAGACGCGGACGTTGTTGCCGTCGCCCTGCGCGTCGCCGGTGCTGAAGTGGCTGTCGATGATTTCGTAGAGGCCGTCGGTGTCGATGGTGTAGGCGTAGATGACGTAGCGGTCCTGATTGTTGCCGATGCCTTCGCCTTGGGTGAAACCGGCGCCGGGGTGACCGGAGACGAGGGAGCCGCTGAGGTTGCCGGTGTTGAGATAGCGCGAGGGCGGACCGTCGTTGTTGAGCGCGTCGCCGTCGGGGCTCCATCGTCCGCCGCCGGCCTTGAGGAATTCGAAGTCTGCGATCGAGGTGATCGCGCCGGTGGAGCCGTCGCTGCTGGTGGTTCCGTCCCAGTCGGCGGGCGCGTTCCAGAGGTAGGCCCATCCGGTGCCAAGGTTGGCGAAGGACGCCTGGGTGCCGTCGGCGAAGGAGCCGGAGAGTTTGTAATCGTCATGCAGGTCGGCGACGACGATCGGCCCGTTGACGGAGTTGGCGAAATGCGAGAGGGTGAAGTCGAGGGCGAAGCCGTCGGACCCGTCGGCGCCATCGGGGCTGACGGCGACGTAGACGGTGTCGCCGACATTGAGGTTGCCGAGGGCGGCGTCGAAGCTGATGGGGGCGAGGGCGGTCTGGACTTTGTTGACGACGAGCGTGTCATTGACGTAGACCAGAGCGCGGAGCGTGCCGGTGTGCGTCGGGTTCGTGCCTTGCAGAAGCGTGTTGGTCAGATACACGGGACCCGCATCGCCGGCCTGGAGGGTGTACGCGGCGATGGGGGCGCGGTCCTGATTGTTGCCGATGCCGTCGGATTGCGTGGACCCGCGGCCGGGGTGTCCGCCGGTGCTGGTAAGCAAGAGAAAATCGGCGGGGAAGCCATTGTTATTGAGCGTGTCATTATCGGCGCGCCAGGTGCCGCTGACCGGATTGAGCGCGACGTAATTGGCGGAGGTGCCCAGCGGATTCGTCGACGCGTCGCTGCTGCTGGACCCGTTCCAATCGAGCGGGGCGTTCCAGAGGTACTGCCATCCGGTCGGGAACGCCGTGCCGGAAAAGTCATCGCGGAAGTCGGCGATGTTCGCGGCGTTGGCGAGCGAAGCGGCGGAGAGAATCAGACCGGTCGTGACAAGCTTGGCGCATCTCATGGGGGTTCTCCTGAAAATGATCTTCTCGGTTTCCTTCAAGGTTTTTGCTCTTGGGCGGCCGGTCGAATGACCGGGGTGAACGCGATGGAGAAGTCGAGCGTGAACGAGTCGGAGCCGTCGGCGCCATTGGGTCCGACGGCGACGTAGATCGTCTGTCCGGCGCGGAGGTAGCCCAGGTCGGCGTCGAACGAAGCAGCGGCGCCGTCGGCGGGGACGACTTCGTCCACCAGCGCGCGGACGGCGGAGTACGAAGTGAACACGCGGACGTTGAGGCCGTTGCTCGGCTCGTTGGTCGAAGCGAGGGCGCTGTGCGTGATGGCGTAGAACCCGTCATGATCGGCGGTCCACGCGGCGATGGCGAAGCGGTCGCGCCGGTTGGGTTTGATCGGGGCGAGGCCTTGGGGCAGTTCGGTCTCCGGCTGCGTCATGCCGCGGCCGGGGTGCCCGCCGATTTTCGTGAGCGTCAGAAACCGGGCGGGCGACCCATTGGTCGGATCGCGATCGCCGTCGGCGGTCCACGCCCCGCCGGCGGGAAAGAGCGGGCGATAGCCGGCCAGGTCCCAGATCGCGCCATCGGATTCGTCGCGGCTGATGCCCTGATGCCAATCGCGCGGCGCGTTCCAGAGATAGCGCCATCCCGCCGGCAGATGATCGGCGGCAAAGTCATCCGCATAATCAGCGACGATCATCGGCACCGCGTCACGGTCCTGCGAAACGCCCGGCGGCGGCGTCTGACGCACGGCATCCTGCGGGGGCTCGAATCGATCGGCGTCGAGCGCGAGGGGTTCGACGGTTCCGTCGGGCTGCACGGCGGCGGCGAAGCCGGACGTGACGCGACGGAGTGTGTGGTTGTCGGCGTCACGCAGCTCGACTTCGCCCACCAGCACGTGCAGTTCGACCCGGCCGGAGGGTTCGACGATGCTGGCGAATTCGGTGCCCAGGTCGATCATGCTCACGCGCGACGGCGTGGCGAGCACAAAGCCGCGCGCCGCGACGGGGATGTATGCCTGAATCGTGCCGCGCCGGAGCAGACCGCGGTTAAGCCCGGTCAGTTCGAAGTCGCATGGGCCGGTCAGGTCGACGACGGCGCCGGAGTGGAACATGATCTGCGCGGTGCCGGCGTGGAGCGTGAGCCGCCCGGTGGAAAGCTCGCTGCCCAGCGCGGTCGGCAACATCGTGTCGCCCCAGTCGGCGCCGACGGCGTCGGAGAGCATTGCGATGGTGTTGGCGTGGGGAGCGGGGAGTGCGGAGCGGGGAGCAGTCGGCAGGAAGAAGAAGAGGAGCGCGGCGGCGAGCATGATCAGCGCGGCGAGATACCAGACGCTTCGCCGCGAAGCGCGGCTCAGCGTCGGCGTGGAGGATTCATCCGCAGCGCGCCACGCCGACGCTGAGGCGGCTTTGAGCCGAAGCGTCTGGTACCGCGGCGCCGGCACGCCCGCACATTCAAATCGCAGATCGGCGGCCAACAGCATCGACTCGACATACAGCCGCCGGGCTTCCCCATCGCGCACGATCAGCGACTGGAGCGCCGCGGTCTGCACGGGATCGAGCAGCCCTTCGCGGGCGCCGTCGATGAGTGCGACAAGTTGGGCGTTTTCGTGCGTCATGTTCAGACCTGCTCCGCCATGCGGCGGCGCACGCAGGCGAGCAGCGCCTGATGAGCGGCACTGAGCATGCGGTAAATCGTCTTGCTGGATCGGCCCAACTGCTGCGCGATCGACTCGACGCTCGCGTCCTGCTGGTAACGCAGGTCGATGAGCTGGCGATGGCCGGGCTCGAGATCGTTCATGCACGAGCGCAGGGCTTCGAGGCGGTGATCGAGCTGCGGGCCCAGCGCGTGCATGTCGTCGGCGAGGAGGTCGAGCGTGGCGGGGTCGAACGCCGGGCCGGCGTCGCGCTTCGTGCGATGGCGATATTCCAGCACGCGCAGCTTGGCGACCTTTAAGGCCCATGCGGCAAAGTCCGTCCCCGGCTGAAACTGCTCGAACATCCGCCACATCGCCATGAGCGTTTCCTGGTACACGTCCTCCGCATCGCCGGGGCGGGGGACCATCACGCGGATGTACCCGTAGATGCGGCGTTGATGCGCGGCGAAGAGGCCCATGAACCGCTCGACCTGTCGGCCGGCGACGGGGGTATCGTCGGATGTGGGGAACTGCGTCATGGGTCAGACCGCTGCGCGTTTTCCGAACGACCGCAAAACAATGACATGGGCCTCATTCCATAGTGGATAGGACGCACCCGCCCGGATTTTCTCAAAAATGCTCCCCCATTTTAGAATCTTTTTTCACCCGGCCCGCCGGGCAAATCGGCGGCGATCGGGCTCGGCGGTTTAACACGCCGCTCATTCGGCTACAATGGCGTTGACGCATCAAGGATCGATCCGTCCGTATCACCCACGGAGTCCAGAGCCCATGAGCGATGTCGAACCGATACACCCCACCGGGGGCGCGGGAATTTCCGGCAGCGGGCGGCCCAAATGGGGCCTCTTCGCCGCGGCACTCTTACTGACGATTGCGATCTACGGCGTGGCCTTCGCCCAAAACGCCCCCGATGCGGCGGCCGCCGGCGGGTCCGTGCCGGGGGTCGAAATGGGCAAGGGCGTGCCGACGGTCTGGGCGCTGTTCATGACCAGCAAGTACATCAACGGCGCGATTCTCGCGCTGTCGGTGATCGCGCTGTTGCTGTTCCTTTTTCTGCTGCTGACGCTCACGAGCGGGTCGTTCAATCCGCCGCGGTTCGTCGATGATGTGACGAAGCTGATCCTCAATCGGAACTTCGAGCAGGCGACGCACCTGTGCCAGCAGCGGAGCCACATCTTTTCGTCGAGCATCATTCAGCGGCTCATCGAAAATCGCGACAAGGAACTGGGCGTGCTCATGGAGATTCTCTCGGCGGAGGGCCGGCGCAGAAGCGAAGTGATCTGGAACCGCGTCGGCTACCTGGCGGAGATTTCCAACATCGCGCCGATGCTCGGGCTGCTCGGCACGGTGGTCGGCATGATCAAGGTGTTCTTCACGTTGACGGAGCGCATCGCCGGCCCGAACGTCGGGGCGCTGTCGGCGGGGATCGCGGAGGCGATGAGCACGACGATGTTCGGGCTGATCGTGGCGATCGCGGCGGGCGTGTTCTACACGATCATCCGCTCGCGCGCCACGGCCGCGCTGACCGAAGCCGAGCAGGTCTGCCACACAATCGCTGATCACACGCACCGGGCGGCGTCGGATCCGCGCTTGAAGAAGATTGACGCGCTGGCGGAAGCGGCGCGGCAGAAATTGGCGACGCGCCAGAGCGGGGGGACGGCATGAGCTTCGCGCAGCCCGTGGAGCAGCGCCGCCGCGCGAGTGTGCCGCTGGCGCCGATGCTCGACATCATGTTTCTGCTGCTGATCTTCTTTGTGACGACCAGTTCGTTCCGCGCGGAGGAGCAGCAGATCGATGTGAAGCTGCCGACGGCGCAGGCGTCGAGCCCGACTCAGCCGCGGCGCACGGAGGTCATCGTCAACGTGAAGTCCGACGGGACCATCGTCGTCGGCAATCAGTCGTACAATCCCCCGGCGCTCTTTGAGATGATGCGCTCGCTCACGACGGACTATCCCGATGAGCACGTCATCATCCGCGGCGACAAGGACACGCGCTACGAGACGATCGTCTCGGTGATGGACGTGGCCCGCTCCGCCGGCGTCAAGAGCATCTACTTCGCCACCGTCAAGGAAGGGCGGCAAGTGGGCAAGTGAACATTGATGTGGCTTGAAGGCATCACGAGACGGAAGCTGTGGCACGGCCGCCCCCGGCCGTGCGATTGTCATGTTGCACCCGCCCAGCCGAGGGCGGCTGGGCCACAGCGTCAGCGACGCACGTCGATCGTGATGATGGCGATTGTGCTCGTGGTGACTTCACTGGTTGTCGCCTCCCCCGACGGCGATCGCCAGTTCACCTTTGCCGTGCGGCTCATGCAGCAGGGCGAGCGGAAGCTGGCGGAGGATGCATGGAACGAGTTCGTCAACAAATACGCCAACGATCCGCGCGTGCCCGATGCGCATTACTACATGGCGCTATTGGCCCGGCAGCGCGGCGATCTGAAGGCGGCGGATGCGCAGCTCGGCATGGTCGTCAATCCCCTGCATGTCACGCCCGAAGCCGTCGGCGTCCTGCGCGGGCAGATCAAACTCGAGAGCGGCGACGCGGCGGGCGCGGTCGGCATCCTCGAAAAGATCGACGCGGCGAAACTGCCCGATGCCGAGTCGAAGGCGTCGTGGGCGTATCTGCTCGGCGTGGCTTATCGGGGCGTGGGGAACATGACCGGGGCGGCGAAGCAGTTCGACCTCGCGTCCGAAGCGGGGTCGCGCGTGCGGGGCATGGCGCTGATCGAACTCGGCAAGGCGCGCATCGCGCTCAATCAGCCCCCGGCGGCGATCGAGGCGCTGACCGCCGCCGTGCAGACGCCTGACCTTGACGCCGACGCCGCCGCGGAGGCGCGCAGTCTCGCCGCCGACCTGGCGTACAGCCAGAAGCAGTACGCCATGGCCGCGGACCTGTATCAGCAGATCATCGCGCACAACCAGAGCAGCGCGTATTTCAAGTCGGCGCTGATCGGCATGCTGCGCTCGCACTACGCGGCCGGTCAGGATGCGGAACTGCTGCGTCAATATGACGCGGTGCAGAAGCTCTTGCCGATCGATGCGCAGGCGCAGGCCCTGTATCTCGTCGCGGCTTCGCAGGTCCGGCTCGAAAAATACGCCGACGCCATGAAAAGTCTGACTGACTTCTTCAACCGCGGCGGGCGCGACAGCGATCTGGCGGACGAGGCGGCGTACCTCTATGCCGTGTGCTACTTCCACACCGATCTGCCCGGCTTCGAGAAATGGATCGCCACCGTGGAAGCGCAGCTTCCGAAGATGGCGCATCACGATCAACTTCAATATCTGCGGGCGCAGGCGGCGGTGCAGCTCAACAAGCCCGCCGAGGCGGCTCGCTATCTGGCGCCGCTGATCGATCAGCCCGACAACGTCTACGCCCGCCAGTCCCTCCTTCAGCGCGCCGGCTTGTACGAACAGCTCAGCGAACCCGACAAGGCCGCCGCCGATTACGCGCTTTATTCGCAGCGCTACGGGCAGGACCCCAAGGCGACGGAAGCCGGCCGCCGCGCGATCGATCTCGCCTTTGCAGCGGGCAAGTTCGATCAGGTCGCCGAGCTGGCGCAGGCCTGGCTCATGCAAAAGAATCTTGACGCCACCGAAGCCGCCCCCGTGCAGTTGCGACTCGCTCTGTGTCTCATCAAGCTCGGCCGCAGCGACGGCGCGATGGCGACGCTCGACAAACTCCTCGCCGACAAACCCCCCGCGGCGATCGACGCGCTGGCCCATTATTACCGCGGCCTCCTCCTCGCCGGCCGCGCTTCGGCGCCGGAGGCGGGTCGGCCCGACACGATCACCCCCGCGCTCGACGAACTCAAAGCCGCGCTCGCCGGGGCGCTGCCGGCCGATCAGCAGGTGGAGGCCTCCTCGCTCGCCGCGCGGCTGCACCGCATGGCCGGCCGGGATGATCAGGCGATCGCCCAGTACGAAGACCTCCGCAAGCGTCACTCCGCCGCAAGCTTCGATACGCCGACCGCGCTGTGGGTCGCGCAGGGACTCAAACAGCGCGGTGAACATGAAGCGTCGCTGGCGTGGGCGCTGGCGGTGCTCGATCGCAAGGAGGAGTCGCCCGATGCGCTGGCCGAGGCGATGGACCTCGCCGGCGAGGCGTATCAAAAGCTTGGCAAGTTCGACGAGGCCGTCAACACGTTTCGCCAGCTCATCGCCTATTCGCACGGCTACGGCGATCAGGCCCGGCTCGGCCTCGCTCAGTGCCTCTCCGCGCAGAACAAGAACGACGCCGCGATGGACGAATACGACGGGCTCATCAGCGCCCCGGCCAGCGCCATCGCCGCCGCCGCGCTGTACGAAAGCGCCATGCTTCGTCGCGATCACGCCGCCGCGCTGGAAAAGGCCGGCGACCAGGTCAAGGCCGACGCCGAGCGCGAGGAAGCCCGCAAGCGGCTCCATCGCGTGGTGATTCTTTACGACCTGCCCGAACTGGCCCCGTTGCCGGTGCGCGCGATGATGGCGCTGGGGCGCATGGAGGCCGACGGCGGCGAGCGCGACAAGGCCCGCAAGACGTTCGAGTCGATCACGCAGCGGGCGGACAAGTCCGCGTGGCAGACGGCCGCGCAGGCGGAGTTGCTTTTGGTGGACGGCAAACGTGGCGATGCGCTGTTTCTGATGCGTAAAATGCTCAAGGACGCGCCCGGCGATTCGGCCGCGGCGTACGTCCGCGAGCGTCTGGGTCAGCTCGGAGAAACGCCATGAATCTGCGCCAGCGTCTCTCGATGTTCTTCGCGACGGGATTGAGTCTGCTGCTTCATGCGCTGGTGATCTGGCAGGTGATGAATCTGACGATCGGCGGGTCGAGTCAGTCGTCGCTCTTCGCCGCGGTGCCCGAGCGGAAGCCCGAAGCGGCGATGCGCGTTTTTCGCGCCAATGAGGACGAGATCGTTGAGGAGGCGCCGCTGACGCCGGCGGTCGATGCGATCAAGCCCGAGTCGGATGCGAAGAAGGTGCAGGCGCAGACGAAGAAGCTGCTGGAGACGATCGACGCGAGCAAGGTGCTTCCGCCCAAGCCGCTCAGCGAAGCGAATCTCAAGCCGGACACGGATCTTCATAATGATGCGCCGTCGCCGCCGGGCGTGACGCCGACGCCGGGACCGTCGCGGGCGCTGGACACGACGGACAAGTTGCTTCGGATGGCTCAGCCGTCGATCGTGCTGCCCAAGTACGTCGGCCCGACGGACGAGATTCGCACGCCCACGCCGGGCAATGGCGCGATCGACCCGGGGGCGAAGATCGACGTGAGCGAGATGCGCAAGCTTGATGCGCTGCTCGGCGGATCGGGCGTGGCGGGATCGGGCATTGCGGGCGGCGCGACGAATACCACGGGTGGCTTGGCGTCGACGGCTCCGGTGGCGCCGCCGCCGATTGATGAGCCGGCGATGAAAAAGCCGATCGAAGTCGCCAAGGCCGCCCCGCCGAAGTTGCCGGATCTGATCAAGACCGTCACGCCGCCGACCGTCGGGCCCGGCGACGATGGGTCCAGGAAAGAGCCGATCCATCTCGACAATGACTTCGACTACAAGCTGCGCAAGTATTACGCGCCGCCGCGCCGCACCGGCGGGCTCTTCGGCCTCGGCGCTCAGACGCTCGAGCAGGAACCGGGTTGGTTCCAGATTCAGATCACGCCCAAGCGTTCCCTCCGCCGTCTGACCGCGCTGCACAAGGATGTCGTCTGGGTCATCGACACGTCCGGCTCCATCCGCGAGAAATGGGTCGAACAGGTCAAAGCCGGCGTCGGCGTCTCGCTCGACAGTCTCAACCCCGGCGACCGCTTCAACCTTGTCATGTTCAAGGACACCGTCAACGTCCTCAATCCCGCCGGCCTGCTCGAAGCCAATGACGCCACGCGCCAGCGCGCCCGCGATTTCCTCAACGCCGCCAAAGCCAGCGGCGACACCGACGTCAACCGCGCCCTCGCCGGCCTGATCGTCCGCGATGTCGCGCCCGATCGCGTCTACCAGATCATCCTCGTCAGCGATGGCAAACCCACCAGCGGCGCCCTCGATCCCCGCACCATCATCAATCTCATCACCAAGGAAAACGACCTCGTCGCCGGCATCTACTGCGTCGGCGTCGGCGATGCGCAGGACCGCGAACTGCTCGAGTTCCTTGCGTACCGCAACAAGGGCTACGTCGTCTATCCCGATACCTTCGCACAGACCGCCGCGACGATCCGCCAGCTTGCCGCCGGTCTGCGTTATCCGATCTTGAAGGACGCGACGTTCGATGCCGTCGGCGTGGACACCACGCAGATTTTCCCCCGCATACCCCGTGACATTTATCAGGGCGAGTCCGTCAATCTGTACGGCCGATACACGCCCGACGCTTCGAAAATCTCCATGCGACTGACCGGCTCGAACTCCGGCGATGTCCTCGACTTCACCTTCAGTCTCGACTTCCCCTCCGCCCAGGTCGGCGACGAAACCATCGCGCATCAATGGGGCTTCTGGAACCTGCATCACCTCTACAGCGAAGTCATCCGCCAGGGCCCGACCGAGGAACTGAAGCGCCGGATGGACGAACTCAAAAAGCGCTACGACCTCAAGACGACGTATTGATCGGACCCCCTCTCCCTTCGGGAGAGGGCTGGGGTGAGGGTGGCCCCGAAGTAGTGCGCGTTACAAACCGTGCGCCGCCAGCGATGATGCGCCCCCTCACCCGGCCTCTCCCCGAGGGAGAGGAGAACGCATGGCCCGCTCGATCCTCATGCAACAATCGACCGCTTTCGGCGTTGGAATCTCTACCTGCTGATTGGAGATGTCGATGCGCGGTTGGCGGTGGGTGATTCTTTGGATGTTGTCGGCGTGCTGTATCGTTCATGGCGCGGACAAGCCGAACATCGTGCTGATTCTGGCGGATGATCTGGGCTGGACCGATCTGCATTGTTTCGGCAGCGGGTACTACCAGACGCCGCATATCGACAAGCTGCGCGAAGAGGGCATGAAGTTCACGCAGGCGTATGCGTGTCAGAACTGCGCGCCGACGCGGGCGGAACTCATGAGCGGTCAGTACCCGCCGCGGACGGGCGTGTATACGGTCGATTCGCTGGAGCGCGGCAGGGCGAAGGACCGCAAGCTTGACGTGCCCAGGAACAATGACACGCTCGACCCGGCCGTGGTGACGATCGCCGAGACGCTTCACGCCGCGGGATACGTCACGGCCTCGATGGGCAAGTGGCACCTCGGCGAGCCGGGCAAGGCCGGTCCGTGCGAGCAGGGGTTCGACATCAACATGGCGGGCAATCACACCGGCTCGCCGCGCGGCGGATACTTCTCGCCGTACAAGAACCCGCAGCTCCCCGATGGCCCCAAGGGCGAGTATCTGACGGATCGGCTCGCCGACGAAGCGGTGAAGTTCATCGACGATCATGCGGACAAGCCGTTCTTCTTGTACCTGCCGCACTACGCCGTGCACACGCCGATTCAGGCGCGTGAGGACCTCATCAAAAAGTACAAGGCGATCAAGCCCGTCGGCAAGCAGAACAACCCCGAGTACGCCGCCATGATCGACAGCGTCGACCAATCTGTCGGCCGCATCGTGGACGCACTCGACGCACATCACCTCACTGAGCATACGATCGTCATCTTCCTCTCCGACAACGGCGGCGTCGGCGGATACGACACGATCGGCCTCGGCGATTTTCATTCCATCACCGACAACGCCCCGCTCAAAGGCGGCAAGGGCTCGCTCTACGAAGGCGGCATTCGCGTGCCGATGATCGTGCGCTGGCCCGGCGTCGTGAAACCCGGCTCGCAGTGCGCGACCGCCGTCGATGTGATCGACTTTTATCCGACGCTCGCCGCCGTCGCCGGAGCCGCGCTGCCGAAGGATCAGCCGCTCGACGGCGTGGACATCTCGCCGCTATTTCACGGGCGGACCATCGCCGACCGTACGCTCTTCTGGCACTTCCCCGGGTACCTGGAAGGCGGCAAGTCCGGCTGGCGCACCGCGCCGGTGGGCGTGATCCATGAAGGTGATTACAAGCTGCTCGAATACTTCGAGGACGGACACGTCGAACTCTACAACCTTTCCGACGACCTCGGCGAGAAGACCGACTTGTCCAAACGCGATCCGAAGCGCGCCGCGGCGATGCGCGATACACTGGCGGCATGGCGGAAAGCCGTCAATGCCCCGATGCCCCATGTCAAGGAGTGACGTCATGCGATGGATACTGATCATGATGCTTTTTTGCCTCGTACCGATGCAGTTTGCGGCGGCGGACGATCACGCCGTGGTGAAAGTCTGGCCCGAGACCGCGCCCGGGGAGAAGGGCGACATCCCCGCGGAGCACGAGCAGGATCGCAACCCCAAGGACGGCGTGCCGGTGATCCGACTCGCCGACGTGTCGGAGCCGACGCTGACGATGTATCCCGCGCCGGCTGACAAGGCGACGGGGACGATGGTCATCGTCTGCCCCGGCGGGGGGTATCAGATTCTGGCGTGGAACCTCGAAGGCACGGAGATCGCCGAGTGGCTCAATTCCATTGGCGTTTCCGCTGCGATTTTGAAATACCGCGTGCCGCGCCGCAAGGATCGACCGATGTACGAAGCGCCGCTTCAGGATGTGCAGCGGGCGATCCGCCTCATGCGCCGCGATGCGGACAAGTATGGCGTGGACCCCAATCGCATCGGCATCCTCGGTTTCTCGGCGGGCGGGCATCTGACCGCCGCCGCCTCGACGCGCTTCGACAAGAACAGCTACGACGCCATCGACGAGGCGGACAAGTTGTCGTGCCGGCCTGACTTTTCGGTGCTGGTGTACCCGGCTTATCTGACGGTAGGCGGCGACGTGAACAAGCTCGCGCCGGAGATCACGGTGACGAAGGACACGCCGCCGGCGATCTTGATTCAGACCGAAGACGACGGCATCAAGGTCGAGTGCGCGATCGCGTACTACCTGGCGCTCAAGCATGAGAAGGTGCCGGTGGAGATGCATCTGTATCCGAGCGGGGGGCATGGATACGGATTGCGCGAATCGAAACATGACGTGCACACGTGGCCGGCGCGTGTGGGCGATTGGATGAAAGCTCGCGGATTACTGGAGCCCGCCAAGAAATAACAGGAGACGGCCATGGGTCGGGTGCTGTTGATCGTGTTGCTGCTGGCGTCGTTCGCATGGGCGCGTCAGCCGAATATCGTTTTCATTCTGGCGGACGATCTGGGGTACGAATGTTTGAGTTGCGACGGCGGCGGGCCGTACAAGACGCCGACGCTCGACAACCTGGCGGCGACCGGGGTGCGCTTCACGAACGTGCATGCGCAGCCGCTGTGCACGCCCAGCCGCGTGCAACTCATGACCGGCCGGTACAACAGCCGCAACTACATCAGCTTCGGCGAGCTGAAGCCGACGGAAAAGACCTTCGGCAACATGCTCAAGGACGCCGGCTACGTCACGGGCGTCGTCGGCAAATGGCAGCTCGGCGGGGGCTACGAAGGGCCGGGGCATTTCGGGTTTGATGAGTATTGCCTGTGGCAACTGAACCGCCGGCCCAACCGCTATCCGAACCCCGGCTTCGAGATCGACGGCAAGCAGGTCGATTTCAAAAACGGCGAATACGGCCCGGACATCGTGAACAAATACGCGCTCGATTTCATCGAACGCCACAAGGACAAGCCGTTCTTTCTGTATTACCCGATGATGCTCGTGCATGCGCCGTTCGACCCGACGCCCGAATCGAAGGATTGGGACCCGACCTTCCGCCGGGGCGACAAGGCGGAGAAGTCGAATGACGCTATCGGCGGCAAACACAATGAGCGACACCTCGTCGAGATGGTCAGCCACACCGACAAGATGGTCGCCAACGTGCTCGCGAAGCTCGACGAACTGGGCCTGCGCGACAATACGCTGGTGATCTTCACGGGTGACAACGGGACGACGGCGGGCGTGCACTCGACGCTCGACGGCAAGCCGTACATCGGCGGCAAGGGCTCGTCGCATGACAACGGGACGCGCGTGCCGTTGATCGCCAACTGGCCGGGTCATGTTACGAGCGGCTTCGTCTGCGAAGACCTCGTCGATTTCTCCGACATGCTGCCGACGTTCGCGGAGGTCAGCGGCGCGGCGACGCCGGCGGGGGTCGAGATGGATGGGCAAAGTTTCTGGCCGCAGCTCTCCGGCAAGCAGGGGCGCCCGCGGCAGTGGGTGTACAGTTGGTACCACCCGAAGCTGGGCAATTTCAAGAACGCCGAGTGGGCCCGCACCGTCGAGTTCAAGTTGTACAGCGACGGGCGGATGTTCAACGTGATCAAAGACCCGCACGAGGGCAAGCCGCTGTCGGACACGGACCTCAACAAGAAGCAGATCGAGCTGCGCGATGAGCTTCGCGGGGTCATCGACCGTTTCGCCCGCAAGGATTGATGCGAAGGGATTGACATGAGGCAGGGTGTGATCGTGATGCTGATGGTTCTTGGCGCGGGTGCGATGGCGCCGGCGGCGGAGCATCTCAAGCCGAACATCATCATCATTCTCGCCGACGACATGGGCTACGGCGACGCGTCGTGTTACGGCGGGAAAGCCGTCAAAACGCCGCATATTGATCAGCTCGCCGCCGAGGGGCTGCGCTTCACCGACTTCCACGCCAGCGGGTGCGTCTGCTCGCCGACCCGGGCCGGGCTCGTCACCGGCCGCTACCAGCAGCGCACCGGCGTCGACCAGGTCGTCAACGCCGATGACGACGAACCGTCGCACGATCTGGCGCTGCAGCTTTCGGAGATCACCTTCGCCGAGCGCCTTCGCGATGCGGGGTACAACACGGCGATGTTCGGCAAGTGGCACCTTGGTTACGCGCCGCGCTACAACCCCTCCTTGCAGGGCTTTGAAATCTTCCGGGGGTACGTGTCGGGCAACGTCGACTATCAGAATCATCTGGATCGGATGGGCAAGCCCGACTGGTGGGAGAATCTGGAGCTGACGCCGGAGAAGGGGTACAGCGTGCATCTGATTTCGCAGCACGCGGTGAAGTTCATCGAGACGCACACGGAGCAGCCGTTCTGTCTGTACATCGCACAGGAATCGGTGCACGCGCCGTATCAGGGACCGGGCGATCCGCCGGTGCGCGCGGAAGGGCGGACGAAGGATGTGTACCCGGATCACTACGACAAGCATCGCGCGTTCAACGAGATGCTCGCGGAGATGGACAAGGGCGTCGGCGAGATTGTCGGGGCGGTGAAGCGGGCGGACATGGCGGACCGCACGTTCATCTTTTTCTTTTCCGACAACGGGGGCACGCCGATGAGTTCCAACGGCCCGCTGCGGGGATTCAAGGGATCGCTCTGGGAAGGCGGACATCGCGAGCCGGCGATTGCATGGTGGCCCGGCAAGATCAAGCCGGGCGTCACGGACGAGTTGGCGATCAGCATCGACCTGATGCCGACGCTGCTTGAACTCGGCGGGGCGACGATGCCGGAGGGTCATGCGCTGGATGGCGTGAGTCTTATGCCGCTGTTGATGGAAGGCAAGGCGCTGCCGGCGCGGAAGGTGTTCTGGGAATACGGCAAACAGCGGGCGATGCGCGAGGGGAAGTGGAAGCTGATCGAAAATGCAAAGGGCATCGACGGGGTCGGGTTGTACGATCTGTCGAGCGATATCGGTGAGAAGCACAACGCGGCGGACACGGAAACGGACCGCGTCGAGACGATGCGGAAGGATTTACAGGCGTGGCACGAAGAGGTGCACGCGCACGTCACGCCGCAGGACAAGTAACTTTGGAGCGACCCATGCAACGATTCATCGCGATGGCGATTCTGCTGATCGCGCCGATGGCGCGCGCGGCTCAGAAGCCGAACATTCTTTTCATCTTCGCCGACGATCTGGGCTACGGCGACCTGTCGAGCTACGGGGCGACGGACCTGAAGAGTCCGAACATCGATGCGCTGATCGCATCGGGCATGCGCTTCGACAATTTTTATGCGAACTGCTGCGTGTGTTCGCCGTCGCGTGCGTCGGCGATGACGGGGTGGTATCCGGAGCGCGTGGGCGTGCCGGGGCTGATTCGCACGCCGCTGGAGGACAACTGGGGGTATCTGTCGCCGGAGGCGGTGTTGATTCCGACGATGCTCAAACGCGCGGGTTATCACACGGCGATCGTCGGCAAATGGAACCTGGGGCTTTCCCCGGAGAACTGGCCCAACGCGCGGGGCTTCGATTTGTTTCACGGGTTCCTTGACGACATGATGGAGGACTACTACACGCACCGCCGCTTCGGCATCAACTACATGCGCCTCAACGACAAGGAAGTTGACCCGAAAGGCCACGCCACGGATATTTTCACTGACTGGGCGATCGAAGATATTCAAGCGCGGGCGAAGAGCGGCGAGCCGTTCTTTTTGTATCTGGCGTACAACGCGCCGCATTTTCCGATTCAGCCGCCGGACGATTGGCTTGCGAAAGTGAAAGCGCGCGAGCCGAACATCACGGACAAGCGGGCGAAGATCGTGGCGCTGATCGAGCATCTGGACGATCGCGTGGGCAAGGTTATCGCGGCGCTGAAGGAAGCGGGGGTGTATGAGAACACGCTGATCGTGTTCACCAGCGACAACGGCGGGGATCTCGGGCACGGCGCGACCTGCGGTAAGACGCGCGACGGCAAAGGCAGCATGTACGAAGGCGGCCTGCGCGTGCCGGGGGCGATCATCTGGCCCGGTCATATTCAAAGCGGCTCGCGCACCGATGCGATCGCGCTGACGATGGACCTGTTCCCGACATTCTGCGAAGCGGCGGGCGTGGCGATCGATCATGAGATCGACGGCGTGAGTCTGATGCCGACGCTGCGGGGCGAGAAGCAGGCGAATCTCGATCGGCCGCTGTTCTGGACGCGCCGGGAAGGGGGCAACCGATACATGGGCATGACGATTCACGCGGCGCGCATCGGGCCGTGGAAGCTGGTGAAGAATCTGCCGACGGAGCCGTTTGAGCTATACAACGTCGCGGACGATCCGATGGAGGCGCACGACATGAGCAGTTCGGCGAAGAAGGAGCTGAACGATCTGTCGCGCCGGCTGCGGTCTCAGATTCAGGCGGGGGGCTCGGTGCCGTGGCAGAAGCCGGGCGGACCGGCGGAGCGACCTCAGAGAAAATGATGCAATAGCCGGTGCGCCCGCGGCGTTAATGGGTTGCCCGCACGGCAGAGGGACTCTCGAACATGTCCGCACATCCGCTTGAATCGTCCACGACCCGCATGGGTCAATTTGTGGCGTTTTTCGCCGTGTTTTTGCCGTTTTTCGGCGGCTTCGCCCCGGCGGCGACGCCTCGTCCGGCCAAGCCGAATTTCGTGATCATCCTTTCGGACGATTGCGGATACAACGAATTTTCCATGCAGGGCGAGGACAGGATTCCCACGCCCCGCATCGACTCGATCGCCAGGAACGGCGTGCGGTTCACCGATGGTTACGTCAGCGGCGCCGTCTGCAGCCCGTCGCGCGCGGGTATCAACACCGGCCGGTACCAGGAGCGCTTCGGGCATGAGTTCAACATTCCCCCGGCGTACAGCGAGAAGAACGGCCTGCCGCTGAGCGAGACAATGCTGCCAACCGTGCTTCATTCAGCCGGCTACCGCACCATCGCGCTGGGCAAGTGGCACCTGGGCTATGCCCCGCAGTTCACGCCGATCGAGCGCGGCTACACCGACTACTACGGATTCCTTCAGGGCGCACGGAGCTATTGGCCGCTAGAAAAACCCTCGCGACTCAATCAGCTTCTGCATGACTCGGAGCCCGTCCGGCCTGAGCAGTTCGACTACATGACCGACGAACTCGGCCGGCGCGCCGCAGCGTACATTCACGAATCGAAGGACAAGCCGTTCTTCGTGTACCTCGCATTCAACGCCACGCATATGCCGCTTCAGGCCACCGAGGCCGACCTCAAAGCAGCGCACGGCGACAAGATCGCAGCCATGACGATCGCGCTCGACCGCGCCGTCGGCATGGTGCTCGATCAACTGGACAAGGACGGACTCTCGAAGAACACGATCGTCGTCTACCTGACCGACAACGGCGGACCGCACGGGCACGACAATTCGCCGCTGCGCGGGTACAAGGGCAGCACATGGGAAGGCGGCATCCGCGTGCCGTTCTGCATGCAGTGGCCCGGCGTCATCCCCAGCGGGCAGACGTATCGCTATCCGATCATTTCGCTCGATCTATTCGCCACATTCATCGCCGCCGCCGACGTCGACAAATCGCCGGGCAAACCGCTCGACGGCGTCGATCTGTTGCCCTATGTGACCGGCGAGAATAAGGAACGGCCGCATCAGACGCTTTACTGGAAGCATGGCTCCAACTGGGCCGTGCGCGACGGGGACATGAAGCTGGTCGCCGCATCGGATAAAGGCAGCAAGGGCGACACCGGCGAGAAGCCGATGCTCTTTGACCTGTCGAAGGACATTTCCGAAACGAACGATCTCGCCGCCGCTCGACCTGATGATGTGAAGCGGCTGCAGAAGATGTACGACGATTGGCACCGCGACTTCCCCAAACCGCTCTGGGGCGGGAAGCATTCGGATGATGATGATTCGGACGCCAAGTGAAAATGCCTTGACTCTCTCTCCCTTCGGGAGAGGTGGCGCCCCGCGGCGTCACTTCTTGTCAACGACATCGAGCACCCAACTGCGCGCCCGCATCATGGCGGGGAAGCCGAGCGTGGTGGTGGCGAGCGTGGCGACGTGAAGCATTTCGTCGGCGGTGCACCCGGCGTCTAGGCCCTTGCGGACCGCCGAGTGCGTCGCACCTTCGAGCCCGGCCCCCAGCGCGATGCCGAGCTTCACCAGCGCCGCCGTCCGCGCATCGAGCGGCCCGGCGGCGCGACACGCCTCGCCCAACGCCTCGTACGCCGCCACAAGCTCCGGATGCGTCTTCTTGAACCGTGCATATTGCGGGGGAAGGGCCATGCGGTGAGTCTCCAAAATGCACGATGGATGGTGCGGCGATCTGGGCATTTACGCCGAGGCGCGGCGGGAATCTTCGGCGAAGTGACAGGCGGCGCAGTGATCGGCATCGCCTCCGACGGGGGCGAGTTGGGGCGATTCATTCACGCAGCGGCGATGCACGTGATGCGTCTTACCCAGGATGGTCAGCTCGACCGAATCGGCGGGGGCGGCGTTGCGCGCGAGCTGGCGCGTGAGGATGCAGCGCGGATGGAAATGACAACCGCTGGGCGGATGCATCGGGCTGGGCACTTCGCCTTCGAGCACGATGCGCTGCTTGTCGGGATTGGGCTTGGGTTCGGGCACGGCCGAGAGCAGCGCGTGCGTGTACGGATGGCGCGGGTCGTGATAGAGCGTATCACGGTCGGCGATCTCGACGATGCGGCCGAGGTACATCACCGCCACGCGATCCGAAAAATGCTCGACCACCGCCAGATTGTGCGCGATGAACAGATACGCCAGGCCCATCTCGTCCTGCAAGTCGTTGAGCAGATTGAGAATCTGCGACTGGATCGACACGTCCAGCGCGCTGACGGGTTCGTCGCAGACGATGAAGCGCGGCTCGAGGCCCAGCGCCCGGGCGATGCCGATGCGCTGGCGCTGCCCGCCGGAAAATTCATGCGGGTAACGCGCGGCGTAGTCCGGGCTCAGCCCGACGCGCTCCATGAGCTGCGCGACGCGGTCCGTCAGCTCGCCGCCTTTGGCCAGTCCGTGCACGGCGATGGGCTCGCCGATGATGCGCCCGACGGTCATGCGCGGGTTGAGCGAGCCGACGGGATCCTGAAAGATGATCTGCATGCGGCGGCGGAGCTGTTGCAGTTCGGCGCGGTCGGCGGCGAAGACATCCGTGCCTTCAAAGTGCACGTCGCCGCTCGTGGCGGGGATGAGTCGTAGAATGGTGCGGCCGACGGTGGTCTTGCCGCAGCCGGACTCGCCCACGAGCCCGACCGTCTGACCCTCCGCGACGGTGAGACTCACATCGTCCACCGCCCGCACGTGACCGACCGTCCGTTGAAGGAGTCCGCGTTTGACCGGGAAATACGTGCAAAGATGCTTTACCGTCAAAAGCGACGGCGCGGCGAGTTTTTGCGACGAAACGGTTGTGCTGGCCACTGTCATGACCAGATTGTACCTTCGCCGACCGCAATGGAAAGGATCGATCATGCCGCGTCTTTTCGTACTTGTCGTGACCCTGCTTCTCGCCTCCGCCGGCGTCCGCGCCGAAACGCCGGCGCTGAAGCGCGGCATCGACCTGAGCCATTGGTTCTCGCAGTCCTGGGACTACAAGCCGCAGCGCCTGCACACGTACTTCACCGACGCGGACGCCAAGCTGATTCGTGATGCCGGGTGCGATCACGTTCGATTCACCATCGACCCGGCCCCGCTGTGGGACGCGGCGGCGGGCCAGTTCAAGGCGGCGCATCTGGCGCTGGTGGACGAGGCGATGGACATGCTTCTGGCGGCGGGGCTCAACGTCGTCGTCGACATGCAGCCGTCCGATCAATTCAAGAAAACCCTGCGTGAGGACCCGGCGGCGGTGGCGTCGTTCGAGCAGTTCTGGTCCAGGTTCGCGGCCCATCTTGCCGGTCGCGATCCGAATCGCATCGCGCTGGAATTAATGAACGAACCGCAGGGTGATGACAAGACCTGGCCCGCCACGCAGCTTCGCCTGCTGCACGCCGTCCGCGCCGCCGCTCCGCGGCACACGATTGTCGTCACCGCCGACAACTGGTCCAAGGCCGAGGCGATCAGCACGATGGAGCCGGTCGATGATGCGAACGTGCTCTACACGTTCCACTTCTACGCCCCGATGGATTTTACGCATCAGGGCGCGACATGGGGCCCGGAGCACTGGAAGGGCATGCACGATGTGCCCTGGCTGTACACGCGGCAGAATGTCGACAAGATGATTGACCGGATCACCAGTCCGTCAAGCAAAAAGGTGCTGCTCTGGAACAGCAAGGAGAACTGGGACGCTACCAAAATCAACGGGATTTTCGAAGGTTTAGCCGCATGGGCCAAGGCGCATGAGGCGCGGATTTACATGGGCGAGTTCGGCGTGATGCGCAAGTTCGCCGCCCCTGCCGATCGGGCCGCGTGGCTGCGCGACGTGCGCAGCGCCGCCGAGAAATACGGTTTCGGATGGGCCATGTGGGACTATGCGGGCGGGTTCAACTTCGTCAATGAAGTCGACGGCCGGCGCACACCCGACCCGCTCGTCACCGAAGCGCTGGGGTTGAAGCCCTGAATCACGTGAGTCATTGCCGAAGTTGGCGCGCGGCGGACGGTTCGCCGCAAATGCGGCAAGGGCGCTTTCCAGTCACCCAGACTGCGGCTATGCTCGGATATCCATTCATCGGGGGCCGGGCATGATTATTCTGGTGCCGTATCAGGTTGACGTTCCGATGGCCCGCTGGCCCATCGCGAACTTCGGGCTCATCGCCGTGACGATCCTGTTCTTCGTCTACGAACTCAACGGCATGAGCGACGCGATGTTCGAGGCCATGGTGCTTGAGGGGTGGAACCCGATCGGGCTCATCGGTCACATGCTCCTGCACGCCGACATCGTGCACCTCGTGGGCAACATGATCTTCCTGTGGGTGTTCGGCAACGCGGTATGCGCCAAACTCGGCAACGGGCGATACATCCTGACCTACCTCGCGCTGGGCGTCTTCGCCGGCGCGATTCAAAACCTCTGCGACGGCCACCCGACGATCGGCGCCAGCGGCGCGATCAACGGCATCGTCGGCCTGTTCCTGGTTTTCTATCCCCGCAATCTCGTGAGCTGCGCCTGGCTGTTCATCATCCGCGTCGGCGTCTTTCATTGCGAGAGCATCCTGATGATTCTCCTGTGGCTCGCGTTCGACATCTGGGGCGTGGTCAGCGGCGGCGGGGCGGTGGCTTACTTCGCCCATCTGGGCGGATTCGCCGGCGGGTTCGGACTGGCGGTGCTGCTCCTTCGCCGCGGATATGTGCAGATGGGTTCGACGGAGAAGTCGATCCTTGAAGGTTGGTCGGTCGCCGAAGCGACGCCTTCGCGGCATCGTGACGAGGCGAGCACCTTTCAAATGCCCGACATTCCCAAGCCGGCGCAGCGCGACGGCGAGATGATCCGCCTTACCTGTCCTTGCGGGCGATCGCTGCGCATTCATCAGCGTCACGCCGGCAAGCGCGGGCGGTGTCCGGCGTGCAACAATGAACTGCACATCCCGATGATCTGATGCCGTTCACGCCTGCCGGGCGTCCAAGACCATGCGGACGAGGTCGGCGAGGTTTTCGGCTTTCATCTTCGCCATCATGCGCGCCCGGTGCACTTCGACGGTCTTGATGCTGATGCCCAGCTCGGCGGCGATCTGCTTGTTGAGTTTGCCCGCGACGACAAGATCCATGACCTGCCGCTCGCGGCGCGACAATTCCTCGATCGCCGCCTGCACGGTTTCGACGCGCTGTTTGTCCGCCTGCGCCTGGCGCGACTGTTCCAAGGCGCGCAGGATGCGCTCCAGCAACATGTGCCCGTTGCCGGGCTTTTCCACGAAATCGAACGCCCCCGCACGCATCGCCTTGACCGCCATCGGCACATCGCCGTGCGCCGTGAGAAGGATCACCGGCAATTTGCTCTGCCGCTCGGCTAGAAGCTTCTGAAGCTCCAGCCCGCTCATCCCCGGCATGCGCACGTCGAGCACGAGACACGCATGCCGGCCCTCCTTGTAATGATCGAGAAACGTCTCGGCGCTGGCGAATGTCTCGACGTGCAGGCCGTGCGAGGTGATCAGGTACGCCAGCGACTCGCGCATGGCGTGATCATCATCGACGACATAAACGATCGTGTCGGGCGTGACGGCGGAGTCGTGCTTGCGGGCTTTAGCCATGATGCACCCCATTGGCGATAGGCAGACTGAAGCGGAAGGTCAGTCCGCGGTCGTGATTGTGTTCAGCCCAAAGCTGTCCGCCGTGGGCCTCGATGATGGAGCGACTGATGGCCAGGCCCATGCCCATGCCCTGCTCCTTGGTGGTGTAGAACGCATCGAACATCCGATCGAGCGACGCGCCGTCGCAACCGCAGCCCGCATCGCGCACGGAAATCCGCACGCGATTCTCATCGTTGACCGCGGCGGCGACGTGCAGCAGGCGCTGCTTGGGCTCGATCTGATCCATCGCTTCGATTCCGTTGCGCATCAGGTTCATGAGCACCTGCTGAACCTGCACGCGATCGGCCATCACCATCGGCAAATCGTCCGGTACATCGAGCCGCAGCGAGACCTTGTGATCGCGCGACTCGAATTCGAGCAGCTCCGCCACTTCGTGAATCATCTGCGGCACCGACTGGCGCGTCTGGTGCGTGTAGCCCTTGGTGACGAACTGACGCAGATGACGCACGATCTGGCCGGCGCGTTCGGCCTGTGCGGCGGCGGTGGTGATGGGGCCCAGCAGGTCATTGACGTTCGCGTCACCCGATTCGATGTGCTCCATGCAGCCGCGCAGATAGTTGACGATCGCGCCCAAGGGCTGGTTGATCTCATGCGCCAGGCCGGAGGCCAGTTCGCCGAGCATGGTCAATCGGCCGGTGTGGGCGAGCTGGGACTGAAGCTGCATCGCGCGTTCCTGTGCGGCGCGTCGCTCGGCGGTTTCGATGTGCAGCTTCGTGATCGCATCCGTCAGATCGCGCGTCCGGTCGGCGACGCGCTGCTCAAGCAGTTCGTTGGCCGCCTTGAGCTCGGTGATGTCGCGCAGATGCAGCAGCAGGGCGGGCTGGCCGTCGTATTCGATGCGGCGGCAGCGAATCTGCACCGGGACGCCGTAGCCCTGATGATTCCAGCTTGCGGTTTCGAGCACCTCGATCTCGCCGCGGACCATGCGGTCAAAGTCGTGCGACCCGGCGGCAACGCCGGGCGCCTTGAGCTGCGCCTGATTCATGCCTTTGAGCGTCTTGTGGTCGAGCCCGTGCAGCCGGCACGCGGCGGGGTTGGCGTCGAGCACGTTGCCCGACAGATCCTGCACGATGATCGGATCGGGAGAGTTCTCAAATAGATCGCGGAAGCGCTTTTCACTGGCGCGGATACTGACTTCGGCGGCCTTGGCGCGCTGTTCGGCGTGATGGACGCGCACGGCGTTGCGCAGCGACTGGGCGATGCGGCTGGGCGTCAATTCCGATTTGGGCAGATAGTCGAGCGCGCCCGCCTTGATCGAATCCGCCGCCACCGTCTCGCTGCCCTGACCGGTGAGCACCACCACCGGCGGCAGCTCGCTGTCCTGCGCCTTGCCCCGGCGGAGCAGATCCAGCGCATCGCCGTCGGGCAGATTGAAATCGACGATGGCGACGCTGAAGTTCGTTTCGCGCATCCGGCGCAGCGCGGTGCGGATGTCGCCGATCTCTTCGACGCTCGCGTTGAGCGTCGACTTGGCGATCGCACGCCGCACCGCCATGCGGTCTTCCATGGCGTCATCGACAAGCAGGATGGACAGGGGCGTGTTGGGCATGTGCGACGATTCCCGACGCTTGACGCTACGGCAGCTCCACCAGGCGGGCATACTGCTCCAGCAGCGACGCGAGCTTGACGAAGTCATCGCTCAGGTTCGATTTGATGACGTATCCGGCGACGTGATACTGGTAGGCCTGCCGCTTGTGCTGCTCGTCCTTGGAGCTGGTGAGCACGAAGACGACGGCCCCGCGGTGCTTGGGATCAGCGCGCAGATGCTTGAGGAACTCCACGCCGTCCATCCGCGGCATGTTCAGATCGAGCAGGATGAGATACGGACGGTGAATCGTCTCGTGCGGGTCCTGGCTGCGGAGGATCGACAGCGCTTCGAGCCCGTCGCCGGCGACTTTGACGGGGTTGCGGATGCCCGCCTTGACGAAAGCGCGGCGGACGGCCATGACGTCGACTTCGTCGTCGTCGACGACAAGGATGTTGACCGATTCATTCAGCACGACCATGTGACTCCTCGGCGGATTTTGGCCAGGTGAAATGGAACATCGAGCCGCGCGCTTCGGCCGACTCGACCCAGACGCGCCCGCCGCGGCGTTCGACAAGCTTTTTGACCAGCGCCAGCCCCACGCCGCTGGTTTCGACCTCGTCGCGTGAGCGGAGGGTATGGAACATCTTGAAGATCCGTTCACGGAACTCGAGCGGAATGCCCGGCCCGTCGTCGCGAATGGTGAACCGATAAAACGCGCCCTCGTCCGTCACGTTGATGTCGATGCGGCCGTCGGGCTTGTCGTGATGTTTGACGGCGTTGCCGATCAGGTTGGTGAACACCTGCGAAAGCGGGGCCTTGTCGGTATGGAAAGCGGGCATGCCCGGCTGAATGCGGATGGTGAACGTGCCGGGCGGATTGAGCAGGAAGATCACGTCCTCGAGCAGTTTCGCGACGTCCACCCGCTCCGCTTGTTCATGCTGCCGTGTGGCGCGCGAGTAGGTCAACAGATCGTCGATGAGCCGCTGCATGCGATTGACCCGCCGGCGCAGGAGCGACAGATGCGACCTGGCGTCGTCGCTGAGACTCGGACCGGCGTCCTCCTCGATCCACTCCGATAAGTTGGCGATCGCGCGCAGCGGGGCGCGTAGATCGTGCGACGCGGCGTAGGCGAACTCTTCGAGATCCGCGTTGGAGCGGGCCAGCTCCTTGGTGCGCTGCTCGATGAGTTTCTGCGCAAGTTTCTGTTCGGTGATGTCGAAGATCGCTCCGTCGAGGAACAGGAGCCGACCGTCATGGTCGAAGACGCCCTGCCCTTTTTCATAGACCCATCGGATGTTGCCGTCCTCGTGAACGATGCGGTATTCGAGGTCGTAGGGCTGATGCTTGCGCACGCCATCCTGTACGAGCTGATCGACCATCGCCACGTCGTCGGGGTGAATGATCGAGGCGTAGGAACGCACGCGGTTGTCGATGAAATCCGTCACCGGATAGCCGGCGATGGACTCGATGGCGTTGGACAGAAACTGCATGGTCCAATGCTCGTCGCAGGCGCATCGGTAGACGGCTCCGGGGAGATTGGACACGAGTGTGCGGAAGCGCTGTTCCGCCTCCCGGCGGTCCGTCACATCGCGGGCGACGGCGTAGATGGTCTTCTCCTCGGGGACGACCGACGTGTTCCACACCAGCCAGCGATACGATCCGTCCTTGCATCGATAGCGATTCTCGAAGCCGCGCGTGATGTTGCCTTCATAAATCGACGCGGCTTCTGCGAGCGTGCGCTCCTGATCGTCGGGGTGAACGAATTCGATGTACGGATGCGTGAGCAGGTCGACGTCGTCGTAGCCGAGCGTATGGCGCCATGCGGGATTGATGCGCGTGAATCGCCCCTCGAAATCCGCGGTGCACAGAAGGTCGGGCGACATGGCCCAGTAGCGATCGAGTTCGACGGCGCTTTTGCGGGCGCGGTCGCCGAGTTGGTCGTGCGCCTTGCGCAGGGCCAGCTCAGCTTTTTTGAGGTCAGTGATGTTGGTGGCGATGCCGAGCACGCCGACGGTCTTGTCAGCGAAGCGGAAGGGGACTTTGGTGACTTGGAAGTGGAGCGTCTGGCCGCGGTGATTGGTGAGGGCCATGTCGTCGATGACTTTGGGGACGCCGCGTTCGATGACATCGCGGTCGTCGTCGAGCATGAGCTGAACTTGATCGGCGATGGGGTGCACGTCGGCGTGATGCAGACCGATCATCTCTTCGACGGTCCGGTGATAGGCGTCGGCGAGTGCCTGGTTGACGAGGACGAATCGGCCGGCGGCGTCTTTGATGAAAATGCGGTGCGGGACGAGGTCGATGATCTGACGAATCTGCGACGGGCCCTGTTCAAGAAGGCGTTGCAGGCGCTGCACCTGTTCGATCGACGGCGGGTTGCCGGTTCCAGACTCGGTCATCTTCACGTTTCCATCACGCACGAAAGGACGCGGCGGCCCGACACCGACGCTCATGATACCGCACTGCTTGGGGTATTCCCCCATTGAAGGAACCCTCGCGCGGTGCGATGATATTCAAGGATAGCACGGCTGGGACGACGAGAGGGACTCGCCTGATCCGCCGTGACAGATTCCGCCAACCCCCTTGACCCCGGAGGGCGGCGAGTTTGCTTCGGCAACTCGTCGCCTTTTTCTTTTGGCGTCATCCGCAAAAACTCGGAAACGGCCGGTCGTATGATTTTGCGTCGCAGGGTATACTGTCGCCGCATATCCGCCCATTGCAGGACCGACCATGCCCGACACGCCCCGCATCGCTCTGTTGATCGAAACCTCGACTTCCTACGGCCGCGGCCTCCTGCGCGGCATCGGACAATACGCGCAGTTCCACGGACCGTGGTCCTTCTACATCGAACCGGGCGAACTGGCCGGGAAAACACCGGACCTCAAGGGCTGGGGCGTGCAGGGCATCATCGCCCGAATCCATACCCAGACCCAAGCCCGCCAGATCCTCGCCGCCAAGGTCCCCACCGTCGATCTCGACTTCGTCCTGCCGCAGCTTTTCCCATGGGGCCTGACCAACAATGACACCACCATCGGCCGACTCGCCGCAGAGCATCTGATCAGTTGCGGACTATCGAATTTCGCATACGTCGGCTGGGCCCCCGCCGATCAGTCCACCACCTTCTGGGACTCCGCCCGCGGCAAGGCCTTCGACGCCACCATCGCCGCCGCCGGCTCCGCCGTCGCCCATTACACCTGGCCCAAGGCCCAGCGCGACTGGACATGGGCACGCGAGCAGAAGCACCTCGCCCAATGGCTCGCCGAACTGCCCAAGCCCGTCGGCGTCATGGCCGCCAACGATCAGCGGGCCCGCCACGTCCTCGAAGCCGCGCGCATCGCCGGGCTCGACCTCCCGCGCGAACTGGCCGTCATCGGCGTCGACAATGACGAAGTCCTCTGCGAAATGTCATCGCCATCCCTCTCCAGCGTCGCCGTCAACACGCCGCGCATCGGCTACGAAGCCGCCGCCATGCTCGACAAGCTCATGGCCTCCAAAAAAGTCTCCGACAAGCCCGTCGTCATCGAACCCCTCGGCATCGTCGCCCGTCAAAGCACCGACACGCTCGCCATGGACGACGCCGAAGTCGTCGCCGCCCTGCGCTACATCCGCCGCAATATCGACAAGCCCATCCGCGTCTCCGATGTCCTCAAAGCCGTCAACATCAGCCGCAAAACCCTCGAAGTCCGATTCGCCAAAGCCCTCGGCCGCACGCCCCATTCCGAAATCCATCGCGTCCGCCTCGAGCGCGTCAAGAATCTGCTCGTGCAGTCGGACTGGTCCCTCAAGAAGATCGCCACCGCCTCCGGCTTCACCTACGCCGAACACATGCACGCCGTCTTCCGCAAGGAAACCGGCGCCACCCCCAACGAATACCGCGCCCAACACCGCGAGCATTAACACCGTTTCACGACGCCGCTCTTTACCGTGAGCCCGCCGAACGGGCGGCGTATTTTTTCCCCGCGCACCCGCCCGGCAATCCCCCGATTTTTCGCCTTTCCCGTGCGCCCCCGTTCGCAATGCAATATCGCCACATTTCGCGCATAACCCAAGCCGCAAAGCGCGCACAGGCGCGCCTGTGCGCACCCGCGCACCGGGCTCGGTCGCGCCCATGCGCGACTTTTCAGAACTTATAACGCCCCGCCGTCACCCCCATGCGCTTTTTGCCGCGCCCGTGCGCTTTTCGCCATCCCCATGCGCCAAAAACGCAACAATCATGCGCCTCCATGAATCAAATCCCCCAGCTCAAACCCCCGGCCCGGGGGCGGGCCGGCTCGGACCCCCCGCGCCAATCGAACGACTCACGTAAGGCGCGGCGCGTCGACCACGCGGAGACGCTGGTCGATGATCCATGCGAGCATGTTCGTGAGCGCAAAGTGCAACAGTCCCGCGGCGAGCCAGCGCAGCGGGGGTCTTACGGGAAGAAGAAACCGCCGCGAGCGGCGTCGCTGAACGGGGTCAGAGGTGTGGGGCCTTGGGTTTGGTCGGGGGTTCAAAGTTGCGGGCGCCCGTGGGTTTGATCACGCGGCGGTAGAGTTTGTCGGCGGAGGCGGCGTAGAGGATATTGAACTTTTCGCCGGCGAGGTCAAGGTTGCTGACGCGGCCGTTGGGCGTCGGCACGATGCAATTCACGCGGCCGGCCTGGTCGCAGATTTGGATGCCCATGCGCGTGGCGACATACAGACGCCCATCGGTGTCGACGCGCATGCCGTCGGCGCCGCTGTCGTCGGCGGTGTCGGGGACGAACAGGTGATAATACTTCTGCTTGTACTTGAGGGAGCCGTCGGGCTGGGCCTGATACGAGTAGACCCAGTGCGTGCGCGAGTCGGCGACGTAGAGGAGCGTCTGATCGGGGCTGAGCGTGATGCCGTTGGAGAATTTCAGGCCGGTGTCGACGACTTTCTTTTCGCCGGCGGGGCTGATGAACCATATCTTGCTCGGCGAGCGGCCGTCCCATCCGGGTTCGGTCACGTAGATCCCGCCGTCGTGTCGGACGACCAGGTCGTTGCCGCGGAATCCGTCGGCGATGACGGTCGATTTGCCATCGGGGTCATAGGCGAGAATCTGCTGCGTTTCGGCGGCGACGGTGTAGAGTCGGCCGTCGGGTCCGAAGCGCTGGCCATCGGGCTTGGGCGCGTTTTCGACGAAGAGCGAGACTTTGCCGTCGAGGCCGACTTTCCAGATTTTGCCATTGGCGGCGTCGGTGAAGAACAGTTCGCCCCTGGCATTCACCGCCGGGCCTTCGGTGTTCTTGTAGCCGTCCGCGACGAGTTCCCATTTCTGATCTGGGAGGAGGACTTCCTGAAGCGGCGGGGAACCGAGGCCGGTGGCGATCGGCTGGGGGTAGTCTTTCCAGAGCCAGCGCATGGCATCGGGGAATTTTTCGGTGGCGAACTTGGCGTTGTGACCTTCTTCGCCGAAGGCGTGATTGACTTCATAGCCGGAGAATTCGAGGGCGCGGACCATGGTCTGATTGGCCATCCACCAGTCGCCGCCGTAGATGTTCAGGTCGTTGGAGCCGTCGGTGAGGTAGATGCGGATGGGCTTGGGTTCGGATTCGCGGATGAGCGTGGGGTATCGATCGCCGCCGCGGAGACCGACGAAGGTTCCGACGCCGGTGTAGACGCGCTGGAATGCGTCGGGTCGTTCCCATGCGACGGTGAAGGCGCAGATCGCGCCGCTGGAGTTGCCGGCGATGGCGCGGTCGCGTCCTTCATGCGAGAGGTTCAGGTGCAGTTCGGCTTCGACATGCGGCAGAAGTTCATCGAGGAGGAATCGGGCGTAGGCGTCGCCGAGGCCGTCGTATTCGTAGCTGCGGTTGTAGCGGGGGAGGGCATCGGGATTGGCGGGGGGGACGACGCCGGGGCGGATGAAGATACCGACGGTCACGGGCATTTCGCCGGCGGCGATGAGCTGATCGAACACCGCGGGGGCGTTGAACTGGATGCCGTCCTGATTGACGTAGACGCAGGCGGGTTTGGACCCGTCGTACTGCGCGGGGACGTAGACCCAGTATTCATGCACGGTGCCTGGGAAGATTTTCGAGTCGTTGAGCGTGTACTTGGTGACGACTCCTTTGGGCGTATCGGCGAAGAGCGCGGCGGAGGCGAACAGGACAACGATCGCGCTCAAAACGGCGCGTTGATGAAAAGACATGGCGGGCTCCTTTGTGTCAACGGGGAAGGGGCATGATACAGTATCCGCATGCCGCAGGTTTTTTCGACGATTCAGTTGCTGGTGGCGCCGGTGGTGATGATCTCGGCGTGCGGGTTGTTGTGTCTGGCGCTGTACAACCGGCTGGCGGCGATCGTGTCGCGGGCGCGGGGGTTCATCAAGGAGCAGTTCGATGTGTTCTCGCGGCTGTCGCATCTGCCGCTCGAGCAGCAGACGAGCGTCGAGGCGCGGCTGCTGCGCAAGCGCGTCGGGGCGCTGGACCGGCAGGTCAATGACATCATTCGCCGGGCGCACCTGATGCGCGGGGCGGTGACGTGCATGCTGCTGACGATCGCGTGCATGCTCATCTGCTCGCTGCTGTTGGGGCTGAGCACATGGGTGAACGTCGGGCCGGCGGCGCTGGGCGTGTTCACGCTCGGGCTATTGGTGATGCTCGCGGGCGTCGGGTTCGCGCTGGCGGAACTGATGCGGGCGATCGATCCGGTCATGGTCGAAATGGCGAGTCTGCGCGAAACGGATCACGAAGACGCGATGCACGATCATTAAACCTTTCGGAAATGAGGCGCGACATGAAGAGGTTCACGCAATGGATGACCGTGCTGCTCATCAGCGCGGCGGCGATGGTTCATGCGGCGGATGAAAAGCCCAAGTGGCATCGCGTCATGCCCGACACGCCGGCGAGTCTGGCGGAGCATGACAGGATTGTCTGCGCGAAGTTCGGGGAGCGCGAAGTGACGATGGATATCTATGTGCCGAAGGAGGGGGACACGTTTCCAGCGCTGCTGCTGATTCACGGAGGCGGGTGGGCCAAGGGGCAGGTCGAGCAGGACAAGCCGCTGGCGGAGCGATTGGCGGTGCAGGGGTTCGTCGTCGCGCAGATCGATTACCGGCTCAGCGGCGAAACGAAGTATCCGGCGGCGCTATACGACTGCAAGGCGGCGGTGCGCTTCCTGCGGGCGCACGCGGCGGAGTACAAGATCGATCCGACACGCATCGGATGCATCGGCGGATCGGCGGGCGGACATCTGTCGGGCCTGCTGGCGATGAGCAATGGGCAGACGAAGCTCGAAGGCGACGGGGGCAACGCGGAGCAGTCCAGCGCGGTGCAGGCATGCATCGTGATGGCGGCGACGATGGACCTCGTCGAAGCGAACATGGAAAAGACCTCGGAGA
The DNA here is from genome assembly GCA_016125255.1 of Planctomycetota bacterium. Classification (NCBI taxonomy): domain Bacteria; kingdom Pseudomonadati; phylum Planctomycetota; species Planctomycetota bacterium. Next base: position 899,841 of record WGMD01000002.1, on the reverse strand, counting down.
ACGCGGTGACGTTCTTCGGCTCGACCTGCGCGGACAACCCGGCGATCTACAAGGAAGCTTCGCCGATCACGTATGTCAACGACAAGAGCGTGCCCACGATGTTCATCGAAGGCGAGAAGGACACGGTGAAAATCGGCCGGTCGCGCATGCAGGATGAACTGCGGGCGCTGCATATTGATACGCCGTTGTTGACGCTCAAAGATGCGCCGCATCCATTTTGGATGAGCCAACCGTGGCTCGACGAAACGGCGAAGGCGGCGGGGGAATTCTTTGCGAAGCATCTGAAGAAGTAGCGGTCAGGTGTCAGGCATCAGCGATCAGCAGGAAGTGGCTGACACCTGACCGCTGATCGCTGACACCTATTCATTCGACCACTTCGAGGCGTGCGTATTCGAGGACGAGGGTTTTGGCGCCGACGCGCTCGAAGTAGACTTTGGCGCGGCTGGGGGCGGCGGGGGGGGTCAGCGTCATGATGCGGCCGAGGCCGAATTGGGGATGGCGCACGCGCGTGCCGATGCTCAGGCCCAGGTCATGGCCGTAGACGATGTCGGTCGGCGTCGTGATGATCGTGCGGCGGTCATCGTCATCATCGTCGCCGTAGCGGTCCCAGGGGCTTTGGGCGTAGCCGGAGAGGTCCTGGACTTCGGCGACGTCGGGGCCGATCTGTTTGAGGAAGGGGCTTGGGATGGTGCGTTCGCGGAGGCCGCGGATGGTTCGGTAGCGGGCGTGGGACATCATCAGATGTTCCTGCGCGCGCGTGATGCCCACGAAGCAGAGCCGGCGTTCTTCTTCGAGTTCATCGATGCTCTGCGCGGCCCGGCTGTGCGGGAGGACGCCTTCTTCGAGACCGATCATGGCGACGACGGCGTACTCGAGGCCCTTGGCGGCGTGAAGGGTCATGAGCGTGACGGCCCCGCCGGACGCGCCGTCGCCTTCGGCCACGGCGTCGACGTCGGCGACGAGACTGACGCGCTCCAGGTAGTCGGCGAGCCGCTGGCGCAGCGAAGCGTCGGCGTTGTCGTATTGATCATCGAAGTGCTGCGCATCGCTGACGAGTTCGTAGAGGTTGGCGAGCTTCTCCTCGTCGCCGGTCTTCTCGTCCTTGTAGAACTTTTCGAGCCCGCTGTCGCGGAGGACCATTTCGATGACATCGCGCGCGCCGGGCTCGAAGCCCAGCGTGTCGGCGTGGATGTGGTCGACTTTCTTGTGCCACGTCTCGATGATTTTGGCGAATTTGTTCACGGACGTGACCGCCCGGGCGTTCAGCGCCCCGGCGAGGCCGGCCCGTCCGACGGCTTCCCAGAGCGAAAAGCCCTGCGCGACGGCGAAGGCCTGAAGGTGATCGATGGTCGTCTGCCCGATGGCGCGGGCGGGGGTGTTGATGACGCGCGCGAGACTGACTTCGTCATCGGGGTTGACGATCAGCCGCACGTAGGCGAGGGCGTCCTTGATTTCCTTGCGCTGGTAGAAGGCGGTGCCGCGCGCGACCTGGTAGGGAATCGCCTCGTTCATCAGCGCCGCCTCGACGACGCGCGAGAGGGCGTTCATGCGGTAGAAGATCGCCATGCGTCCCCACGGCACGCCCGCCTCGTGATGATGCTTGAGGAAATTGACGACGAGCGACGCTTCATGCTCCTCATCGCCCGCCTGCACGATGCGGATCAGCGAGCCGTCGGCGTTCTCGGTGAACAGCGGTTTGTGCCGCCGCTGCTTGTTGTGCTGAATCAGCGCGTCGGCGGCCTTGAGGATCTGCGGGGTCGAACGATAGTTCTGCCCGAGTGCGATGACTTTCGCATTGGGATAATGCTTTTCAAATTCGAGGATGTTGCGGATGTTCGCCCCGCGCCAGCCGTAGATCGACTGATCGGGGTCGCCGACGACGCACAAGTTGTTGTGCGCGGCCGCGAGGGCGTGGGCGATGACGAACTGGGCGTGATTGGTGTCCTGATATTCGTCGATCTGCACGTACTGATAGCGGTCCTGCAATTCGAGGCGCGTCGGCTCGTGATGCTGAAGCAGCTTGGCGGTTTTGAGAAGCAGGTCATCGAAGTCGAGCGCGTTGCTCGTGTTCAAAATCGATGCGTACTTGCGATAGACGCGCGCGACGGTCTTTTCGTAAAAGTCGTGCGCGTTTACGACGTAGGCGTTGTCATCGATGAGTTCATTTTTGGCTTTGGAGATCGTGCCCAGCATGATGTCGGGAGTGAAATGCTGCGTCGAAAGATCGAGGTCCTTGAAGACTTGCTTGATGGCACGTTTCTGATCGTTGGCATCGAAGATGACAAAGTCTTGCTTGACGCCCGCAACGTCGAAATGATTGCGGAGAATTCTGGCGCAGAGCCCATGAAACGTGCCGACGGTCAGGGCGGCGGCCTGCTTGGGGGACATGAGCTGGGCGACGCGCTGGCGCATTTCGCCGGCGGCTTTGTTCGTGAACGTGATCGACAGCACGGACCAGGGCGCGATGCCGACTTCGAGGACGAGATAGGCGGCGCGGCGGGTGATGACGCGCGTCTTGCCGGACCCGGCGGCGGCGAGGACCAGCAGCGGGCCTTCGATCGTCGTCACGGCGTCACGCTGCGGCTCGGTCAGGTCGGCAAGGAGTTCGGGGTGGGGCATGAAAAGAGGGGGAGAGGGGTTGGGGGTTAGGGGTTGGGGATCAGGGCAGGGGGCAGCATACAACACGCGGGGGTGTTTTGCAGGTGGAGACAAGTTGGTGTTTGATCCGGGGCTTCGCTGGGCTCAGCCCGCGGCTTTTTGTCTTTCACTCCGCACTCCGCGCTGCCAATTCCGCACTCACCCCGAGGCGCTGTTAGCGTCGTTCGTATCCTCACTCGGAGGTTCGACGAAGCGGAGCGGCTCGGGGGCGGGTTTGCCGCGGAGTTTGGCGAGCAGCGTGATTGTCGGCGTGGAGAGGGCATAAAGCGAGAAGACGAGGGCGAGGGTGATTTCCGGTTTAAGCAGGAGCGGGACCAGCAGCAGGACGGCGGTGGCGATGATGTGGAACGGTGCGCGGCCGCGGAGATAGCGGTTGAGCACATGGATATAGCGCATCGTCGAGACCATGCCGGCGGCGGCGAGCAGCGCGATCAGCGCCATGCCGATCGCGGTCATATGCGCGAAGTCGGGGTGATCGGCGACGAGACTCTGATGCATGAGCACGAGCGAGGCGACCGTGCCGGCGGCGGCGGGGGAGGGCAGGCCCTTGAATGATTTGTGGTCGATCTCGGTGGGCAGGTCGATTTCGATATTGAAGCGGGCGAGCCGCAGGGCGCAACACGCGGCGTAGACGCCGGCGATGACGAGCACGGCCCGGTCGAAGTAGGTATCCATCCGAGCCGTGCCGAAGAACGGCGTGCCGATGCCGACAAGCTGAATGACCATGAAGGCGGGCGCCACGCCGAACGTCACCATGTCGGCCATCGAATCGAGCTGTTCGCCGAGTTCGGAGGTCTGGCGCGTCATGCGTGCCACGCGCCCGTCGAGCGCGTCGAACACCATGCCGAGGAAGATCAGCGACGCGGCGACGGTCAGCGGGGACTGGGAATTGAAGACGACGGTGCCTTCGGCCCGGCTGGCGTAGAAGATCGAAGCGAACCCGCACAGGAGATTGCCCAGCGTGAGCATCGACGGGATGGTCTTGGCCATGTTCCGTCGTCGCATGCGGCGTCGTGCTCGGGTGCGTTGGTTCATAAGGGGGGAGGGGGGTTGGGGGTTAGGGGTTGGGGATCGGGGGTTAAGGATCGGGCCGATCCCGGATCCCTGACCCCCGATCCCCAGTTATCACTTTTCCAGGCCGAAGAGGATGACCAATTGTACGGGCTGATTGCGGCGGGTTCCGCTGAGCATGGCTTGGGCGAGGGATTGGGGTTGGGGGTCGGGTTTTTCGGGTTTGGAGGCGGCGTCGGAATCCGGTTTTTCTTCCGGGGGAAGATTGGCCCAGAGGGCGTAGATGACGTTGGGGTCGAGGGGTTGGTAGAGGCGGAGGGCGTCGAAGCTGGTTCCGTCGAGGAGTTTGGATTGGGGGTTGCGGGGGATGAGGGTCGGGGAGGGCCCATAGTGATGGGGCAGGAGGTCGATGCGGAGGGGCCCGATCTTGTCGAGGGGGGCTTCGAGGCGGACGAGCAATTGCTGTTCGCCGCCGATGAGTTTGAGCACCTGCGGGGAGCCGGCCTGATCGACGTAGGCGACCTGCTGAATGCCGGCGAGCCGATCGACGAGGGTCAGCGGGTTGTACGTGCCGGAGGGAGGCATGCGGAAGACCGGCGCGGAAAAGCGCGGCGGAAGGTTGGCGGTGAAGAGCCCGACGCGATCGCGGTCCATCACGCCCAGTCCGAACCCGTTGTCGCGCCATCGCTGCATCAGCTCGGCGTCGAAGGCGGGGGCGTCGAGGGAGCGCGTGGCGATGAGTGTGCGCGGATCATTTCGCGGCAGGACGAGCATCTGCACGACGAGCCGGGCGGGCGGTGCGTTGACAACCGGTGCGGCCATCGGCGCGGCATTGGTCAGCGGAACAGTCGTGGGCGTCACGGTCCCGTCGGACCCATGCGTGGCCAGTTCGCTGAGCGTGACATGCTCGGGAAGGTCGCCGGGCTTGTCGGTGGTTTTTTCGGTGCAGGCGGGGACGAGGAACACAAGAACGAGCAGTGCCAAGCCGCAAGCGGCTGTGTGCATCATCGATCTGTTGATCGTTGCGAACATGCGGTCAATCGCCTCGGAGGACGGATTCGAGCGCAGCGAGTCCGGCTTCGACCTGCTCATCGCTGACGGTCAGCGGCGGGGCGAGTCGCAGGACGTTCTGCTGGGCGGAGCCGATCAATAGTCCGCGATCCAGGCAGCGGGTCATGACGTCCGCGGCCTTGTCGAACCAGGCGTTGGCCGGGTCCAGTTCGATACCGATGAAAAGTCCGCGGCCGCGCACGTGTTTAATCACGCCCGTTTCATCGGCCATCGCATGCAGATCACTCATGATTTTCTCGCCGAGCTTGGCGGCTCGGCCGAGCAGCCGATCGCGGGCGAGGACTTCGAACATGCGGGCGCTGACGGCACAGGTGACGGCGTTGCCGCCGAGTGTCGTGGCGTGCGGGACGCCGTGGTAGTGCTCGGAGTCGAAGAACTCAGCGATGCGCGGATGGGCGCACATCACGCCCAGCGCCAATCCGCAGCCGACGGCCTTGCCGAGCGTCATCATGTCCGGCTCGATGCCCGCATGCTGGTAGGCGAACCAATTGCCCGTCCGCCCGCAGCCGGTCCACACCTCGTCGACGATCAGCAGCAGGTCATGTTCATCACACAACTTGCGCAGACCCGGCAGGTAGTCGTCATCGGGGATGTTGATGCCGCCCTCGCCTTGAATCGGCTCGACGATGATGGCGACGGTTTGGTCATCGATGGCGGCCTTCATGGCGGGTAAATCGTTGTAGGGGACGGACGAGAAGCCCGGCAGGTAGGGCTGATAACCGAGTCGGACCTTGTCCTGCCCGGTGGCCATCATGGCGGCGAACCCGCGGCCGTGGAAGGAGTTGGTGGTGGAGAGCACCTTATATCGCTTGCCCTGCCCGTAGAGTCGGGCGAGTTTGAATGCCGCTTCGTTGGCGTCGGACCCGGAGTGGCAGAAGTAGCTGCGGCCGTTGAACCCGCGCTTGGCGATTTCCTCCGCAAGCCGGGTCTGCGGCTCGGTATGGAGCAGATTGCCGACGTGCCAGAGCTTGTTGACCTGCTTGGTGGCGGCGGCGACGAGGTCCTCGTGGCAATGGCCGAGGATTCCGGCGCCGAACCCGCTGAAAAGATCGAGATATTTTTTGCCGGTCGAGTCGGTCAGTTCACATCCGCGGCCTTCGATCATGGTGATCGCGTACCGGGGGATGTTGTGGGACATATACTGATCGTAACGGGCGATGACCGGATCGGCGGTTTTCACGGATGATGACCTCGCTGTGTGCGGACCAACGGACGGGATCGGCGACCGGCCATCTTATCACGCCCGCCGGTTTTGCGGTAGACCCGACTTGGCAATCGGTTTAAGGCCCGCTATACTTGCTCCTTCCGATCTGGTCAGGGTCGGGCATCCATGGTGGGCTGCGGCCTCCGCGGCCGGGTGTATGTGTCGTGTCAAAACTTATTGAACCGAAGCGCCCTTATGGCTGGGGTTGCTCTTCGCCACGCGAAGACTGACCGCGTCCCCTCGCCGGTGTCGCTGAAAGGATTTGTCCCATGGCTGATTCACTCGTTCGACAACTGCTGGAAGCCGGTGTCCACTTCGGGCACAAAGCCGCGAACTGGAACCCGAAGATGGGCGCGTACATCTTCGGCAAAAAGAACGGCATCCACATCATCGACGTCCGCGCCACGATCAAAGGCCTGCTTTTGGCCAAGCGCTTCCTGACCCGCACCGTCGCCGGCGGCAAAGACATTCTCTTCGTCGGCACGAAGCGCCAGGCCAAGGGCACGATCGAGACCGTCTGCACCGAAGTGGGCCAGCCGTTCGTGACTGAGCGCTGGCTCGGCGGCACGCTGACCAACTTCCGCACGATCCGCTCGCGCCTCAAGCGCCTCGAAGAGCTCGAGACGCTCATGAACTCCGAAGAGTGGACGACCTATTCCAAGAAGATGGCCAGTCAGCTCACGCGCGAACGCCGCAAGATCGCGCGGAACCTGTCGGGTATCCGCGGCATGAATCAGCTTCCGGGCGCGATGGTCGTCATCGACGTCCGCCGCGAGGTCAATGCGCTGCGCGAGGCGACGAAGCTGGGCATCCCGACGGTGTGTCTGATCGACACGGATTCGGACCCGGACCTGTCGGACCTGCCGATTCCGGGCAATGACGATGCGATGCGCGGCATCGAGATCATCATGCGTGAGCTCGGGGCCGCGGTGACCGAAGGCAAGGGCGCCCGCGCGGTGCAGGAAGCGTCGCGCAAGGGCGGGGACGATTCGGCCCCGCAGCGCCGCCGTTCGAGCCGCTCGCAGTTCCGCGCTGAGGAGCAGACGCCCGCCGCGGATGCGGACGTCGCCGCCGGGGCGAGCGTCGAGGAAGGCGCCGAGGTCGAGGCCCACGAACATGCGGGCAACGGCGCAGCCGAGTAATCATTAAAACGCGCGGGCGGCGGCGATCGCGCCCGCTCCACGAAAGTTCACGCAAGGAGTTACCACGATGGCAATCTCTGCCAAAGACGTCATGTCCCTCCGTCAACGCACGGGCATGGGGATGATGGAATGCAAGGCCGCGCTGACCGAAGCCGACGGGGACGTCACGGCGGCGATCGAAATTCTCCGCGCCGCCGCCAAGGGCAAGATGGACGAGCGCTCCGACCGCGCCGCAGCCGAAGGCGCGATCGCCATCGCGACCGACACCGGCGCCGCGGCGATGGTCGAGCTTAACAGCGAAACCGACTTCACCGCCCGCAACGATTCGTTCGTCGGGGCCGCCGACAAGGTCGCGCAGATCGCGCTGGCCGGTGCGGACGGGGCGGTCGCTACCAATGATGCGATCGTGGCGGCGGTCGATGAAGTGCGGCTGACCACGAAGGAAAACTGCTCGTTCGCGCGCGGCATCAAGTATACCGCTCAGAAGATCGGCGCGTACCTGCATCACAACCGCAAGGTCGCCGCGCTCGTCGTCGTCGAAGGCGACGTCGACGCCGAGACGCTGACCGGTCTGGCGCAGCATGTCGCCGCGGCGGATGGTCAGATGCTGCCGATTCCGCTGGCGATTGACGAGAGCGGCCTGCCCGCCGCCGACGTCGCCGCCAAGAAGGCCGAGTTCATCGAAGAGGCCAAGGCCTCCGGCAAGCCCGCCGACATCGCCGAGAAAATGTCCGGCGGCAAGCTCCGCAAATGGGTCGATGAAAACACCCTCGTCGGCCAGGCGTTCGTCAAGGACATGACCGGCAAGACCAAGGTCGCAGAAGTCCTCGGCAAGGCCAAGGTCAAGGCGTTCACCCGCTATCAGGTCGGCGTCAAATAAGCGCCTTCACCTCTCCCTCCGGCAGAGGTCGGCCCAAGGCCGGGTGAGGGTGCGTCCGATCACGGACTTGATTCGATACGCAGCGCGCCTTCATTCGTGGCCACCCTCACCCCAACCCTCTCCCGGAGGGAGAGGGGGCAGGCAAAAACACCTTGTTTCAAACGTTTTTCAAGGCGGCGGGACTTCCATCCCGCCGCTTATTTTTTGCAAATCACTGAACCAACGCATCCCTCATTCGTCTGTCTGGGTAGAAACGTCGTGTCGACGCCCGTAACGTGAGTCAATCGCATCTCACCGCAAGGGAATCACCACATGCTTCGCCCCCGGGTCACTTCCATCGTGTGCGTCCTGTGTCTGACCGGCCTCGCGTCCGCTCAGAATGTGCAGCAGCGCATCGCCGAGATTCGCCGCCAGCAGGCGATCGACGGGGCGGTGCAGCAGATGGCCGCCAATCAGCGCGTCGGCTCCTCGCTCAACGCCGGGATCGCCAAGGCCCCGTTCGGCGAGATGTCCGCCCGGCAGGCCTTCGACTGGCTCGCCACCGTCAGCGGGCTCCCGCTGGTCATCAACTGGGAGAAACTCGGCGAGGAGGGCATCGACGAGAAGCAGAACGTGACCCTGCCCGTCGGCGCCGACATTACCGTCGCCCGCGCCCTGGACATGCTCGTCAAGCAGATCGCCGTCGACAACAATCTGCTCTGGGAGCCGACGCCCTGGTACGTCGAAATCCTCACCAAGAATCAGGCCAACCTCCGCACGACCGTGATTACCTATCCCATCGGCGACCTGCTCCATGTCGTCCCGCAGTTCGACAACGCCCCCGACTTCGACCTGACCGCCATCACCAACAGCAGCGGCGGCTCGAAGGGCGGCGGGTCCGGCAGCGGCGACCTGTTCGGCGATACGTCCAATGACAAGGGCAAGGATCAGACCGCCAAGGAAAAGGGCGAGGAACTGGCCCGCATCATCCGTGACACCATCGAGCCGGACCTGTGGCGCGCCAACGGCGGCAACGTCTGCTCGATCACTTACTTCGACCGCTCGCTGATCATCCGCGCCCCCGCATACGTGCATCGACAGATCGGCGGCATCCCGGCGATGCCCGCCGCCGCCGTCAACGCCGCGCCCGTGCCGGGCATCGGTGTCGGCGTGGTCCTGCCCGATCCGCAGGTCAGCGTCGTACAGCAGGGAACCGTCCTCGACGCCGCCGGCGCCGCCGACTACACCGGCCGATACGTCACCTTCACCACCGGCTTCTCCTCCGCCACCGTCACCGGCCTGCGGCAGGTCACCCCCGGCACCGTCACCACCCAGCCCAACCTTTCCGCCCGGCCCTACCAGCGCGGCAACCGCGACGCCGGCATCGCCCCCCGTGTCATGCGCCTGCCCTGAAGTCCCCGCAATACCGGTGCGCTTGTCACAGAAAAGCACGGCCGACTTCGGCCGTGCTGTTTTCCTGACTTGCGTCCGATCCCGTCGCGCGACCATAATTCATCCATCACACTTCACCAAAGGGGGCGCTCATGCTTGTCGTGAACACCGAATCGATTCCCGGCTATCGCCTCGTGTCGGTCAAGGGGCTCGTGCAGGGCAACACGGTGCGGGCCAAACACGCCGGTCGCGACATCGCCGCAAGTCTCAAGAACCTCGTCGGCGGCGAGCTCAAGGGCTACACCGAACTGCTCACCGAATCGCGCCGACAGGCGGTCGAACGCATGCTCGCGCAGGCGAAGCAGCTCGGCGCCAACGCCGTGCTCAATGTGCGCTTCTCCACCAGCGCCGTCACCGCCGGCGCCGCCGAACTCTACGCCTACGGCACGGCGGCGATCGTCGAGAAGGAATCGACTGCGACCGCCGAAGCCGCAGAGTATCGGGAGATGTGACATGACCCATGCACCGCCCATCCTCGCGAAGTTCGACGCCGACCTGTTCAATCTCGTCTTCGGCGTCGGCACGTTCGTCTTCTTCCTCCTGCTGGGCCTGATCTTCGGCCGGGCCACGGAAAGGAAACACCTCGCTTCGATCGCTCAGCGCAATGCCGAAATGACCGACTTCCTCGTCACCGATGTCAAGACGTTGCCCGGCGCCGATGCGGCCGGCGGCGGCCTCCTCGTGACGGGCGAAGTCGTCGTCGGCTCCGACTATCTCAAGACGTGGCTCTCGGCGATGCGCAACATTTTCGGCGGCGAGATGCGCAGCTTCGAGCGACTGCTGTTCCGGGCGCGCGAAGAGGCGAAGCTGCGCATGATGGCCGAAGCAAAACGCCTCGGCTACAACGCCATCTGCAACTACCGCATCGACTTCGTCGGCCTCGGCGGCTCCGCGGCGCGCGGCAAGGGCGCGCCCATGGCCGGCATCATCGTCTCCGGCACCGCCTACGTCATCAAGCCGGTGTGACCTTCATGTCCAAATCAGACGATGACCAGTCGGTGTTCAACGAGCCGTTCATGCGCGGCGACGATTTTGAATCGGACCCGAGCGAGCCCGCCGCCGCCCGCCGCATCGCCCGCGATGAACAGGCCGGCCGGGAGGAGGAGCAGGTCGACGGCTCGGTCTTTGACGATCCGACCTTCAGCCCCGAACTTGCCGGCGTGACCGCCCGCCCCGAGCAGACCTACGCCGACTTCATCCGTCGCCGGCGCGCCAAGCTGGGCATCGCCGGTTCATGGGCGCTGTCGCTGATCATGAGCGCCGCCGCCGGCCCGTTCGCCGTGGCGGGTACGTTCATGACCGGCGGGCAGGCCGGGACGTGGGGCCTGCTTTCGGCGGTGGTGGCGGCGCCGCTTGTCGAGGAGATGATGAAGATCGCGCTGCCGCTGTGGGCGGTGGAGCGCAAGCCATGGATCTTCGTCTCGCGCGTGCAGATCGCCATGACCGCGATCGCCAGCGGACTGGTCTTCGCGTCGATCGAGAATCTGCTGTACCTGCACGTGTACATTCCCGATCCGCCGCCGGGACTCATCGCCTGGCGGTGGACGGTCTGCATGGCGCTGCATTCGGGTTGCGCCCTGATTTCGTCGCTGGGACTCATGAAAGTCTGGGCGAACGTCTGGCGCACCGGCAAGCGCGCCTCGATCGGGGCGGCGGGCGGGCACATCATCGCCGCGATGACGATTCACGGTCTGTATAACCTCGTCGCCATGCTGGCGGAGTTCTCGGGGTATCACTTCTGAAAATGCCTGAAAAATGGGCTGTTTCGGGTCGTCACGCCTGATTAAGCCCGCATCGGCGCTGGTCGATAATTCTGCCTGGACGAGGCATCGAAGGACGGCGCCATGCTTGCGAATGTGTCCGATACGTTGTGGCTGATTGTGGCCTCCGCTCTCGTCTTCATCATGCAGGGCGGGTTCCTGTGCCTTGAAGCGGGACTGACCCGCTCCAAGAACTCCATCAACGTCGCCATCAAAAACGTCACGGACTTCGGCATCTCCCTGCTGATCTTCTGGGCGTTCGGCTTCGCATGGATGTTCGGCAAGTCGCAGGCCGGCTGGATCGGACACAGCGACTACGTCATCGGCGTCGACGAAAACAACGCCTACGCCATGACCCTCTTCCTGTTTCAGGCCATGTTCTGCGGCACCGCCGTCACGATCATGTCCGGCGCCGTCGCCGAGCGCGTCCGCTTCGTCGGATACCTCGTCATGGTCGTCGTCATCAGCGCGCTGATCTACCCCGTCTTCGGTCACTGGGCATGGGGCGGCGACGGCATCGTGAACGGCTGGCTCAAGTCCCGCGGATTCGTCGACTTCGCCGGCTCGACCGTCGTGCACAGCGTCGGCGGTTGGGCCGCGCTCGCCGGGATCATCATCCTCGGTCCCCGCCTCGGAAGATTCCCCAAAAACGCACCGGCGCGCGAAGTGCCCGGGTCCAACGTCCCGCTCGCCATGCTCGGCGTCATGCTCCTGTGGTTCGGATGGATCGGGTTCAACGGCGGGTCCACCCTCGCCATCAATGACCAGGTCCCCATGATCATCGCCAACACGATGCTCGCCGCCTCCGCCGGGCTCGTCGCTTCGCTGCTGATCAGTTGGGCCAAGTACGGCTTCCCCTCGCCGGGGTCGATCATCAACGGGTCCGTCGGCGGACTCGTCGCCATCACCGCGAATTGTCATTGCGTCCATCCCGGTCACGCCGTCGTCATCGGCGCCGTCGGCGCCGGCGTCGTGCATCTGGCTTCGCGCCTGATGGTCCACATGAAACTCGACGACGCCGTCGATGCGGTGCCGGCGCATTTGGCCGCGGGCATCTGGGGCACGCTGGCGGTCGGACTCATGGGCGACCCGAAGCTGCTGGGCACGGGGCTGGGTTGGATTGAGCAGATCGAGATTCAGGCGCTGGGCGTGGTCGTGGCGGGGGCGTTGACGATGGGCGTGATGCTGCCGGCGCTGTGGGTGACGCATCGCCTGATCGGCATGCGCGTCACGGCGGAACAGGAGCACATGGGCCTCAACGCCGCCGAGCACCGCGCCACGACCGAACTGCACGACTTCGTCTCCGTGATCGAGAAGCAGTCCAGGACGCATGACCTGAGCTTGCGCGCGCCCGTCGAGCCGTTCACCGAAGTGGGCCAGATCGCCGAGCGCTACAACGAGCTGATCGGGTCGCTCGAAAAGTCGGTGACGAACGTCGAGCATCTGAAGCGCGTGCAGGTGCGTCTGCGCGAGGCCAAGAAAGCCGCCGACACCGCCAACGCCGCCAAGAGCGAATTCCTCGCCAACATGAGTCACGAAATCCGCACGCCCCTGCACGGCATCCTCAGCTTCGCCGGCTTCGGCCTGAAGCGCGCCGAGGCGGCCGACAAGGCCAAAATCATCGAGTATTTCCAGCGGATTCAGACCTCCGGCGATCGACTGCTGATGCTCGTCAATGATTTGCTCGACCTCTCGAAGCTCGAAGCGGGCAAGATGACCTTCGACTTCTACCGGCACGATCTGGTGCTGACGATCGCCGCGGTCGTCGATGAGGTCGAGTCGCTTATTTCCGAGCGCGATGTGAAGATCGAGTTCGTCCGTCCCGGCGAATCGATCGAAGGCGTGTACGACCAGACGAAGATCATGCAGATCATCCGCAACATCATCAACAACGCCATCCGTTTCTCCCCCGCCGGCTCGACCATCACGCTCACCGCCCAGCGCTTGGGCGACGAAGCGGAGATTCGCGTGCGCGATCGCGGCGTGGGCGTGCCCGAGGGCGAGCTCAAGTCGATCTTCAACAAGTTCGAGCAGTCGTCGCGGACCAAGAGCGGCTCCGGCGGCACGGGGCTGGGGCTGGCCATCTGCACCGAACTCATCGCCGCGCACGGCGGGCGCATCTGGGCGGAGAATCATCCCGACGGCGGGGCCATCTTCATCATCCGCATGCCGCTCAACGCCCTGACCGTCACCAGCTCGCAGCCCGTCGGGCCGACGCCTTTCGACAAGGCCGGGGACGGGAGCTGGTGGGCTCAGATCGCCGGCGACGCGCCCGCCGAACTGCCCGATCATGACGCTTGTTCCGGAGATTCCCGATGAATCGCCCCATTCTGCTCGTCGACGATGACGAAACGAATCTCGCCATCCTGGAGGAGATCCTCCGCGATGTGTACCCGCTGATCCTGGCGCGCGACGGCGAGGAAGCGCTGGCGATGTACCGTCAGCACAAGCCCCCGCTCGTACTGCTGGACATCATGATGCCCAAGATGAACGGCTACGACGTCTGCCGGGCGATCAAGCAGCAGGACAAGGCCCGGTTCACGCAGGTGATTCTCCTCTCGGCCAAAGCGTCGATGGAGGAGCGCGTGCGCGGCTACGAGGCCGGGGCGGACGACTATCTGACCAAGCCCTTCGAGGAGGAGGAGCTCAAGGCCAAAGTGCGCGTGCATCTGCGGCTCTGCGAAGCGCTGATGGAGCTTAATGACGCCCGCGCCCGCACGGAACTGGACAACGGGAAGCTCGAGCAGCTCGTCCGCCGCCGGACCAACGAGCTGATCGAAACCCGCGACCTGGTCGTGTTCGGCCTCGCCAAGCTCGCCGACTCGCGCGATCCGGAAACCGGCGATCACCTGGAGCGCATCCGCGCCTACTGCCGCATTCTCTCGGAGCATCTGGCCCAGCACGGCCCGTTCGCCGGGCAGATCACCGATGCGTTCATTCACACGATCTATCTCTCGAGCCCGCTCCACGACATCGGCAAGGTCGGCATCCCCGATGCGATCCTGCTCAAGCCCGGCCGACTCACCGACTCGGAGTTCGACATCATGAAGCGTCACGCCGCCATCGGCGCCGAGGCGCTTCAGGACGTCGCGCAGCACGGCACATGCGGCGGATTCCTCCAGATGGCCATCGACATCGCCCGCTCCCATCACGAGCGCTTCGACGGCACCGGCTACCCCGATGGGCTGAGCGGCGGGGCGATCCCGCTCTCGGCGCGCATCGTCGCCGTCGCCGACGTGTTCGACGCGCTGACGAGCGTGCGCGTCTACAAGTCGGCCTATTCGACGGAAGTCGCCAGGACGATGATCATCAACGAGTCGGGCAAGCATTTCGATCCCACCGTCGTCGAGGCGTTCATCGCCTGTTACGACCAGCTTCTTGAAACCCGCCGCTCGTACAACAGCGACGCCGCGGGCTCGGCCGCGATGGTCTCCTGAGACCAAAAAAGTCGGACAAATCTCAAAAAACACGCTGAATTTCAGCGGGTTTTTCACATGCGCGGCGTTGAATCGCGTAGGGTGGCGCTTCAAGCTGGTTCATCCATTCGCCGCAACTTCAATGAAAGGTCATTTGCTCATGCCCGTCAGTCAGACGCCGCGCTGGAAAGAACGCGTTCAAACCATGGACAGTCCCGTTGATCGCATCGTGCTGCCGAAGGTCCAGGACGCATCGCTCGCGCAGGATGCGGAATGGTGCACCGTCGTGTGCGACGACGCGTCCCGCCGGATGCGCTTTCACGATTACCACGAAATTTTCAAAGTGCCCGGTCTGTACGAGCGGCTGTTCTACGAGACGCTCGAATGCTGCTCGCCGAGCCGCGTGGCGCATCTGCTCGAGGACGTGTTCGGCGATTTCTCCGACGAGCTGGGCGACCTGCGCATTCTCGACGTCGGGGCGGGCAACGGCATGGTGGGCGACGAACTGATGGCGCGCGGGGCGGAGCGGATCGTCGGCGTGGACATCATCCCGGAGGCGCGCGAGGCGGCGCTGCGCGATCGGCCCGAGGTGTACAGCCAGTATCTCGTCGCCGACCTGACCGACCTGCCCGAAGCGCAGGAGGAGCGTCTGCGGCGCGAGCGGCTCAACTGTCTGACGGTCGTGGCGGCGCTGGGTTTCGGCGATATTCCGCCGCGCGCTTTTCTCAAGGGGCTCGACCTGATCGAAACGCCCGGCTGGGTGGCGTTCAACCTCAAGGAGGATTTCATCGACGAGCGAGACACGAGCGGGTTCAGCCGGCTGATTCGACAATTGACGTTTGAACACGTGCTGGAGCCGCAGGCGTATCGTCGATACGCGCATCGGCGCTCGGTGGCGGGGGACCCGCTGCATTACGTGGCGATGGTGGCGCGGAAACTGGCGGACGTGCCGGACGATTTCGCGGCGGCGTTCGACGATTGACCGTCATGCGGCCGCGCGGCACAATCGCATCATGTTGATCGGCGTCATCAGTGATACGCACGACCGTCTGCCGACGATGCGCAGCGCGCTATTGATGTTCAAGGCGCGGCGGGTCGAAGCGGTGCTGCATGCGGGGGATTTCGTGGCGCCCTTCGCGGCGAAACTGCTGGTCGATCCGGCGGTCGCGCCGACCGAGGTCCCGCTCTATTGCATCTATGGCAACAACGATGGCGAACGCGCGGGGCTCAGGAAGGTCCTGCCGCAGGTGATCGACGGCCCGTGGCGCGGGACGCTGGGGGGATGCGTCATCGCGATGCACCATTGGATCGAATGGTTCAATCCCGGCGAAACCGACGGCGCGGACATCGTCATCTCCGGCCACACGCACGAAGTCGTCAACGAAAAACGCGACGGCGTGCTGTACCTCAACCCCGGCGAATGCTGCGGCTGGCTCAGTGGGCGCTGCACCGTCGCGCTGCTCGACACGGAGCGCGTCGAGGCCCAGATCGTGGATGTAACCGAGTTGTGATCCGATGACCCGCGGCGTCTATATTCGCGGGCTGTCCACGACGCCGCCCATTGGGAAATATCACCCGATAACTCGCAAATCGGCTTTTGGGACGCAAAAACCGGTCCGGGTGTCCCATAATATCCGCAAAGCCATGCTGTTTTGGCCTTTGCAAATATTCTCGGTCTCCCTTATTGACTCGTTAAAGTTATATCCAATACTGAAGGAAGCGATGGTGAACACGTTTCATTGGGAAATTTGCCCCAGTAGCGTGAGCATCGAGCACGGGCTTGCCGTGGTGGGTCGAGCCGAACTCGTGCGGAAAGAGGGTAGGTCATGATCATATTTCATCGAACGCTGCTGATGGCGGGACTGGTGATCGCGATGGGCGGGTCGAGCGCGCGGGCGCTGCCATTGGATTGCGACTTGGCGCAGTCGGGTGGTCGTTCGCCGTTCAGTGACCGGGCGGGGGTGATCCCGACGTTGTGGGATGTGTTCGCCAATCATTCGCTGAGCGTCAACACCGGGCCGGACGTGACGGACATTAATGCCATGAACCCCAGCGACCTGGCCGAGCCGGGCCGGGGCAATCCGAATCACGAGTTGCTGGGTCAGATTGTGCGTTTCGGTCGGCCGGACGGCGTGGATCGGCCGCTGTGGGCCATCGTCGATCGTTGGGTGATGATCGATCATCCGTACCTTTTGTACTTCGATTTCCAGCACGACACGCATCCGTTTGTCGAGCATCACGAGCAGCAGCCGCTGGAGCGCGAGATTCACGGCTTCTTCGCTCCGTCGCAGGACGGGCATCAGCCCAATTCGCCGGCGGCGCTGACGGTGTTCTCGATGCCGGTGCCCGAGCCGGGCGCGATGGGCGTGATGGTCATCCTGATCGCCATCGCTTCGCTGCGTCGTCCGCGGCCCAAGCCGGTGCATATGTAATCGATGGGCAATCGCAAATTGAAACCTCTGAATAACCACCAAGGCACCAAGAACACGAAGGTGAAATCAGAGTTTTGAACTCAACAACGCATTCCTTGGTGACTTGGTGTCTTGGTGGTTCAATTATTCAAAGATCCCAATCTGCAATGAGGTGTCATGAAAAAACCCAGCCGATGGCGGCTGGGTTTTGCGTTTCGTATTCGAGTCGCGCGATGCATGCTCACGGCGAGCCGGTCGGGGCGAGGGCGTCGACGTCCTTGGCCTTGATGATGTTGAGCTTCAGGGCGGGGTCGTATTCCTTGTCGCCGACGACGCCGACGTACTGATTGAGGATCGGCGTCAAGTCCATGTCGGGTTTGACCGGCTGAACGTACGCGACGGTCAGGCCCGAGAGCTGATCGACGAGGCGGTAGAGCAGGGGAAGCTTGTCGCCGGTGTAGAGGGTTGAGGCGGCGAGGCGGCCGACGGCGATGTACTGCTTGGGCTTCTTGGCGTCGGCGTCGGCCCGCTGCTGATCGGCGGCGGCCATCTGCTTCTTGACCGCGTCGATTTCGGCGAGCGTGGCCTGAAGTTTCTGACGATTCTTGAGCAGT
Source organism: Planctomycetota bacterium (assembly GCA_016125255.1). NCBI lineage: Bacteria > Pseudomonadati > Planctomycetota > Planctomycetota bacterium. The sequence continues at coordinate 882,243 of WGMD01000002.1, read as the reverse complement.
TCGACGCGTGCCTTGATGAGCCGCTTGTCTTCGGGGCTCAGGTCTTCGGACGTCGACAGATGTTCGTAGTCCATCTGAAGTGCCGCCAGCGACTGCTTCTCCAGCGGCAGCTTCTCCATCTCCGAATAGCGCGCTTCCAGGTCCGTGAGCTTGGGGTGCGGACCGCTCACGACGCCCGGCTGCTCCGGCACGGCGGGAATCGGCGTCTCGGGTTTCGCCGGCGCTTCGGGCGCGGCGGGCGTTTCGACGGCCGGCTTCTCCGGAGCCGCGGGCGTCTCGGGCGCCGCCGGCGCTTCGGGCGTGACCACCGCGACTTGCGTTGCCTTCATCGGCTTCTCCGGAGCCGCCGGCGCTTCCGGAACCGCGGGCGTTTCCGGCACGGCGGGCTTCTCGACGACGGGCGTCGCGGGCGCTTCGGGTTTCACCACCGGCGCGGCCGGCGCTTCGGGCGTGGCGGGCTGGGCGTTCTTCGCCGCCGCGATCTGTTCGGGCGTGGCGACGTCGATCATTTCCTTTTTGACATACAGCCGCGCTTCGGGCGGCGGGGCGATCTTGTAGAACGCCCCCGCCTCGCCGAGTACGCGCACCTTGTCGCCGTCGTTGAGGCGCAGCAGAATTTTGTAGCTGTCATCGGGGCCTGCCGGCGACGGCGCCCGCACGCGCACCGACTGACCGATGATCGAGCCCGTCTGGCCGCCGGCGTCGATCTTGACGAATTCCTTGGAGACGTAGCAGAACGAATCGGCCGGCGCGGTGACCTTGTACCACCCGTAAAGGTTCTCATGCACCATCACGATCGCGCCGCGGTCGAGCTGGATGACAGGGTAGTAGTTCTCGCCGGCCCCGGCGCGGATGTTGACCTTGTCGGAGTTGACGACGCCGGCGAAGGGGAAGTTCTGCGCCAGTGACCCCGCCGCGAAAACGGCGAGAATTGCCGCACACTGGATGGATGTTTTAAACGTGGTGGTCATGGTGAAATCCTTCGGTGCGTTGCTAAGATGCGATTCTCTACGCTACTGTATACCCGCGGCGAGGTAAAGTCCGCCGGACCGTTGGGGCACTTTTGCCCATCCAGACAGGATATGCTCATGAAACGTGTGGTGACGGGTCTGTTGTGGGCCTTGGTGCTTGGAGCGGGCGGGTGCGCCGATCCGCTGTCGGTGGATAACACGCTGGGACTGCGCGATCAGATCATCGCCGCTCAGAAGCGTCAGCTTGAAGGCGTCAAGGACGCTCAGGCCGTCGAACCCAAGGCCGAGCCGGGCGATCTGTACCTTGAGAAGGAGCCGGATCGGATCAAGCAGCTTGACACGATCTCCGGCCCGGCGGTGTATACGAAGGAGACGATCGATCTGGGTCCCGGCCTCGACGCCGCGCCGATGCGCGTCACGAATCTGTCGCTGCAACAGGCCATTCGCCGGGCCGTGTCCAATAACCTCGATCTGAAGATCGCCCAGCTTCAGCCGGCCGTCAGCGAAGCGCAGGTCGCCGCCGCCGAGGCAATTTTCGACGCCGTGTTCTACACGGATGTGAACTACACGAAGGTCGACCGCCCGCGTCCGCAGCCGCTCGTGAGCAACGGGCTGGGCGGGCTGACGCCCGTCGGCGCCTCCGCCACCAGTCAGAACACCGCGACCCTCGAAACCGGCATCCGCAAGCCCCTGGAAACCGGCGGCCGGCTTCAGGTCTCCAGCGGCCTCGACTACACCGAGGACCACAGCCCCAACTTCGCCCAGTCGCCCAATCCCTCGTTCGTGTCCAACATTCTCGTCGGCGTGTCGCAGCCCCTGCTCCGCAACTTCGGCACGTACGTCAACCGCTCGCAGATCATGATCACGCGCAACGCGCATCGCAACGATGTGCTGGCGATGCAGTCGCAGATGCTCACCACGCTCGGGCAGGTCGAGGCGGCTTACTGGAACCTGATCTTCGCGCGACGGCAGTACGCCATTCAGCAGCGCCTTTTGAAGATGACGCTCGACACGCGCGACACGATCTTCGCCCGCGCGCAGTTCGACGTGAACCCGGTGCAGAAGGCGCAGGCGCAGGCGTTCGTGGAGAATCGCCGCAATGATCTGATCAAGTCGGGGCAGACGATGCGCGACGCGTCCGACACGCTCAAACGCCTCATCAACGACCCGGACATGCCGCTGTCCGACGAAACGCTCATCGTGCCCAGCGATGATCCGATCGAAGTGAGCGTCGGCTACAACCTGCTCGACGCGGTGACGACGGCCCTGAAGAGCCGGCCGGAAGTCCGGCAGGCGCTGCTCAACATCGATGACGCGTCGATTCGTCAGGCCGTGGCGGACAATCAGCGACTGCCGCAATTGAACCTCAACGCCAGCGTGCAGTACCGCGGGCTTTCGGAAGAGGTGCACGGCAGTTTCGATCGGCTCACCGATGCGAACTTCATCGACTACGTCATCGGCGGTCAGTTCGAGACGCCGATCGGCAACCGCGCCGCCGAGGCCGACTTCCGCCGCACGCGCATCGCCCGCCAGCAGACGGTGATCGCGTACCAGAACACCGCGCAGGGCATCGTGCTGGAAGTGAAGACCGCCCTGCGGGAACTTCAGACGGCGTGGAAACTCATCGGCGTCAACCGGGCCGCGCGGCGCGCCGCCGCGGAGAACCTCCGGGCGCTGCTCGAGCGGGAGGAGCGCGGCGAAGCGCTGACGCCAGAGTTTCTTCTGGACCTCAAGCTCAACACGCAGCAGCGCCTCGCCGACGCCGAAACGCGCGAGCTTCAGTCCGTCGTCGACTACAACAACGCCATCGTCCGCCTCCATCAGGCCACCGGCACGCTCCTGGAGCATGACCAGATCAAGATGGAATGGCCCAAGGACATGTTCAGCGATAAGTAAGTGCCTGGTGATTCTGGCCGAGGCGGGGGGACTGAAGTCCCCCCGCCTATAATCATTCATGCGATACGCCGATTTCAACTTCGAATCGTTCCGGGCCAATCCGTCCTATCGGGTGTGGGCGTCACGCGCGCAGCAGCAGCCGTCGTGGACATGGAAGTATGCCGCTCTGGCGGCGGTGCTCGTGCTCATCGTGCCCATCGTCGTGCTCGTCGCCGCCGCGGTGTTCATGTTCGTCATCATCTTCGCCATCCTCTCCGTCCTCGCGTACTTCAACCGCGTCATCAGCGGATGGACCAGCGGGAGCGGCGGGGCGCACATGCCGATGCAGGACGATGACGGACGGCGGAACGTGCGCGTGGTGAAATAAGATCGGGGATCAGGGGTTGGGGATCGGGGATCAGGGGGGGCGTCAGACGGGGCGGGGGGTTTTGGCACTTAATGCGGATTCGATGGCGTCGATGACGCGGCGTCGGACTTCGGCGAGCGGGGCGTTGACGCGCCCGCCGGCGGCTCGGGCGTGACCGCCGCCGTCGAATTGATGCGCCAAGGCGTTGACGTCGATCGCATCCTCGCCGGGCTTGGAGCGGAACGAAAGCCGCACCGTGCCGTTGCCTGTTTCCGTGATGAGCGCGACGACCTGCACATCCGCCACGATCTGCGGCAGGTCGACGAGGCGCTCCGTCTCTTCGATGCGGGCGCCCGTGTCGGCGAAGTCGGAGGCGCGCAGGGTCATCACGGCCGCCGCCCCGCCGGCGACGAGTTGCAGACTGTCCAGTGCGCGGATCGTGAGCTGAAGTTTCTCCGGTCGCTCGGCCTGCTCGAGTTTCATGTACAGCGTCGCATGATCCACGCCCTCGCGCAGGAGCCGGGCGGCCAGCAGGTGCACGCGCTCGTCCGTGTTCGAGAAGCGAAACCAGCCGGTGTCCGAGGCGATGCCGACGTACAGGGCCGCGCGAATCGCATCGTCATAGGGGCATTTCATGGCGTCGATCAACTCGGAGACGATCTGCGCCGCAGCGGCGACGGTCGAGTCGATGTGGCGCTTGGCGCCCACGTCGTCGCCGCGCAGGTGATGATCGATCACGATCACGCGCTGTCGCCGCGGTTCGAGCCACGCCCGCATCGGATCAAGCTGGCTCCATGCCCCCGTGTCGACGACGACGATCACGTCCGGTTCGCCGCTCGGCAACGGGTCCTTGTCGGTGTTGTGCAGATGAATCGGCGCGCCCGCCGCGAGCATGTCCAGATTGCCGACGATCGGCGGCATGATCCATCGCTCGGCCTTGTGCCCTTTGAGCTCGATCGCCCGCGCCAGCGCCATGACCGACCCCAGCGCGTCGCCGTCGGGCTTGGCGTGCGTGGTCAATACCACGCGCGGCGCAGCCAGCAGCGTCGCGGCAACGTCGGCGAGCGTCGTGTTCGATTCATATTTTTCCAACGGCCAGCTCCGACGCACACAAGAGGTTCGCATCATACATCGCCTGAACGCTTCGCACATCCCGCTGCATCTGCTCCACCAGCGGCTCGACGCTTGTGAACACCGCCTGATCGCGCAGGAAGCGCAGCACGCGAATCTCCAGCACCCGGTCATACAGATCGCCCACGTCGCCCATGATGTAGACCTCGAAGGCGCGGTCGCGTTTGCCGAAGGTGGGTTTGACGCCGACGCTGATGGCGACGGGGAAGGTTCGGCCGTCGAGATCGATGGTGCCGCCGTAGACGCCGTCGGCGGGCAGGACGCGGTCGGCGGTGTCGATGTTGGCGGTGGGGAATCCGATGGTGCGTCCGCGTTTTTCCCCTTCGATGACGCGGCCGCGCATGACAAAAGGCCGACCCAGACAGATTTGTGCATCCGCCACACGCCCGCAGGCCACGAGGAAGCGCACGAGCGAACTGCTGATGGGCACGATGGTCTTGTCGCGCAGCGTGGCGGCGACGCGGTCGACGATGTGCACATCAAACCCCATCTCCGCGCCCAACTCCTTGAGCAAGCGCACATCACCCTCGCGCTTGCGGCCGAAGCGGAAGTTGCCGCCTTCGACCCATGCCTGCGGCGCGAACTTGCTGACCATCTTCTCGACAAACGCGCGCGGCGTCAGACTCAGCACCGTCCGCATATCCGGCTCGAGCCAGTCGATGACATCCGCGCCCGCTTCGCGCAGCGCCGCCTCGCGCTGGGGCCGATCCATCAATGTCGGCGGCGACGCCTCGGGGCGAAGCTCGGTGAGCGGATGTCGCGTGAACGACACGACCACGACCTGCGCCCCCGCCGCATCGGCAAGCTGGCGCGCCCGGCTGATGAGTGCCGCATGTCCCCGATGCACGCCGTCGAAATTCCCCACCGTGATGACCGACCGCCGCTGCGTCATGGTCAGAGCATAGACGGATGCGCAGGGGGTCACAAGTAATTTAGCTCTCCCTCTTGAGGGGGAGGGTTGGGAGGGGGTGAATCAAATCAGCCCAGCGCCGTGTCCACATCGAATCCAAACCCGCGCCAACTGATGCGATTCACCCGCCCCCAGCCCCGCCCTCAAGGGCGGGGGCCCAAGAAATCGAAAACCCCGCCGGATGGGGGCGGGGCTTTCTCTTTCATCCCTTCGTCACGGAGGTGTTTTCGCCCTTCTCAGCAGACTCAGCGGCTTCGCTTGACGTTCGATCGGCAGAGGGTCATCACGAGGCGGATCGTAAGGGCCCCATATGTGCGGGGCGCGACACGATGGTGAGCGATGCGTGAAGGTTCGTGAGAATTCGGCAAGCTCGCGGGGCGTGTGGTCGATAAAGAACGAATGAGCGATGCACCTCCATCCTCCCCCGCCGCCGGCGGCCCGCTCTCGGCGGAGCACAAGGAGCAGATCGCCGAGGCCGCCGCACGCCTTCGCAAGATCAAGGGGGCCGTCAAGCTCGCGAATTTCAACGGCTACACGACCGCCATCATCGCCGCCTGCTGTGCGGTCGGTCTCGCCTTCGGGCCGGACCTGACCAACGTGCTCATCACCATCGCGCTAAGCTATGTGGCCTTCACGGAATTTCGCGGCCGCACTATGTTTCAGAACCTCGACGTCCGGGCCGGGCGAACACTCGGCGCCAACCAGCTTGTCTTCCTCGGCCTGATCACGATCTATTGCCTCTGGTCGATCTATCAGGCGTATTTCGCCCCGATGCCCTCCAGCGGGGATGCCAGCGTCGACAATCTCATGAAGGATTACGAGCCGACGGTCCGCTCGATCCTCGTGCTTGTCTACACGCTGGTCATCGTGCTGAGCGTGGTGTTTCAGGGCCTCTGCGCCCGCAGTTACTTCATCGCTGGGCGGCGTTTGCGCGAATATGTGGAACAGACGCCCGACTGGATCGTCCAACTCCAACGCCCCGGATTGGGCCAGTGAGCCGACCGCGGGCGGCATCCAACGCGGTCGATCGGTGCAACCGTTGTCAATGAAGCAGGTTATGGTTGGGTGTGCATGGTCTGTGTATAAGTCTGTGGGTCGGGTGCGTTGGGCCTACAATATCGCCTTACCCGCTGGTTGAGTGAATCCCGAACTGATGCGATTGACGATCCGTTCCAAACTGATTCTGTACATCAGCATGCCGCTGCTGCTGATGTACGCCATCCTGCTCGCCGGGGACTACTACTGGGCGCGCCAGTCGGTCATGCGGCAGATGCGCTCGCTCGTCGGCGAGGCCGCCACCAACGCCGCCACGCGCATGAACACCCGCCTCGAAGCGGTCATGCAGCTTGCCGATTCGACCGCCGAGTTCCTCACCGCCCGGCCCAACATCCAGCCGGTCCAGCTTCATTCGCTCCTCCGCACGCACCTGCGGCAGAACCCGCTCATCTACGCCAGCTCGATCGCGTTCGACCCGGAGATGGTCGGGGATCAGAAACAGCTCATGGCCCCCTTGATGATCCGCTCGCCGGGCGTGCTCAAGATGGTGGACCTCGGCAAAGCGTTCGACTACACCACCGCCGACTACGCCTGGTACGCGAAGGTCAAGGCGGATCAACATGCGATGTGGACCGAGCCGTATGTCGCGGGCTTTCTGGACAATCAGCAGGTCATCAGCTACTCGACGCCGTTTTATCTGGGCGAGGTGTTCCGGGGCGTGGTGACGGTGAGCGTGCGCGTGGCGGACCTCGAGAAGATGCTCGAGCGCGTGGTGCGTCAGGGCGGTGCGGAGAAGCCGGCGGGATCGCCGGAGGCGGGTTCCGACACGCCGGTGGTCACGCCGCTGGTGGCGCAGTTTTCCGGCGCGCTCAACGGCGGGGCGTCGGAGTTCGAGCCGGGCAACTACGTGGTGCTCGATCATGTCGGTCACGTGCTCTCGACGGACGAGAAGCTGGCGGTGGGCGGGGCGTCGATGATGCAGCTTGCGATGGACAAGGGATTGGGCGACCTGGTGGACGCGGGGCACAAGGCGCTGGCGGGCGGGACGGGGGTGGTTCGGACGACGCGGCTGGCGGAGCTTTTTGAGGGCTATCAGCCGGGGCAGGCGCAGTGGCTGGGCATGGCGCTGATTCCGTCGACGGGGTGGGTGTTGGCGACGAGCATGAACGAGAGCATCGTGATGGGGCCGATCATGCAGCGTCTCAAGGGCCGGGCGATGTTTCTGTTGTTGGGTCTGGGCTGGCTGATGTTGCTGGTGATGGTGGTGGCAATTCGTCTGTCGCGTCCGATCGAGAAGCTCGCCGGTGCGTTCAATCAGCTTGCGGCGGGGAATCTGGACGTGCAGGTGTCGGGCGTCAAGCGGCGCGACGAGATCGGGCAACTCGCCAACGGGTTCAACCTCATGGTGCGCCAGCTTCACGCCCACGTCGACGCGCTGACCGCCGAGTCGGCGGAGCGCGAAAAGGTCGATTCGGAGCTGCGCATCGCGCGGCAGATTCAGACGGACCTTCTGCCGCGCAACATGCCGCCGTTCCCTGAATCGCGCGAGTTCGATCTGTGCGGCGCGAACGTGCCGGCCCGACACGTGGCCGGCGACTTCTTCGACTACTTCTTCGCGCCCAATAATCTGCTCAACATCGTCATCGCCGACGTCTCCGGCAAGGGCGTCCCCGCCGCCATGCTCATGGCCGTCACGCGCACCATCGTGCGCAACCTGGCCATGACCGGCCTGAACCCCGCCGAGATCGTCGACGCCGCCAACCGCATGCTCGTCGAAGACACCGGCGCGGGCATGTTCGTGACCATGTTCCTCATGCAGTATGACCCGGAGACGGGCAAGTTCACGTATTGCAACGCCGGTCACCCCAAGCCGATCTACTTCGGCACTTCCAACGGCATCGGCGAACTGGGCGACATCACCGCGCCGATCCTCGGCGTCGCCGGCGCCGAAGTGTTCGGCCCGATCATCCAGAAATCCGAACGGCTCGAAGTCGGCGAATCCCTCGTGCTTTACACCGACGGCGTCACCGAAGCCGTCTCGCCTTCAAAAGAGATGTTCACCGAAACCCGCCTGCATCAAGTCATCGAACGCTGCGGGTCCGATTCGCCGCAAGACATCTGTCGCGACCTCATCGACGCGCTGGCCAAGTTCCAGGGCGACCAGGTCGCCGACGACATCACAATCGTCGCCCTGCGGCGAAACGCTTAAAATCCCGACGTTTTCGTCACGCCCGGCGGCGGCGTCCCATGAGCATCAGCCCCATCACGCCCAGCAGACTCAGCGACGCCGGCTCGGGCACGATATGAACATCGGGCGGTTCGGGTAGGAGCGCGGCCAGTTCCGCGCCTTTCTTGGGGCGGCCGTGCCCGCCCTTGGCGCCTCCGCCGGTATTGGGGTGGAGGATGCTGTCGATCCATGAAGTGAACTGCGAGACGCGGGTGAAGCCGGCGACGTCGCCATAGTCGGAGTCGGGGGTGCCGTCGAGCCGGCCCCACGAGAAGCTCGTCACGCCGGCGAGGAAGTCGGCGCCGTTGATGTTGATGAACAGGCCGCCGCCGCTGTCGCCGGGCGCGATCATGTATTCGAGATCGAGCGGCGTCGCTGAACCGAAGCTGTTGTCGGCGGCGCTCGTCGGATTGTCGAAATCGGTGAGCAGGATGCGGTCGGTTCTGCCGGGCGTGTTGAGCGTCGCATCGACGACATTGTTGCCGGCCCGGGCGACGAGGTCGCCGAGACTGTTGACGTCCAGGTAGCCGCTGTCACCGGTGCCGGTCGCGCCGTAGCCGACGATCGTGGCGACCTGGCCCAGTTCGTTTTTGCCGGTGTAGAGCGAAGCGGCGTTGATGCCCGTGGCGAGCGAGAGGTCGGTCGAGAAGTGGACGAGTGCCAGGTCGTAACCGCTGCTGAGATTGCCGTTCCAGTTGGGGTTGGCGATCCACTGATCGGCGGTGAAGCTTGTCGAGCCGAGGTTGAACGAGAGGGATGTGGCGCCATCGACGACGTGTGCGGCGGTGAGGACCCAGTTGCCGGCGATGAGCGTGCCGGAGGCGGCGAAGTTGTAGGCGCCGCCCGCGTCCGCGCCGGAGCCGAGGAATTGTCCGACGGCCGCGTAGGCGGGGGCGCTGTGGACCAGGTCCAGGTACAGTTGATCATCGCGATCGGCGCGGATCGTGCCGGCGAAGGAGGAGGAGGCGGTGAAGCCGAGCAGGGCGGCGGCGAGGATCGCACGGCGGCGGGGGTGAGTCATTGAAATCATCATTCCACTCCAATGGGGGAGAACCGACCGGGCCGGGCGATCGCGTCGCTTCGGCCGCATCCCCCCACTATGTCACACGAACCCGCGGGAGCCAGACAATCGGTTGCTCCGTGCGAAAATGACCGATGGGGCGTTCGGGTTGGAGGGATTGTGCGGGATTTGCCGCTGACGGCGTTTTCCGCTAATAGAATGGATGATGGCCACGCGTGACAGCATTCGATTCATCGCCGCGGCGATGCGGAACCCGACGAAGGTCGGCGCGATCGCGCCCAGCTCGGCGGTGCTCGGGCGGGCGATGGTGGCGGGGCTGAGCCTCGGGCCGGATCAGGCGATCGTCGAGATGGGCCCCGGCACCGGACCGATCACGCAGCAGATCCGCACCGTGCTTCCGCATCCCGGCGCGTATCTGGGCATCGAGTACGATCCGGTGTTCGTGCAGTTGCTGCGCGAACGCTTCACCGACCTGCGATTCGTCGAGGGATCGGCGGAGCATGCTTTGAAGCATCTTGCCGATGCGGGGCACGATCCGAAGCGCATCGGCGCGATCATCAGCGGGCTGCCGTTCGCGTCGCTGCCGGCGGCGGTGGCGGAGGCGGTGGTGGCGGCGCTGGATGAATTGATGGAGCCGGGCGTGGTGTTCCGCACGTTTCAGTATGTGCACGCCTGGCCGCTGCCGTCGGCGGTGCGGTTTCGGCGGCGGATGGAGAAGCTGTTCGGACCCTGTCGCGTGACCGGGCCGGTGGTGCGCAATGTGCCCCCGGCGTTCGTGCTTTCGTGGAGCCGCTGAGGGATCACCGGTCGTTATTCGCATGTCACACACACTTACTGACGAACAAGTTCGCCACGTCGCCCGTCTGGCCCGCCTCAAGCTCGCCGACGATCAGGTCCATTACTTCGCGCAGCAGCTCTCGGCGGTGCTCGGCTACGTCGACAAGCTGGCGGAGTTGGACGTCCAGAACGTCGAGCCGATGGCGCATCCGTCGGCGATCACCAACCGCTTCCGCGACGATGTGCCGACGCAGCCGTTGAGCAATGAAGCGGTGCTGGCGAACGCGCCCGATGCGGACCCGCCGTTTTTCAAAGTGCCCAAGGTGCTCGGCGACGGAGGCGGGGCGTGAGGAAGGGGAATCGCAAAGTGAAAATTGACCATTGCAAAATGCAAATTGCCGGAGGGTGCCGTCGGCAATTTTCAATTTTCAATTTGCATTGGTCAATTTGCAATGCTTTTCGCGGTGAAGATTCATGGATGTAACACAGACGACATTGACCGACCTGCGCGACGCGATCGCGTCGCGCGAAGTGACCTCCACTCAGGCGACGCGCGCGTATCTGGATCGCATCGCGGCGCATGACAAGACGCTCGGGGCGTACACGCAGGTGTTCGAGGAGCGTGCGATGCAGCAGGCGGCGGCGGCCGACGCGGGCAAGCGCCCCGGCGTGCTGGCGGGCGTGCCGATCGCCATCAAGGACAACCTCTGCTCGACGTTCGGGCGCACGACCTGCTCCTCGCGCATGCTCGAAAACTTCCGCGCGCCGTATGACGCGACCGTGGTGGCGAAACTCGAAGCGGCGGGGGCGGTCATCCTCGGCAAGACGAATCTCGACGAGTTCGCCATGGGCTCGTCGTGCGAGAACAGCGCCTTCGGTGTGACACGCAATCCGTGGGACACCGACCGCGTGCCCGGCGGATCTTCAGGCGGCAGCGCCGTCGCCGTCGCCGCGGACCTGTGCGCCGCCAGTCTCGGGTCCGACACCGGCGGGTCCATCCGCATGCCCGCGGCGCTGTGCGGCGTCGTCGGATTGAAGCCCACCTACGGCCGGGTCAGCCGCTTCGGCCTCGTCGCCTACGCCAGCAGTCTCGACCAGGTCGGCCCGTTCGCCCGCAACGTCAAAGACGCCGCCCTGATGCTCAACGTCATCGCCGGTTTCGACAAGATGGACTCCACCAGCGCCGACGCCCCTGTCCCCGATTATCTGGCGGATCTCGACAAGCCGATCGAGGGCCTGAAACTCGGCGTGGCGCGGCAGTACATGTCCGATGCCAACGACCCGGCGGTGGCCAGGGCGATCGAAGCGGCGATTGGGGCCTACCGAAATCTCGGAGCGCGGATCATCGAAGTCGACCTGCCGCATACCGAGTACGGCATCGCGGCCTACTACATGGTGGCCACGGCGGAGGCGTCGTCGAACCTGGCGCGATACGACGGCGTGCATTACGGGCATCGCACCGCCAAGCCCGACGATCTGATCGACCTTTACGCGGCAAGCCGGGCCGAGGGTTTTGGCGATGAAGTCAAACGCCGCATCATGCTCGGCACCTATGCGCTTTCGAGCGGGTATTACGATGCATACTACCTGCGGGCGCTGAAAGTACGTAGACTTATCAAGGAAGATTTCGACAAGGCGTTTGAGCAGGTGGATGCGATCATCTGTCCGACGACGACGCACCCGGCGTTTCGCTTCGGCGAAAAGACGGACGACCCCTTGGCGATGTACCTCAACGATGTGTACACGGTCAACTGCAATCTCGCGGGAATTCCCGGCGTGTCATTGCCTTGCGGATTTTCGGAAGCGGACGGAGTCGCGCTGCCGATCGGCATGCAGTTGCTGGGGCCGGCCATGAGCGAAGCGAAGCTTTTACGGACCGCGCGGATGTATGAAGCTTGTGAGCGCCACGGCGCGCGCCGGCCCGTGATGGCGGGCGGATGAGGACTAGCACTTACGGCTTAACCCGTATTTGCGTGCAATCATCGAAGTTTTTTTTGGAACCAACGTCAAAATCGCTTGACTGACAATTGTGATTAGGTAATTATGAAATGATCATCTTTCTCCCCTCCGCCCCGTTAGTGCTTCGCGCATTAGCGGGGTTTTTCTTTTGTCACCTCGACGAGCCATTGAGGCGACAAACGAAAATATGTTAATAAATACGATCCCGATCCGTGTCATGCCCGCATGAATATACGGTTTGATTTCTATGAGGCCGGTGGTGATTTACAGCGGCTCGTCCAGGTGGGATACGTCGCCAATGCTGTATGAAAGGGCCATATTCAACGAGAATGATGCAAGATGCAGATCGCTTTCGTGTTGTCGTCTGGCGCGGCACAGAGGTTGAGCGTGCTTCAAGCATGCCGGACAATCGACGCGGATGATCTGAATTTCATCCACCGTCATCCGCCTGCGCAATCGTCAGGTGACGATGAACGGAGGTGTCCAAAGTTGTGTGCGCGTTGGAGATCAACATCATCCGTTTCAACGGCGCGCGATCGCAAACGAATGGGCGATCGGCCGATCGCGGGTGTCGCAACGACGCATGATTGCTCGTGATAACCGGCTGCGTTATCATGCGGCCGGGCAACGGGATGTATGGAGCGGTGCATGGGGCTTCTGGACTGGGTTGTGCTTGTCGTGTACTTCGCCACGATGGCGGGCATCGGCGTTTGGGCGATGCGGACCGTCAAAGTACAGGAAGACTATTTCCTCGGCGGGCGTTCGTTCGGCAAGCTCATTCAGACCTTCGCCGCGTTCGGCGCCGGCACCGGTTCCGCCGACCCCGTCAACACCGCACGCACGACTTTCACCAGCGGGCTCTCGGGCATGTGGTCGGTCATGTCCTGGCTCTTCGTCACGCCCTTTTACTGGATCGCCGCCGTGTGGTATCGCCGCATGCGTCACCTGACGCTCGGCGACTGGTTCGTGGAGCGATACGAATCGCGCGCCCTCGGAGCCGCGTACACGCTCTTCGGCCTCCTGTTCTACATGGTCTACACCGCCATGCTCTTCACCGCCACCGGCAAAGTCGCCGCGCCGATGATCGGCGAAACCTTCACATGGGGCGCGACCAGCATCCCCATCGAATACGTCCTCGTCCCGATCATCGCCGTCATCGTCATGACCTACGGCGTCCTGGGCGGACTCACCGCCGCGTACTGGACCGACCTCGTGCAGGGGCTGTTCATCATCCTCCTCTCCGTCATGCTTATTCCCTTCGGTCTGTCGGCGCTCGTGGCGAAGTTCGGCGCGACCCACCCCGGCGCGACCGGCTTTGAGATTCTTCATGACCAACTTCCGGGGGCGTACTTTCACATCGTCGGCTCCGGCGCCAGCGAATTTCCCATCCACCGCATCGCCGCCGTCGTCGTCATCCTGCTCATCGGCATCGTCGTCACACCGCACTTCATCGCCACCGGCGGCGGGTCCGCCAAGACCGAGCTCGACGCACGCGTCGGCCTCGTCACCGGCAATCTCTTCAAACGCGTCTGCACCATCGGCTGGGCGCTGACCGCGCTGATCGTCCTCGCCCTCATGTCCGACCGCCCCGAGGTCCTCGCCGACCCCGACAAGGCATGGGGCGTCGCATCGCTGGAGCTTTTGCCGATGGGCATGCGCGGCCTGATGCTCGCGTGTCTTTTGGCGGCGTTGATGAGCAGCGCCGATACCTACATGCTCGTCTGCTCCGCGCTGGTCGTGCGAAACCTCTACGCCCCCTACGTGAACGATCACGCCTCCGAGCAGCGCTACGTCATGCTCGGCCGACTCGCCGGCGCGATCGTCATCATCGGCGCGGTGGCGTTTTCGTGGTCGCTCATGGACGTGTTCGCCCAGCTTCAATTGACATGGATCGTGCCCATGCTTTTCGCCGCGCCGTTCTGGATCGGGCTCTGGTGGCGACGCGCCACGACGCTCGCCGCTTGGGGCACGCTGTTCTATGGATTGATCATTTTCTTCGTCGCCCCCAAGGTGATTCCCGCGATCTGGCCCGACCTGCGGGCGAGCGCGGCCCTGACGGCGATGACCGACAAGGTCACGACGACGATCCACCGGCCCGCCGCGCCGTCGGATGTCGCGCAGGGGCGTGCCCGAAAAGTCGGCGACACCATCGACGAAAAAATCACCACCGGCGGCCGCGCCATTTTCTGGACCGGCGACATCAAGAACATCGACCTCGCGGCGTACCGCACGATGGGCCATTCCGAATCCGCCGACCGGACGATCGACATTCAGCGCTACGAAGGAACCGGCCAGGCAAGCGGGGATCTGAATCTCGACTATCTGCCGCTGATATGGGTCGGCGTCGATCTGCGCACCGCTTCGAGCGCCATGCTCGATACGCTCAGTCTCGTGCCCAAGATCGTCATGCCGTTCGTGGTGATGATCGTTTTGAGTCTCGTCACGCCGCGCAACAGCAAGGCGGCGCTCGACAAGTATTACGCCAAGATGAAGACGCCCATCGCGCGCGACCCGGCGGAGGATCGCCGGCGGCTCGAAGAAGCGATGGCGGACCCGGCGGCGCTGGAGCGGCGCAAGCTGCTGCCCGGCACATCGATCGAAATTCAACGTCCCACACTCGCCGACGTCGGCGGGTTCACGCTGGCGCTGGCGGCCTGCGGAGGCATCATCGCGCTGACGGCATTGGTGGCGCGCCTCGGGCTTTGATCATCTGGAGCTGGACATGGCATCGCCATCGATTCTGACAACGGTTGTGGGTTCGTATCCGGTTCCCGCGTGGCTGGCCGCCATGCCTTCGTCGCCGGCGCTGCGCGATGCGATTCTCGTCGTGCTCAAGACGCAGGAGCTTGCCGGGCTGGACGTCATCGCCGACGGCGAGCTGTCGCGCTTCGATGTGAATCACCCGGAAACCAACGGGATGATCGAATATTTCATCCGCCCGATGGGCGGCGTGCATCGCGATCTGTCGCACGAAGAGCTGGTCGACTTCCGCTCAAAGACCGGCATGGGCTTCCGCACGAAGCCGGCGGGCGTCGTGCGAGCGGCGCTCGATGAAGGCACGCTCGATCTGCCGGCGGATTGGATGAGCGTGAAGAAACTCAGCGGGCGGCCGATGAAGTTCACGGTCACTTCGCCGTACATGCTCGCCAAGACGCTCATGGATCGACACTACGGCGACCTGCCGGCGTTGTGCGACGCGGTGGCGGGCGTGCTGGCGGCGCAGGTGAGCCGAATCGATGCGCCGGTGGTGCAGGTCGATGAGGCGAATCTGACGGGGCATCCGGAGGATAACGACTGGGCGGTCGGGCCGATCAATCGCGTGCTCGATGCGATTCAAAATGAAAAGGCGCTGCACCTGTGCTTCGGCAACTACGGCGGGTCGACGATTCAAAAGGGCTTCTGGAAGAACACGCTGCCGCTGCTCAACAAGCTGCATGTTGATCACCTCGTGCTCGAATTCGCGCGCCGGGGGTATGACGAACTGGAGCATTTCAGGGACCTGCGCGACGAGATCGCGCTGGGCGTCGGCGTCATCGACATCAAGGACAACGAAGTGGAGACGAGCGATGAAGTGGCGGGGCGGATCGAGACGGCGGTGAAGGTGCTCGGCGAGAAGCGCATCCGCTGGGTGCATCCGGATTGCGGATTCTGGATGCTTAGCCGGAGCGTGGCGGATCGGAAGATGGCGGCGCTGGTGGCGGGGCGCGACAGGTTTTTAGGGAAGTGACGGACATGACCCTTCGGGTCCGACAGATCGAGCAGCATGTATTGAGCATGCGGACGCGGTTCCCATTCCGCTACGGCATTGCCGCCCTCACAGCCCTGCCGCATGTGTTCCTCACCGCGCATGTCGATGTCGACGGCGTCGCGACCATCGGTCACGCCAGCGACGGCCTGCCGCCCAAATGGTTCACCAAAGACCCGGCGACGCGCTTCGAAGACGATTTATCCCGGATGTTCGACGTCATCACGCAGGCGTGCGATTTTGCCGCCCAAGTCGGCGAGCAGGCGAGCGTGTTCGATCTGTGGCGGGCGGTGCACGAAGCGCAGACGGACTGGGCTCATCGCGCGGGCGTGCCGCCGCTGCTGGCCAACCACGGCACGAGTCTCGTCGAGCGCGCGGTCATCGAGGCGTTCTGCAAGGCGACCGGTCAGCCGTTTCACGAAGCTTTGCGCAACGGCACGCTGGGCCTGCGGTTCGGCGAGGTGCATTCGGAACTGCGCGACGGCCAAGTCAGCGATCTGTTGCCAGACAAACCGACGCGCCATCTGATCGTCCGGCACACGGTCGGACTGGGCGATGCGCTAACGAACGAGGACATCGCCGACGCGGACCGGGCGAACGACGGCTTGCCGCAGTCGTTGGCGGCGTGCATCGATACGTACGGGTTGACGCACTTCAAGATCAAAGTGACGGGCGATGCCGACGCGGCGATCGATCGACTGCATCGCGTGGCGGAGGTGATCCTGCGGCGGACGCGCCAGTTCGCGTTCACGCTCGATGGCAACGAGTCGTTTGTCGAAGTCGAGGCGCTGCGGGCGATGTGGGAGCGGATCGGCGAGGAGCGCGGGCTGGAGCCGTTGATGCGACGGATGTTGTATCTGGAGCAGCCGCTGCATCGAAGCGTCGCGCTGGACGAGGCGACGGGCGCGGCGTTGCGGGCATGGGCGGATCGGCCGATGATGATCATCGATGAATCGGACGATGCGATGGGTGCGCTGCCGCGGGCGCTGGCGATGGGCTACATCGGCATCAGCCACAAGAACTGCAAGGGTGTGTTGCGAAGCGTGGCCAACGCGGCGCTGATCGAATATCGCCGGCGGACGCGCGGCCAGACGGGCGTCATCAGCGGGGAGGATCTGGCGAACGTCGGGCCGGTGGCGATGCTTCAGGATGCGGCGGTCGTCGCCGCGATGGGCCTGACCCATGCCGAGCGGAACGGGCACCATTATTTTGCCGGGCTGAGCATGTTCAACCCGGCGGTGCAGCGGGCGATGCTGACCCATCATGCCGACCTGTATCATGACCGCCAGCCGGTCGGAGCGGCAGTTTATATCCGAAGCGGCATGATGGACTTGGCATCCGTCAACGCGGCGCCGTTCGGGCTGGGGGCCCCCATGGATGCGACGATCTACACGCCGCTGGAGGAATGGTCGGCGGCGGGGCTTGGGGCGTGAAAAAAATTCAGGATTGACGCGGCCAATCGGCGGGTGGGCGGACGTTATATGGGTGCGATGGGCGATCCCAATCAATCCGATCGGCACGAGCAGTTCGTGGTGCTTTTTGCCCGCAGCGAACCGGGGCTTCACGCGTTCGTGCTGTCGATGGAGCCCCACTGGGACGCCGCCGAGGAGATCATGCAGCAGACATCGCTGGTGCTCTGGCGCAAGTTCGACGAGTACCGGACGGGCACGAGCTTTCTGAACTGGGCATGTCAGATCGCACGGTACGAACTACTGAACCATCGCAAGAAGCATCAGCGCAGTCGGCTCCGTTTCAACGACGCGATGTTCGACACGCTCGCCGACGAATCGATGCAGGACGCGGAACAGCTCGCCGACGAACGGCGGGCGCTGTCGCATTGTCTGGGCAAGCTCGACGGCGACGATCGCTCGATCCTCGACCGTGCCTACGCCGGTCGGGAGACGATCGGTCAGATCGCCGACGCACTGGGCCGCACGCACAACAGTCTCTACAAGCGGCTGAATCGGATTCGCGAGTCGCTGCTGATGTGCATCCGTCGCACGCTGGGCGGGGAGGGCGCGTGATGGACATGACGCGGCTTCATCAATGGCTCGGCGATCTGTGCAACGGGTGCATCAGCGATGCGGACTTTGCGGCGATGGAGCAGAAGCTGGCGGACGACGCCGAAGCGCGTGCGGAGTATCGGCGGTACATGAACATGCACGCCACGCTGCGGCGGTTCAGTCATGCGGCGACGGCCCGGCCGATCCGCAGCGCCGCCCCGCGGGCGGTCGCATCGACGCGGTGGCGCTCGTGGGCGGGGGCGCTGGCGGCGATGATCATCATCGGCGCCGGGCTGACCGTGACGCTGCTGTCGGATCAGGCGACGCGCAAGACCCCGACGATGGAGCGCGTTCAGCCGCTGTCGCTCGGGTCGGTGGCGGTGCTCTCGGATGCATCGCCCGATGCGCGCTTCGACGCGAGCACGACGGCCCGGGGTACGGGGCTGGACCTGAGCGAAGGCGTGTTGTCGCTCGAATCGGGGACGGCTCAGGTGATGTACCGCACCGGCGCACGCATCGAATTGACCGGGCCTTGCGCGTTTGAACTGTCGGGCGCGAATGCGGGCCGATTGCGTGCCGGCCGGATCGTCGCGCATGTGCCGCAGACGGCGTTGGGCTTCACCGTGCAGACGGATCGCTTCGACGTGGTGGACCTCGGCACGCAGTTCGGCGTGGACCTGACGCACGACGGCGAACAAGTGCAGGTCTTTGAGGGTCATGTCATGATCCGCACGCACGGCGGCGCGATGCAGACACTTGACGCCGGGCAGCGCTGCCGGATCACGACCGCCGGCGTAGCGCAACTGATCGAACCGTCGCCGGCGACCGCGCGGATGCACACGCGCACGCTGACGCTCACGCCGATCGCCGATGCGGGCGTCGATGTGCGTTATCCGGATCAGCCGCTGGGCCGCGAGACGACGTTCGTCGCCAACAACGCCGGCGGCGACACGCCGACGAAACAGCGCTGGGCGTACCTGCGGTTTGATTTGAGCGAGGTGACGACGGCGATTCGCGGAGCGAAGCTGGTGCTGACGCCGACGACGCCGGGCGTGCCGCTGGCGGGGGCGGTGTATGCGCTGTCGGACGAGCGGGCGTGGGACGAAGCGGCGATGACATGGAACACCGCGCCGGCGCGGGTCGAGATGCATCTGGATGCGACGGCGCTATTGTCGGGCAAGGCGCTGACGACGTTCGACATGAACGTGCCGGCGGGCAAGGCGCAGACGGCGTTCGATCAGAAGGAAGACGGCGCGGCGGTGCAGGCGCTGTCGTGGGCGCGCGGGCACGGCATCACGTTGATCATCGCCCGACCGATCGGCGTCGCGCCGGACGATCGGGGCACGGCCTGGGCCAGCCGCGAGACGGCGACGCCGCCGACGCTGATGCTCGAAGTCGACGCACCGGCGGAGGCGCCGGCCGCGTCGAAACAACCATCGACACCTTAAACGAAGGAGACCAAGCCGTGACAACGCGAAGGAATTGGATGACGCTTGTGATGGGACTGGGGGTGATCCTTGCGGGGGCGGGGCTGGCGAATGCGGACATGATCGTCAAGCTCACGTCGATCGCCGACACGCAGATCAACAAGGCCAGCGCGACGACGAACTTCGGCACGACGACATCGTTCGATGCCAACATCTCCAACACGACCAGCACCCGCCGCTCATACGTGCAGTTCGACCTGAGCGGGATCAACATGGCGCTGGTATCCAGAATTTCCTTCGATCTGCACAACACCGGCGCCGGCGGGGCGGTCGTGCCGGTCGCGGTGTACGGGCTGCTCAACGCCAACGACACATGGACCGAGACGGGGCTCACATGGAGCAACGACCCCAATCGCAGCGGCGACACGTTCACCGTCGCCAGCGCCTTCGGCTCCGCCGCCCTGGCGAACTTCAACTCGCGCTCCAGCGCCGGCAATGACAACGCCTTCAACGTCACCAGCGGCGCGGTGTTCAACTACATCAATGGCGATGCGAACAAGATCGTCACCTTCGTGCTCGATGCGACCAACGTCGGCGCGTCGCCGGCCGTGGGCGTGCGATGGAGCTCGCGCGAGGAGCCGACCACGACGTTCCGCCCGACGCTGACGCTGACGATCGTGCCCGAGCCGACGTCGATGGGGCTGCTGGGCGTTGGAGCGCTCGGCCTGCTGGCCCGCCGCCGCTTCCGTTGAATGAATGAAAAAAAAGAATGACCCAGGCACCTTTTGAAAGGATGAATTGAGATGACCACCTTCACGCAACGCATCATGACCGTGCTCGCGATCGCCCTGACCCTCGCCTTGGCCGGCCGGGCCTCCGCCGGCGTCTATGCCTACTACAGCTTCGACAATGACTACACCGACGGGTCGACCAACCATCACACCGGCGTCCCCACCGACGGCAACGCCAACAGCAACACCACCGGCGTCAACATCACCCACACCGCCGGCGAATTCATGTTCGGCGGCGGGGCGGCCAACTTCTCCACCGACTACCTTTCCATCACCTCCCATACCTTCAACAGCGGCTCGCCCTACACGATCGCCTTCTGGGCCCGCGACCTGGCCCCGGCGGGAAACTCCGGCGGCATGGTCATCGGTCAGCCCGGCAACAGCACCTTCTTCATCTGGCTCGACTCGTCCATCGCCGGCGGCGGCGGACTTCGCTGGCGGAGCAACTCGACCAGCGCCACCGATCGCAATGCCGACTTCAATTTCACCAACGACACCAACTGGCACCACTACGCCGTCATTGCCTCGGGCACGAATCTGTCCGTCTACCGTGACGCCGGCCTCGTCGCCACCGCCACCGGCAAATCCACCGGGTTCATCATGGCCGCCATCGGACAGGCCTATAACAACAACGCACTGAACTTCAATGGGCAGATCGACGAAATGTGGATCCTCGATGAGGCGATCGCGCCCAGTCAGGTCAACAGTCTGTTCCTCACCAACGTCGTGCCCGCGCCCGCGGCGCTGCCGGCGGGGCTGGCGCTGATGGGTCTGCTCATCTCGCGCCGCCGGGCGGGGATGTGAAACCATGATGCGTGTCGTTCGTCATCTTCGTCTGACCGCACGGATGATGCTCGCGCTTGCGGCGCTGGTCATCAATCCGGCGGCACGGGCGGACATCGTCGATGTGTTCCTGCTCGGCGGGCAGTCGAACATGCTCGGCCGGGCGCCGTCGTCGTCGCTGCCGACGTCGCCGGTCAATCTCAAATTGGCGCAGCCCGATGTGCTGTTTTACACGGGGCCCGGCGGCAGCAGCGTCGCCGCCAACACGTTGACGACACTTCGTCCCGGCAGCGGCACGGACATCGGGCCGGAGGTATCGTTCGGCCGATCCATCGCCGACCTCGCCCCGTCGCACAACATCGCGCTGATCAAGTACGCCGCGGGCGGGACGAATCTGTACTCGGACTGGAACCCGTCGACGGGCGTGCAGTTCGCCAACTTCAAATCGACCGTCGCGGCGGGTTTGCAGGCGCTCATCAACGCCGGTCACACGCCCAACATCGTCGGCATGCTCTGGCATCAGGGCGAATCGGACGCCGACACCGCCGCGCATGCGTCGGGCTACGCGACCCGGCTCGCCGCCTTCATCGCCGCGGTGCGCTCGCTTTACGGGACGAATCTGCCGTTCCTCATCGGCGAGATTCACCGCATCAACGCCAACAGCGACACGGTCGCCGACGCCCAGATCGCCGTCGCGGCGGCGGACCCGTACGCGGCGTTCGTCCCGGCGTCGGACCTGACGTTCCAGGACTCCCTGCACTTCAACACGGCCGGTCAGGTCGCGCTCGGCGAGCGGTTCGCCGACGCGGCTTTGGATCTCGTGTTCGTTCCCGAGCCGACGTCGATGATGATTTTCATCGCGTCCGCGCCGCTGTTGATGCGGCGCCCGCGCTTGCGAAAGCTCAGGGAGGGCCATCCCTGAGCTTTCCGAATCGAAGGAGGCGCTGATGCGTCGACATGCCTTCACCTTGATTGAGCTGCTCGTCGTCGTGGCGATCATTGCTTTGCTCATCGCCATCCTTCTTCCTGCGATGGCGTCGGCGCGCGAGGTCGCCCGGCGGACCGTCTGCGCGACCAACGAACGCTCCATCACGCAGGCGACGATCATGTACGCGCAGGAAAACCAGGGCATCTTCATCATCTGCCGCGGGCGCGCCGTGCCGCATCAGTTCGACATGGCCGGCTCATTCGTGCATCGCAACAAGGCGGGCGACGAGAAGGTGGACTGGGTCGATGCGTGGGGCCGGCTCGGGCTCATGGGCGACAAAGTCGGCGGATACCGCTCGCCGGGCAAGATGTGGGACTGCCCCTCACGCTCGGGTTTCAAGAGCCAGTGGTACAACTCCAACAGTCTGCTCATCGGCTACTGCTACTACGGCGGGATCGAAACGTGGTCCAACCCGCTGACCGGCAACGTCGCGTCGCGCAGTCCCATCTCGCTCAGCCATTCGTCCGGCCGATGGGTCATGGTGTCCGACACGACGATGAAGATCGATTACCAGTGGGGCGCGGGCGGGAAGTGGTTCCTCGATCAGCCCTCGCACAAGGCCGACTTCGGCCGCGACGTCTACCCCGCCGGCCACAATCAGGCGTATGTCGACGGCTCGGTCGCATGGGCCGACTTCAAGGACCTTTTGTTCATCCACACGTGGGGCGGCCTCGACCGCGTCGTCCTCTTCACGCAACAGGACCTGGGCAAATTCGTGCCCGTCCCCGGCAGCTACGCGATGACATACAAGTAAACGATGACGGAGCATCCCCAAAGCCGAGGGCTGAGGCCGCCCAAGCCCCGAATCCATCACCTTCACGGCTCGTAATGCAGATGCTCCGGCACCGGCTGCACCTTGCCCGCGCGGTCGATGCACGCCAGCACCGTCGAGCCCACCACGAGCAGCTCGTCGCCCCGTCGAATCTCGTAGCTGTGCTCGATCCGCGCTCCCGCGGCCCGCGTGCAGATCGCGGTGATGTCCAGCACATCGTCATACTTGGCCGGCTTGCGATACTTCACTTCCAGCTTGACCACGACAATCAGCGTCCCCGTCGCTTCGAGCTGCGCATACGAAATGCCCGACTGGCGCAGCAACTCCGTCCGCGCCATCTCGAACCAGATCGGATAGATCGAATGGTGCACGAACCCCATCGGGTCGCACTCGACATACCGCACGCGCTGTTGAAGGGTGATCCGCATCGTCGCGGCGACTACCTTACCGCAACGGACTGATGAACGCATCCGACGCCGTCGCCGGGTCGAGCGTGATCTCCGGCACGGGCTTACCGGTCATGTGCTCCAGCGCCCAGCGAGCCGCGCATCGGATGTCCAGCCCGTCCTGACGATAGCGGTTGCCCAATGCGTCCGCCTGCTCCATCGCCTTCATCCGCCCGATCGTGATGATCGACGCCCGGCGGACTTCGTCGGCTTCGGGATTGAGCGGGTTGAGATCGAAGACGCGCTCGATGAGCTTCTCCGCCAGCTTCTTGTCGGGCTTGTTTTCGTGAAGCCAGCCCAGCGCCCAAATCGCCCCCGCGCGGCACTCGGCGCTGGCGGGGCTCGCCTTGGGAATGAGCCGCCGAAGCACCGGGTCGGCCTCGCTCACGCGCCAGACGCCCAGCGTCTGCGCCGCTTCGTTGGCCTGATCGGATGTGACGCGGTTGGCGTCGACCCAACTGTTGTCGACTTCCTCGTTGTCCTTTTTCTTCTTCGCCGCCGCCTCGGCCTGCTTCGTGCGATGCTCCATCTCGTCGATCCGCCGGGCCAGCAGATCGAGCACCGGCTGATGCGTCCGCTCAACATCCAGCGGGCGCAGCCCCACGATCGACGCCACGCGCACCTCCGGTCGATCGTGATCAAATAGCTTCATCAGCACGTCGGCCGCGCTCTTGTCGTCCAGTTCGCCCGAAAGGATCGCCGCCTGCTCGGCCGCGCGCCAGTGCGGGGCCGGATGCCGCCGCACTTCGTCGGCCGACTGCGTGAGAATGGCGATGAGTGCCGCCTTCACCACGCCGTTCAGATCGCTCGATTGCGCCAGCACGCCCAGCACACGCTTCGCCTCCGTCCGCACATCCGGATGCGGGTCATTGAGCGTTTCGGACAGAAGCGCGACGCTGTCGGCGACGCCGCGCGTCTCCAGCGCCTTGACCGTCAGCAGGCGCACTTTCGGGTCCGGCGAATGGATCGTGATCCCCGCGTTTTCCCAAAGATTTTTCGGGCCCAGCTCGAACAGCCGCGCCATCGCCGCGCCCTGCACCATCGGTTCGGGATTGCCGGCCAGCGTCTTGAGCAGGTCGATGTCCGCGGCGCTCGTGGCCCGGGCGACGATGCGCACGGCGAGGATCGGACCGACGGGGCCTTGCAGGGCGATGGCGGCGTCGGCCGTGTCGCGGGCTTCGATGTGCAGCGTGCTGATCGCATCCGCCGCCGCGAGGCGCAGACTCAGCGGCGCGCCCCTGTCGCCCACAAGCTGCTTGAGCGCTTCGCCCGTCGCCGCGTCGCTCGCCGCCGCCGCGCCCAGCGACTTGACCGCCGAGATGCGCAGCGACATGGGGGCGTTCTTCTCCATCGCCCGCATGCGCCACACCTCCGCCGCCCCCGCCTGTCCCCACCGCGCCAGCATCCGGTCTGCCGTCATCGTCTGCTCGATCTGAAACTGCTGATACGCCGCGCGCGGTTCGATGATCTTCATCACCCGGTCCGTCGCCTGCCGGTCATCGAGCACATCGAGCGTGTCCAGCGCCGACGTCGACACCAGCGGCGACGGGTCGTCGAGCAGCTCGACAAGGCGCGGCGCCAGCCCCGTGAACTTGTAGCGCGCGACTTCGGACATCGCTTCGAGCTTCGTCAGATCGTCCGGCTGATCCAGCGCGAGCTTCATCAACGGCCCGAGCCGCGCATCGGTGACCTGCGTCGGCTCGGGCACATCGTAAAGATGCTCCTGTTCCATCGGACCGGCCAGACACGCCGCCCCGATCGACAGCGCGATCAGGCCAGGTGCGAACATCGGGATGAAAAGTTTCGAAAAACCCCCTCTCCCTCCGGGAGAGGGCCGGGGTGAGGGTGGCCCCGAATGAAGGCGCGCTCCGCATCGAACGCCGTCAGTCATCGGACGCACCCTCACCCGGCCCTTCGGGCCGACCTCTCCCGGAGGGAGAGGCGATGCAGAGGCCTTAATTGAAATGCGTGTGATGCTCATCGTGGTTTGGTCAGCTCCCATGTGCGAATCCACAACAGCGCCGCGGCGATCGCGCTGCCGATGCCCAGAAAGTACCAGTTGATCGGCGTGAGGTTGTACTGATCCATGCCCGGCATGTGCATCGCCGCCAGCCCCGCCGCAAGCGGATTGAGCGTCAGCGCCGCCTCGACGAAGTCGCGCCCGAAAAGCGTGCCTTCACCGAGCCAGGGAAGCAGCGTCACGACGCACAGACTCACCACGATCAGGTACGCCGTCGTCGTCGCCGCGGTCGTCTTGCGGAAAAGCCCCGAGCAGGCCGCGCCGACCAGCAGGCAGAACAGCGAGGTGAGCGTGAGACTGATGAGCACCTCCTGCACCTGCCCCTTGCGCCCTTCGTCGATGACGAGCAGCACCGCGTACCCCGGCAGCGTCGCCAGCAGGATGAGCGTCAACGTCCACGCCACGCTCAAGAGCTTGCCCACGACGATCTGCCGCGCGCGAAGGGGCGTCATCTGAAGCAGGACCCATCCGCCGCTCTCCAGCTCGCTGCTGATCACCGCCGCCGAAAGCGCCGGCGTCACCAGCACGATCAGTCCCATCTGGAAGATCACCAGCACGCCGCCCATGTAGCTTGTCTGGACCCACATCGTGCCCATCGTGGCGACGAGCATCAGCGCCAGACTGACGATCAGGCACGAGCCGACGATGCGGATCATCCAGTGGGCGCGCCCGAAGGTGCGCGTGCGGAATTCCTTCATCATGACGGGGTTTTCGTAGTTGGCGATCGAGCCGGAGCGACGGTTGGGATCGACAAGGAAGAGCATCCGCCGCCGGCGGCGCACGCGCTTGTCCATGTCGTCGGTGATCATGCCCTTGGACCGCGGGCGGTCCGTCACCATCGGGCGGAGCTTCATGTGCGTGCCGATCGCGAATGCGACGATCGACAGGGCGGCGAGCAGGGCGTACTGCGTGACGGGATCATCGGTGGCGGCCAGTCCGCGCGAGCCGACAGATTCGTGACCGACAAGATGCATCACCGCCGGGAGGGGACTGACGGAGGCGAGCCACTGGGCCGCGTCGCCGATCGGCGCCATCGGGCCGGTCATTTTGCCCTGGAGCATGAGGTTGGGCCCGAGGGTGAAGACGCACATGACGAGGATGAGGCCGTAGGTGATGCGCAGGGCGGCGTCAGTGCTCTTGACGCGCGCGGAGATGAACAGGGCGAGCAGCGCGTACTGGGCCGCCACCAGGGCGAGCACGGCGTAGACCCAGGCGAGCTGTTCGATGGCCACGCCGCCCATGACGAAACACGCCGCCGCCCCCGGCAGCGAGAGGATCAGCAGCAGCGCGACGAAGCCGAGGGCGGCGCTGATCTTGCCCAGCAGGATGTCGGTGGGCGTCAGCGGGCTGGTGAGCAGAAGCGTGAGCGTTCCCTGCTGGCGTTCACGCACGATCGCCATCGCCGGGAACGCCGGGGCCATGAGGATCAGCCCGACCAGCAGGCCGTACACGAAGACGGAGAGCAACTGCTGCGCCTGCCGCCCGCCGAGATTGACCGTCGCCGAGTCCGGCCAGACGGTCAACACCAGCAGGCAAAGCGCCGCCGCGAAAATCAACTGAATCGCCCACGCCCGCGGCTGGCGAAGGACGGAAATGAGTTCGCGTTGGATGATGGGGTTGGTCATAGGTATGTCTGTTCGTTCTCGTTCTCGTTCCTCGTTCTCGTAATCGATCAATCCTTCGGCGGAGCCAGTTTTGTCAACATCGAAACAATTCTCAGCTGCATGGCCTTTCCCTGTTCGATCGACTCAGAGGAGGCGGCACCAATTGCCGCGATGACATCCAGTGTCGCGGCCGATTCCATCGCTGATCCACGCGCAATCTCAAAAGATCGACACCGATCTTTGCCCGCTCGTTTGCCGTTGCCTTCAGCAATATTTAGCGGAATTGACTGCGAAGAACGCAGGAGCTGGTCACGCGCTTGGCGAGCGAACCCGTCCATGTCCGCGACGAGACGGATGACCCAGCCGACGAATTCGATGCTCAGTCGGTAGACATCAAGTTTTTCGTGATCGAACTGGTGTGCCATGGGCGAATCGATTACGAGAACGAGGAACGAGGAACGAGGAACGAGGAACGAGGAACGAGGAACGAGGAACGAGAACGAGAACGATTAATACGTCACGTCGTCACCGCATCATCCGTCTCCGCTTTCGCCGGGCGGCCGACCGGCGCGTCGGAGGGCCCTTCGCCGGCGTGGCCGAGGCCCGTGACTTCAAGGAACGCGTCTTCGAGGTCCATCGGGACTTCGTTGAACTGGGCGATGGCGATGCCGGCGTTGACGGCGGCGGTGAGCAGCTCGGCGAGCTGGCGGTCGTCGGCGGTGCTGGAGAAACGCACCTGCGACTCGGCTTCGCTGGGCAGCACCTCCGCCCCGGGTTCGAGCTTGTCGCGCAGCATCGCGGCGAGCGCGTCAACCTGCGCCGCGTCGGCGAGGGTGGCGAGCACCGTGCGGCGCTGGCGCACCTTGTGCATGATCTGATCGAGCGTGCCGAAGGCGCGGAGCTTGCCGTGCGTGATGATGGCGACGACGTCGCAGATGCGCGACAGCTCGGGGAGGATGTGGCTGGTCACGATCAGCGTCTTGCCCATGTCCGAGAGGCGAAGCAGAATCTGCCGCATGTCGATGCGTGCGGCGGGGTCCAGCCCGTTGGCCGGCTCGTCGAGGATGAGCACCTGCGGATCGTGCAGCAGGGTGCGGGCGATGCCGACGCGCTGCTTCATGCCGTGGCTCAGCGCCTCGACGTACAGGTCCGCCATGTACGTCGTGCCGGTGATCTCCATGACTTCCTCGATGCGGCGGCCGCGCTGTTTCTGCGGGATGCGGAACGCGGCCCCGAAGAAGTCCAGATATTCGCGGACGCGCATGTTGTCGTAAGCGCCGAAGACGTCGGGCATGTATCCGACGAGGCGCTTGATCTGTCGCACATCGTGCGAGCAGTCGTGACCGGCGATGAAGGCCTTGCCTTCGGTGGGGCGGGCGAGTCCGACGAGGATCTTGATCGTCGTGGTCTTGCCCGCGCCGTTGGGGCCGATGTAGCCGAGGATCTGCCCGCGTTCCAGATGCAGGTTCAGGTTGTCCAGCGCGGTGAACTCACCGTATTTTTTGGTGAGGTTGATCGCCTGTACGACGGGTTGGTCGGTGGTTTGGCTCATTTTGTGTTTCCATCGGAGGCGACGACGCCCGAAAGCTCGAGACCGAACTGCCGCACGGACCAGATGTCCGTTCCCTGCACCTGTCCGGGCAGGCGGTTGTCGGCGTTCTGGACATCGAAAGCAAGCAGGACGCCGCCGCGTGCATCGATCTGAAGTTTGCTCACATCCAGCGTGACCACCACGTGTCCATCGGGCCCGGTGAGCCGGGCGAGTTCGATCGGCTCGGTGCCGCGGATGGTCAGAATCCGCACCGGTCGCCCGATCGCCGTGATGTCCAGATGCACCTTCGCCTCGGTGATCTTCAGCGGCCTCGCGCCGGCGGGGATCACGAAGCGGGCCAGATACGCGCTGGGTCCGGAGATTTCGTCGAGCCACTTGCGCGTCGAGGCGATGTAGATCGGCAGGCGGTTGAGGCCGAACTTCTCCTCACGCACGCCGATGTCCTGCATTTCAACAAGCGGCCAGGGAATGCGGACCTTCGTCCCCGGTTCGCTCGCTTCGATCGACAAGGGCATGGACCAAAGCGCCTCCACATGCTCCGCCAGCGCCGGCTCGACATGCAGCCCCCAATCGATGCCCTCGCCCCACGCCAGCAGCGTCGGCTCGTCGAAGCGCGTCTGCGTGAGCACATCCTTGAGTGCGGCGGCGCGGCGCTGCTGGGTCTGCGAGAGCAGGCCGTTGGTGAACGCCGCCCCGCGCGGCAGGACATCATCGGGCGTGATGCTCAGCGTGCGCGTCGCGCCGGAGCCGGCGAGGTCCACATGCAGATTCGCCTGATCCGTCTTGAGAAGCGCATCGCTCATGTCGCCGTGCGTGGGCCAGTTCACTTCGCCGCTCAATCCGTCGGGCCCGAAGCGCAGATGCATCGTCGGCGAGCGCTCGAAGTTGAGGTTTGCGGCGAACTCGACGGGGCGAACCGCGCCGGCGGCGATCGGCAGGGCGGGCCAGCGCCATTGATCGACATCGCTCCACATCATGCGGCCGATCGGCTCGGCCTGCCCGAGGGGCTGAGGCCAGGTCCATCCGCCGCCGCCGCCGCGCACGTCGAGCGTCGCGCCTTGTCCGTCGAAGAAGCCCAGCGTGCCGTGCAGTCGCGCGGCGGTGAGGCCGGGCTGGGCGTGGACCCATTGCAGTCCCGACACCGTCGGCGCGACCTTGCCGCGCTGCGACTGGCCCATGCCCACCAACACGCCCATCGCCGCCAGCGCCGCGACCGCGCCCACTGGGCCGACGCGTTCGAGTCGGCCCGCCTTGTAGAACATCGCGCCCGAAAGCACCAATACGGCGATCAGCGCCCCGAGCACGATCGCGACATTCTCCCGCGGCACGATCTGATAGCCGATGGCGTCGCTCACGAACGTCTGACCGGTTGGCCCGGCGAGGAGCGCGGTGTCCTCGACGCGCTTGTCATTGAGGAGCATCGTCGGCAGGATCAGGCCGCTGAGCACATTGATCGCCGCGTCGGCCTTGGGGTCGGTCCAGGCGCGGCCGCCGAGCGTGCTGACAATGATCTGCCCCGCCCCCAGCGAGCGCGTCAGCAGGGCGGGCCAGCGGTTGACCTCCAGCAGCGTGTCGAATCCCGGCGCGGTGAGCCGGGTCATCGTGATGGGCTGCTCCACTTCCACCGTCGGCTCGCTCCAGGCATTCTGTCCCGACAGCCGCATCGGCGCGCCGCGCCCTTCGTCGAAACGGATCGTCGTCAGCGTCACCTGATCCAGGTACGAGATGCTCCATGCCTCGCCGAGCAGTTCGCGCATCGCATCGGAATCGACCTGGTCGGCGAAGATGAGCAGTTTGCCCCCGCCGAGGACCCAGCGGAGCAGCCCGCGGCGCTGGGCGGCGTCCATGAGCGGGTGATCGGCGCTGAACATGGCGACTTTCACGCCGTCCCACCCGACGTCGAATCGCATCGCGCGGTGCGGGGCGATGAAGGACATGCCGGGCGTGAGACTCATGCGCTTGCGGGCCAGACTCATGACGCCGATCGCTTCGTCGTCGAGCTTGTCATTGTCGGAGATGACGGCGAAGAGGTTCGGGTCCTGCACGAGGCGCACGAGTCCGGGCTGACGATCGAACTCGACCTCCGCATCGGTGGGCGCGAGGAGCGTTTCGGTGGCGGCGGTCTTCTGGTCCGCGCCCGCGGCGCCGAAGCGCACCGGCAAAAACACTTCGCGGCGCGTGCCCGGCGGGAGCCAGACGTTGCGTATGAACTCCCGCTGCGATTGGTCATCGAATCGGAAGATCAGCCGCGCGTTCTGCGGATCGGGGGTGTCGTTGCGCAGATGGCCGAGGACCAGCCCCCATCGATTGGGCTGATAGAACCCGATGCCGCCCACGCCGGCGGAGCCGCTGAGCGTCGGGTGGGTCGCGGCGGGGCGATCGGCGGGCTTGTCATCGGCGGCGTGAGCGGCGGCGACGTACAAGCCGGCGACGATCCCGATCCATACCGGGAGCCAACCGCGCCCGCCGCATCGATTGCGAATTTCGCACATCACACACAAGGCCTCACTCATGGCGTCACGAAAGCGATCTGAACGAGCCGGAAGACCTGCATCATAAAGGATCGCTACGCCCTTGTAAAAGCGGGGGCTTGCGCGACCGGGGGGCGCGTGGGGCGGTTGGGCCGATAAAAGCGGTCAACGGGCGATCAAATCGGCG
This sequence comes from Planctomycetota bacterium, assembly GCA_016125255.1. Taxonomy (NCBI): domain Bacteria; kingdom Pseudomonadati; phylum Planctomycetota; species Planctomycetota bacterium. The sequence continues at coordinate 851,220 of WGMD01000002.1, read as the reverse complement.
GCTCGGTGGGTCGGCGGGACCGCACGATTTGTAATGCGACCTTATGAAACGGGCCGATGACGTTTACATCGGGCCCGCCGCGTTTGACAAAGTCGGTGGCGATGGGTCAGAATGTCGGATGAACGGGGCGTCCCCTGACGCCCGCAGTTCCACGTGACGTTTCGATTGGGGTCGTTCCACAAGTGAATATTTGACTGACGCGCAAGGCGCGCCGCACGATGCGGTGGGCCGAGGCCGCGTCAGGACCGCGGCCGATTGTTTCGGTTGCGGCCAACGGTAAGGGCGATCCGTCTGGGTGGGCGGGTCGGATGGACAACGGGTTCCTCTTTTTACGGGAGACGTAACTTATGAGGCCCATCAAGTTCCTGATGTGCAGTTTGGTTCTGGGTATTTCGAGCGGGGCGTTCGCCGGCTCGGATGACAGCGATCTGCGTGCGGAGCTGGAAGCTCTCAAATCGCAGGTCAAAACTCAGGCGACTGAAATTCAACAGTTGCGGGCGGCCAACGGCGACTCGTGGCTGACCCAGCGCCGCGCTGAGGAAGTCAAGACGCTCATCCGCGACGTACTCTCCGACGCCGACACGCGGGCGAGTCTCGCCGAGGGCGGCATGACCGCCGGCTGGAACGGGCACTTCTACCTGTCCAGCGAAGACGGCAACTTCCTGATGCAGGTCAGCGGCGTCGGTCAGGCCCGCTACACCTTCAATCGCGCCCGCGGGCGCCCCGGCTCGGTCATCACGACCAATGCCAACGGCGCCGTCGCCGCCGCCAACAACAACGCCACCGATCGCAACGTCGCCGGGTTCTCCGTCCGTCGCGCTCAGATCCGTTTTGACGGCCACCTCTTCGATCCCAAGTTCACCTACGCCGTGCAGATCAACGTCACCAACGCCAACAACAACTTCAGCCCCCCGGCCGAGGACCTGGGCGGCGGCGACATCCAGATCTACTTCGATCATCCGGGCGGCCCGGACATCGGCGCCGGCAACAACAGCGGCGACATCTACCTCGAAGACGCATGGTTCGCCTATGAATTCGCCGACGGCTGGACCGTCAAGGGCGGGCAGTTCAAGGCCCCGTTCCTTCATGACGAGCACGTCAGCGGCGCTCATCAGGTCGCCATCGAACGCGCCTTCGTCACTGACCTGTTCACCGTCGATTACACGCAGGGCGTGCAGCTCGCTTATGACGGTCAGCTCGTGGGACAGCCCGTCCGCATCGCCGGCATGATCCATGACGGCTCGTATCAGTCCAACACCAACTACAACTCCGACACGACCGACATCGCCCTCTCCGGCCGCATCGATGTGCTGCTGGCCGGCGACTGGAACGAGTTCGAAGACTATCAGGCATGGAGCGGCAAGCCCATGGCCCTGAAGGTCGGCGGCGCGTTCACGTACGAGGAAGGCGAAGGCGGACGCAGCACGCTGACGGACACCACCGTCCCCGGCGCCGGCGCGCCCTTCGTCGGCGTCGAGCCCAACACCGTCGACGTGTTCAAGTGGACCATCGACGTGGCGGCTGAATTCCCCGACATGTTCGGCCTGAGTCTCTTCGGCGCGGTGGTCGGCCAGCACCTCGACGGCAACGGCGAACCCGTCTCCGCCACCGGTGCCGGCGCGGTCGCCTTCCCCCTGCCCGGCATCGTCGACGGCGCCGATCAGTGGGGCGTCGTCCTTCAGGCCTCCGCCTTCGTCATCCCCGACAAGATGGACGCGTTCATCCGTTACGAATACGTCGACTTCGACGGCGTCGTCTTCGTCAACATGCGCGACACCGCCCGCAGCAGCGGCACGACGAGCAACTCGCTCTACTACCCGATCAGCGGACCGTTCGATGATCGCGTGCACTTCGTGACCGTCGGCTCCAACTACTACTTCCACGGCAACGCCGCCAAGGCCAGCGTCGACCTCGTCTATGTCCTCGGCTCGCTGCCCATCGCCGACTCCGGCGCCGGTCTCCAGGCCGCCGGTGATGACCAGGTCAGCATCCGCGCTCAGTTCCAGTTCATGTTCTGATCGCGATCGGCGACTCCTCCCACCGACAAGCCCGCCGCCCCAAAGGACGGCGGGTTTTTTCATGCGCCGCGCTTCGCCGCAAAAAAAACACACGACCGTAGATGCGGTCGTGTGTTTGTGCGTGAACTTGTAAGCCGAATTCTGTATCACCCTATAGGTGACGGCGACCATTTCTCTAGGTCCGCCGTTGCCGACGGACTCGAGCAACCTACCCGGGGTTTGGCGAGCCGGACCGGCTCATCGCCCCTGCTTGGTCTTGCACGCGGTGGGGTTTGCCGTGCCTTCGGTGTCGCCACCGAAGCGGTGCGCTCTTACCGCACCTTTTCACCCTTGCCGGGGAAGCTGTCAGGTGTCAGCTTTCAGCGATCAGCAAAGAAGCGCTCTGGCTGATGCCTGACGCCTGACCGCTGACAGCTTCCCCGGCGGTTTGTTTTCTGTGGCACTTTCCCTACGCCGGGCGTCGCCGCGCGGCGCGGTGGGCGTTACCCACCACCGTGTCCTTCCGTGTTCGGACTTTCCTCTCGCAAAAGCGAGCGGCCGCCCCGTTCACGCACGGCTCATTCTAGGCGGGGGGACTTAAGTCCCCCCGTCTCCGCCTCGAATTGTTCGCGCCCGGTGAATGATCGATGTGAAGTTGGACGATGCCCCGCGGCGTCGCTACCCTTCGCGAATATGCCCACGACCGGTACATCCCATGAGATCGTCGTCTGGATGGACGCGGCGCGCGCTCCGTTGGTGGAGGCGGTGCTGGGTCGTCTGGCGGACCTGCGCGTGCTGGCGATCGGCGGGCCGCGCCGCTCGGGCATCGCGCCCTTGGCCGAGTCGCTGGGCGTCCGGGCCGACGACGATCTGCGCAAGATGCTCATCGATCAGCCGGCCGGGTACATGCTGCTGGCCGTCGCCGGGGGCATCAGCCGTGCGGAACTGGCGCAGGCCCGGTCGGCGGGGACGATGATCCTCGCGCTGGAGCCGATCGCCTCGGCGATCGATGCGCTGCCGCATGACGAATCGCAGGCGGGGCACGTCGTTTCGCTGCCGTGGTTCCGCGCCGCCGCCGCATGGCAGCACGCCGCGGACCCGCAGCAGGTGCTCGGGGCGATCCGCTCCGTCCGCATCAGCGCCCTCGCCTCCGCGCACGCCGGCTCGCTCTACGCCCGGCTCTACGATGCGATGGAGATGCTCATGAGTCTCCTCCCCGCCCCCGATACCGTCGACGCCGCGCTCACCGGTCCGCTCAAACAGATCCCCGAAGACCCCCGCAATTTGACCGGTCATCTGACCGCGCATCTGCGCATCGGCGCCGCCGCCTCCGCGATCATTCACGCCTCCGACAACGCCGCCGTCTGGCGACGCAACATGGTCGTGCTCGGCGATGAAGGTCAGCTCGTCATCGACGATGAGGGCTATCGCCTTTACAGCGCCGCCGGCGAACTGCTCGATGAGCACCCCGCCCCCGCGGCGGCGCCCGATCCCGCCGAATTGATCGTGCGCCAATTCCGCCGCATGCTCGATGGTGCGCCGCTGCCCCGTCCCGTCGAGCCGCGCCAGGTCATCGCCGCGTGTCAGGCCGCACTGCTCAGTTGCCGCACCGGGCAGATGGAATCCGTCAGCACATTGCTCCGCATCAGCGGTGCGTGACTTGTTTTTCTTCACTCCCCACTCCGCCGCACTTCTCAAATCACCTTCGCAATCACCAGCCACGCAACCGCCATCGCCAGCGCCACCCGGTAATACCCGAACACCGCCAGCCCGTGCTGCTTGAGGTAGCTGACCATCCACTTGACCGCGATCACCGCGCTGACCAGCGCCGCGACAAGGCCGATGATCAGACTGACCGCGCCATAGTGTTCGAGCATGGCGTGTCCGTGCTTGTGTCCGTCATACGCCGTGGCGGCGCCGAGCATGACGACGCCCAGCAGGAAGCTGAACTCGACCGCCGCCGGGAGCGACATGCCCACCAGCACGCCTCCGACGATCGTGACCAGCGACCGGCTCACGCCCGGCCACATCGCAATGCACTGCATTAATCCGATCACCAGCGCCTGCCAAGCCACCAGCTCGTCCACGCCGAACCCCTCCGTCGGCTCCTTCTTCTTGCGTGACCACGCCACCGCCAATATCGCCGCGCCGCCCAACCCCCACGCCGCGATCGTCGGCCAAAGCCCCCATCGATCTCCGCCGAACAGATACTCCTTGATGATCTTGTTGAGCAGCAGCCCGATCACCGCCGCAGGCACGAACGCCACCGTGATGTTCTTCGCCAGATTCAGCCCCGCCTTGTCCCGCCCGACGAGGCCGCGCATCGCCTGTTTGACGCGACCCATGTAAAGCCCGAGCACCGCCAGAATCGCCCCCGCCTGAATCACGATCGCATACGCCTCCGCCGCCTCCGAGTCGGGGATCCCCATCGCCCGCTGCGCCAGTATCAGGTGCCCCGTCGAACTGACCGGCAGATACTCCGTCAGCCCCTCGACAATCCCCAGCACAATCGCCTGCATCGGCGACATGTCGCCCCCGGAAGCAGGTGCCGCCGACTCGGTCGCCGCGAAAGCGGCCCCTGTGATCATCAATATCAACCCCAATGCCAGACACCATTTAACGTAACGCATGTCACTCCAATCAATTAAATCGCCCATCGCCGCTTGCGGCTTAGCACGTTTCCCGTCATTTCGCCCATAAAACGTCGGCGATTAGCCCATAGTTCATGCACTCGGGCTTGACTTTAGCCGTCCATCCGGATAAACGGATATAATGTCGCCCCGCCCGATGGGCCGATCATGAGGCATCCGGTGCCTTTGGGGCGGCAGTGAAACATTGGAGCATCGAACGTGAGCAGTCTTTTTCTTCGTGAGCTTGGCAAGCGCGTCCTCTTCCTCGATGGTGCGATGGGGACGCAGGTGCATGCGCTCGATCTGGATCTGAGCCGCGACTATCTCGATAAGGAGAACTGCACCGAGGTGCTCGTGCTGACCCGCCCGGATGCGATTCAGGGCATTCACGAAAACTACCTCGCCGCCGGGGCCGACGGCGTCGAGACCGATACGTTTGGCGGGATGCCGCATGTCCTGTGCGAGTTCGACTTGCAGGACCGCTGCCGCGAGATCAACCGCCGCGCCTGCGAGATCGCCCGCGCCGCATGCGACAACCATGCCACGCCCGACAAGCCGCGCTTTGTCATCGGCTCCATGGGCCCCGGCACCAAGCTCATCACGCTCAATAACATCGACTGGGACACGATGCTCGCCTCCTACCGCGAGGCGGCGCTGGGCCTCATCGAAGGCGGCACGGATGTCATCCTCCTCGAAACCGCGCAGGACATCCTTCAGCTCAAGTGCGCCATCAACGGCATCCTCGATGCGATGGCCGAAGCCAAGACCTCGCCCGATGACATTCCCATCATGGTGCAGGTCACGATCGAGCAGGGCATGGGCACGACGCTGACCGGCTCCGAGATCGCGGCGGTCGGCGTGGCCCTGCGGAATTATCCGATCATGTCGCTGGGCATGAACTGCGCCACCGGGCCGACGGATATGGCCCAGTACATCGGCTGGCTCGCCAAGTATTGGGACCGCCACATCAGCGTGCTGCCCAACGCCGGTCTGCCCGTGCTCGTCGAGGGCCGCACCGAATATCCGCTCAACCCCAAGGCCTTCGCCGAGGTGATGCGCAAGTTCGTCGACGAATACGGCCTGAGCATCGTCGGCGGATGCTGCGGCACCACGCCCGAACACATCCGCCAACTCGTCGCGGCGGTCGGCGTGCGGCCCATCACCAGGATCGACAAGCAGCCGCTCGCCCCCGCGTGTACTTCCCTCTACGCACCCGTCGACTATCGGCAGGACAATTCCCTGCTCAACGTCGGCGAGCGATGCAACGCGTCCGGTTCGCGCGCGTTCAAGAAGCTGCTCGAAGTCGAAGACTGGGACGAGATGGTCAGTCTCGCCCGTCAGCAGGTGCGCGAGGGGTCGCATGTGCTGGACGTCAACGTCGACTACGCCGGTCGCGACAACGCCGCCGACATGGCGTCGATCGTGTCGCGCTTCGTGCGGCAGGTCAACGTCCCGCTCATGCTCGACTCGACCCAGCCCGCCACCATCGAAGCCGGGCTCAAACACTCCGGCGGCAAATGCCTCATCAACTCCGCCAATCTCGAAGACGGCGAAGAGAAGTTCGCCAAAATGTGCGACCTGGCCCGGCGCTACAACGCCGCGCTCGTGCTGGGAACGATCGACGAGGACCCCGAAGAAGCCATGGCGCGCACGGCCGATCGAAAGATCAGCATCGCCCAGCGCATGTTCAAGCTCGCCACCGAAAAATACGGCCTCCAGCCCGAAGACCTGATGTTCGACCCGCTGGTGCTGCCGATTTCGACGGGCATGGACAAGGATCGCCGCAGCGCGCTCGAAACGATCGAAGGCACGCGCCGCATCGCCGCCGAGCTGCCCGCGTGTCAGATCACCTGCGGGCTGAGCAATGTGAGCTTCGGCCTCAAACCCGCCGCGCGTCAGGTGCTCAACAGCGTGTTCCTGCACGAACTGACCGAAGCGGGCATGACCAGCGCGATCGTGCACGTCTCGAAGATTCTGCCGCGCAATCGCATTGAAGACACGCTCTGGAACGCGGCGCTCGATCTGATCTACGACCGCCGCCCCGCGGAGAAAGTCGCGCTGCGCGACGGGACACTGACTGACGATCCGTTGCAGATTTTCGTGGACCTGTTCCCGGATGACGCATCGGAAATGTCCATGAAGCAGGATATCGCGGCGCTCCCGCTGGAAGAGCGACTGCAAAAGCACATCATCGACGGCGAGAAGAAGGGACTCACCGAAACGCTCGACGAAGCGATGAAGAAGTATCCGCCGCTGGAGATCATCAATGATCACCTGCTTGCGGGCATGAAAGTCGTTGGCGACCTGTTCGGGTCGGGTCAGATGCAGCTCCCCTTCGTGCTTCAGAGCGCGGAGGTGATGAAGATGGCGGTCGCGCATCTCGAACCGCACATGGAAAAGGCCTCCGGCGGCGGGAAGGGCCGAATCGTCCTCGCCACCGTCAAGGGCGATGTGCATGACATCGGCAAGAATCTCGTCGACATCATCCTGACCAACAACGGCTACGAGGTCGTCAACCTCGGCATCAAGCAGCCGATCAACACGATCATCGACGCCTGGAAGAAGCACCGCGCCGACGCCATCGGCCTCTCCGGCCTGCTCGTCAAATCCGTCAACGTCATGGAGGAGAACCTCAAGGAGCTAAACGAGCAGGGCATCACCGTGCCGATGCTCCTCGGCGGGGCCGCCCTCAGCAAACACTACTGCGACTCGCACCTCCGTAACGTCTACCTCGGCAAGACGTATCACGGCAAAGACGCCTTCGAGGGCCTGCGCATCATGGACCATCTGATGAGCGGCAAGTCCGATCTGCTCGATACGGAAATCGAAACGCGCCTCACCAAGCGGGCCGAGGTCGAAGCGAAAGTCGCGGCGCGTCCCGCGCCGACCGGCGATACGGCCGTGGCGGAGCGATCGGCTGTGGCGACGGACGTGACGATCCCCGCCGCGCCGTTCTACGGTTCGCGCGTCGTCGAATCGATCCGGCTCGATGACATCTACCCCTTCGTCAACCGCATCGCGCTGTACCGTGGGCAGTGGCAATTCAAGAAAGGCGCCAAGAGCGACGCCGAGTATGACGCCATGCTCGAAGATCAGGTCGATCCGATCTTCGACCGCCTCGCCGCCCAATGCAAAGCGGAGAATATCCTTCGCCCGCAGATCGTGTATGGCTACTACCCGTGCCAGTCCGCCGGCGATGATCTGATCATCTACGACGCTGTCGATCACGACCGCGAGATCGAACGCTTCCGCTTCCCCCGCCAGCCGGGGCGCCAGCGTCTTTGCATCAGCGACTTTTTCCGCAGCGTCGAGTCCGGCGAGAAGGACGTCGTCGGATTTCACTGCGTCACAATGGGCCCGCGCGCCAGCGAAGTCGCCAAGGCGCTTTTTGAAGCCAACAACTACACCGAGTATCTCTACCTGCACGGGTTCGGCGTCGAATGCGCCGAGGCCCTCGCCGAACTCTGGCACAAGCGCATGCGCCAGGAGCTGGCCATCGACGCCGACGATGCATCGGAAGTCCGCAAGCTCTTCACCCAACACTACCGCGGCTCGCGCTACAGCTTCGGCTACCCCGCCTGCCCCGAGATGAGCGATCAGGAAAAGCTCTTCCGCCTCATCCGCCCCGACCGCATCGGCTGCGTGCTCTCGGAAAACTGGCAGATCGACCCCGAGCAATCGACCAGCGCCCTGATCGTGCACCACCCGGAAGCGAAGTATTTTAATGTGTGATCATCAAAGCCGTGTACGGTCTTTGCGATATGACAATTGAACCGCCGAGACGCAGAGTCGCGGAGAATGGCAACTTGCATATGTCTTTCTCCGCGCCCTTGCCGTCTCGGCGGTTCATCTTTCCGCATTTCACGACACGATGGGCCGATTACAGAAATCGCGCCGCCGCAAGGGCGAAACGATGCACCGGCGACCGCCCCCGGAATCGCTCCGCCAGTTCGCGCGTCCGCCGCGCGGTCTCGGCGAGGGCGTCGAAGTTTTCGCCGGCGTCGAAGCGGTCCTGAAGTTCGTACGCCATCCGCTCCAGCGGGCTCTCGTGGTAATCGAATTCGATCAGATCGAAGCCATACATCACGAGAAAGCGGTTGAACCCGAGCGTGCGGCTCTGGGCGACGTGGATCAGTTCATGAAAGAACAGCGATTCGTTGTCCGCTTCGGGGCGGAGGACGAAGAATGTGTCATTGAATGTGATCCCGCGCGCTTGAAGCGACCCGAACTCCGGCACGTCACGCAAACCCCATTGCTCAATCGGCGGCTGCGGCGTCGAGTCGCACACGACCGCCTTCGCCTCCCGCAAAAACAGCGGCGAGAAGCAGTATCCGAGCCGCGGGAATCCGAAGTGCATGACCGGCGTCGCCTCAGCGTGATGCGCCTCCAGCACTTCGTCGAACCACCGCCGCGCCCGCGGCAATATCGGCAGCATCGCCAATAGACTCACGCCCCCGTCTCCATCGGCTTGCTTCGCCCATAGATCGCGCCGACGATCAAACCCGCCAGCGCCAATTCGATGACATTTCCCGCCGCCCATGCCGCGAACAATTCGCCCGGCAGCGGCTCCACGCCGTACATGATCAGATTCCCCGGCGCCATCGCCAGTCCGAACATCGCCCCGAACTTGAGCCCGCTCCCCGCGCACGTCGTCTTCGCGCACATGACGTAAAACAAACAGAACATCACCGCCGAGAGCACCTGCCCCGCCGTCATCGCCGGCAGAATCATTTCCTCGGGCTTGCGCCAGAACGACGCGGTGGCCCCGTACACCCCGCTCAACAGTTCCTGGTGCAAGACGAAGTCGAACACCATGACAAACACCGCCATCGCGATCATCGCCGCGATCAGTCGTCCGATTTTCATCAGCGGGCCTCCGAAGATGGATTGATCATACTCTATCCATTTTCCTGCGCATTCTCACGATGTCCGAGCGGGGGTTCGATGTGCGCCGTCGCATTCGCCCGGCCGAGGCAGTCTTCGATGCGGCCCTCGATTTCGCTGGCGATCGAATGGGCCTTCACCACCGTCATCTCGGCGGGCAGTTGCAGATGCAGGTCCACCCAGTGAAACGCGCCGACGTGGCGGTGGCGCAGTTTGTGATAGCTGAGAATCTCGCCCGCTTCGACCGCGTCGTCGAGCAGTTGGCGCATGGCGGCCTCTTCTTCCAGGTCCGCTTCGTCCATGAGCCCGGCGAGCGACTGCCGCATGAGCCGCAGGCCCGACACGGTGACGTAGATCGCCATGACGATGCCCGTCACCGCGTCGAGCCAGACCCAACCGGTGAAGCGCACCGCGGCGAGCGAAGCGATGATGACCAGCGTCGTCAGACAATCGATCATCAGATGCGTGCCGTCGGCGCGGAGCGTGGGGCTGTCATAGGTGCGCCCGTGTCGCTTGACGTACAGCGCCAATCCGAACATCGCGATGTTGACGATCGCCAGGGCGCCCATGCCCGCATCGAGCGCCTCCGGCGCGAGTCCGAACCAGAGCCGCCGGGTCGATTCGAAGACGATGATCAGACCGGCGACGACGATCATCGTGCCTTCGACGCCGACGCTGATGAACTCGATGTTGCCGTGCCCGTAGGGGTGCTCGCGGTCGGCGGGCTGCGAAGCGTACCACGTGCTGAACGCCGCCATCGCCGCCGCCACGATGTTGACGACCGACTCCATCGCGTCCGAGAGCACCGCCGCCGAATGCGTCATGCCGAACACGCCGAACTTCGCCGCCGTGATGATCGCCGCCCCGACGAGCGACACGATCGCCACGCGCTGCGCCGCCCGCAATTCGCAAAGATGTGCCTCGTCGGTCATGTTTAGATGTTAACGACAGCGCGTCGAATTGGCGAAGTCAGCCAAGAGCACTCTCATTCACATGATCGCTACAACAGTCGCGCCGATTCGATCCGCAATCATGTCCGCGACGACACATCGATGGCAATCTTCATGGCATCGTTCGTAACAAAGCAGTGCGATGGATTCGGCGACGGCGAGTTTTGCCAGCGCATCGAGTTCATCTTCGCGGCCGCGTTTGGCGAAATCACGGAAGCGGCGCATGAATTCCCGAATATCTCCGGTTGATTTGAGCATGTCGCGCTGATGTTCGGTCGAGCCAAGCCGTGTCCAAGATTCGTATCGAATTCCCGCATCTTCACATCGCACCTGCAGCGCGGTTCGGCGGAAATCCGGCTTGCGGGAAAACGGCTTCTCTCGAATGTCAACCAGCACGCCCACGCCGGCATCTTGCAGCCGGCTGATCAGATCGTCGCCGTCGCGTCCCTCGTACCCGACGGTATAGACCACATGGCCATCGCCGTCACGCACGGTCTTGTATACGGTGTCCGGGCTGGCGGAAGAGACAGCGACGCCGAACGCGGCAAGGGCTTGTGAATTGCGATTTCTGCGGGCCTGATGTTCACCAAAGAGTTTCATCGTTGGCGGTATCCTTTGGTGGGTGAAAAATGCCGGTTACGGCAAGGTGTTGAGGATGCTGAGCGTAGTTGCCCATGAAGAATGATAGTCGATTTCGACTGCTGCAGATGTCATCGAGCCACTTGTCGCGCATCCGTTTAATGGTGTCTTCGTATCGGTGACGCCACTGACGCCATGTTTGACAGACTTCCCATGAAATAATGCGCGAGCGATGCTCGATGCCGTCCGTGTCCTTCCAGATGAATCGGAATGTGTACGGAATCTTCTCCAATTCTTTGTTCTCTTCAAAGAGACGTTGCTGCTTGAGCTTTTCAAGTTGTGCCGGGCTCCATTCCGGGCTGTCAGACTCGGCAACAAAATCCAGCACCTTCTCAACGGCGACTGGGCACAATGTTCGACCTGTGTCGCGCATACTTGCAACAGAAGGAAGGATCGTCGGATTGACCCAAGCGCAGCGGGACGCCCATGTATCCAGATGGTCCAGACGCTTGAGAGTCAGTAGATTTGGCCGCCGCGTTTCAGGTCGGGTGTCTGAGCCCTCTGAAACATCCACAGTGACCACGTCATATGTTTTGAATTGCTGCTCTTCTTCAAGGTATCGGAGCGGAATGGGGTAAAGACGGCGCCACTCCGATAGATCAGAGATGCCGCCGGTACAGACGAGCTCGACGTAATCTCTGCTCGGCGACGGATAAGTTCTTACGGTAATCAGAATGCGTTCAACGGGCATAGAGCGACTCCCCGGAAAGAGTGTGCGATTACAGGGTCTCGACGGTGATGTTCGTGTTGGTGTAGATGCACAGTTCGCCGGCGATGGTCATGGCGGCTTTGACGACGTCGGCGGGGGGCATGGGGGTGTGCTGCATCAGGGCGCGGGCGGCGGCGGTGGCGTAGGCGCCGCCGGAGCCGATGCCGATGATGCCGTCGGTCGGTTCGATCACGTCGCCCTGTCCGCTGATCATCAATGACGACTTGCGATCGGCGACCGCCAGCAGACTTTCGAGCCGGCGGAGATAGCGGTCGGTGCGCCAGAGTTTGGCCAGCTCGATCGCTGCTTTCTTAATGTTGCCCGGCGAGTCCTTGAGCTTCTGCTCGAAGCGTTCCAGCAGCGCGAACGCATCGGCGGCGGAACCGGCGAAGCCGACCAGCACGGTATGGTCCGCCGTCGGCGTGAGGCGGCGAATCTTCACCGCGTCGGCCTTGGCGACCGTGTTGCCCAGACTCACCTGCCCATCCCCGCCGATCGCCACGGATTGCCCGCGGCGGACGCAGAGAATCGTCGTCGCATGAAATGTTTGCATGAGGGGATTGTAACAACCCATCCCCCCGTTTAGCGACGCCGCTCGCGGCGTGCTTACGACCGCCGATACGCAATGAACGTCAGATCGTCCGGCTTGCTCGGTTGTCCGTCGGCGGGATGCGTCATGCGATCGTGCGCGGCCTGGGCGATCTTCATCGTCGCATCCGTGATCGGTCCGGTGCGGAGCATCTGCACGATCTCCTCCAGATGCAGATTGTCGAAGAGCCCGTCGCTGGCGAGGATCAGCGTGTCGTGCGCGGCAAGCTCGATGGGCGAGCCGATCTCGATGCGCATGTTCGCCATGCCGATGATGTTCGAAACGATGTGCCGGTCTTCGTGATGAATCGCGTCGCGCTCGGTGAGGAGCCCGGCTTCGACGGCGAAGCCGACGGGCGAATGACAGACGGTCTGCAATTTGATTTTGCCGCGCTGGCCGGTCACGAGAATCATCGAGTCGCCCACGTGGTAGGGCCGGGCGGTGCCGCCGGCGATTTCGACGGCGGCGAGCGTCGTCGCCGCGCCGATGCCTTTGTCCATCACGGCCGCGTTGGCCTTTTCGATGGCGTCGAGAATCGCGCTGCGCAGTTCCGACCCGTCGGCGGCGGCTTTGCGCAGCGTGGCGTGCATCGAAGTCACGGCTTGTCGCGACGCATGTTCGCCGGCGCGCCCGCCGCCCATGCCGTCGGCGACGACGAGCACCGCCGACTTGTCGTCGTAGGGAATGATCGCCGCCGCGTCCTCGTTGGGCGTCGTCTTCACCGGGCTGCGCGAAGAATAAATCGCCGCCACGCCGCACGCCGCCGTGTGCGTCTCGACATGCGCCATATCCTCATCCAGATACAGCGTGGCGTCCTGTGGCGATCGCAGAATCATGTGCAAGTCCGATATGGGCAAACGCCCCGTATCATCATCGGCTCGCCATACGCATGATATTCAATCCAAAACGTCCGGATATGTCGGCCAACGAGCGATTTATTGGCACGAAGACACGAAGACGCGGAGACACGAAGAAAACGCAATTCAGTTTGAATGCGATGCTAACACATTGTCAAAACGTAAAAGCCCTCTTCATCCGATTGATCTTCTTGGCTTCCTTCGTGCCTTCGTGTCTCGGCGTCTTCGTGTCAAAAGATGTTCCGCACTGAACGCGTTTCACACGCGATGCGTGATCACATCGCGGGCGAGGTGGATGATCGCGTCGCCTTCGTTGACGAGCGGGTGGTTGGTGTGGCCGATGACCAGGCCGCTCGAGGGGCTGGTCACGAGGACTTTCTCATCGCCGAAGGCGTCGCGGATGACGCCCAGGGGTTGATCCTTGGTGACGGACTGGCCGAGTTTGGCGCGGAGTCGGAGGATGCCGCTGCGCTTGGCGCGGATCCATGTGCGATTGGGCGCCTCCATCGACTTGAGCCGCCCCTTCTTCTCGCGCGACTTGATCATGCCCAGCGCGGCCATCACGCGCAGCACGCCTTTGACGCCGATGTCGATCGCCTGCGAGTTGAAGCGGTGCGGTTCGCCCGCTTCGTACACGAGGATCGGCGTGCCGCGCTTGGTGACGGCCTGTCGCAGGGAGCCCTCGGGCGAGTCGCCGTGGATCATGATCGGCGCGGCGAAGGCCTCGGCCATGCGGCGCGTTTCGGGGTCATGCAGATCGCAGCGGACCTGGGGGAGATTCGTGCGGTGCTCCCCGGCGGTGTGCAGGTCGATGCCGTGCGTGCAGTGCCCGACGATCTGCTTCATGAACAGATGCGCCAACCGCGACGCCAGCGAGCCGGAGGCGAGCCCCGGAAACGAACGGTTCAGATCGCGTCCGTCCGGCAGATAGCGGTCGCGGCGGATGAAGCCGAAGACGTTGACGATGGGCACCGCCACGACTTCGCCGTGCAGCGAGCGGACATTGATGCGGTCGAGCACGCGCTGAATGATTTCGACGCCGTTGAGTTCATCGCCGTGCAGCGCCGCCGAGAGCCACAGGCGCGGGCCATCGAATTTGCCGTTGACGACTTCGACGGGCAGGGAGACGTTCGTCTGCGTGGGCAGCCGGGCGACGGGCAGTTCGAGGCGCTGGCGCTGGCCGGTTTTGATGGCGATGTTGTTGATGGTGACGGTGCTCATTTGGACTCCGCCCCGGGCTCATCGCCGGTTTTCTTCTTCTTGGGTTTGGGTGCTTCGCTCTTTTTGGGGACCAGTCCGCGCAGCGTCAGCAGCTTGCCGAAACAGAGCAGTTTGTCGCCGGGCATGACGATGCGTTTGCCGCGCGGATTGGGGATCACCACGCCGTTGCGGTCGATGCTCAGGATCAAGACGTCCAGATCACGGACGCCCGAATCCGCGATCGCCTTGTTGGCCATCATCGAATCGTTGTCGACCGGCAGCTCGACGATGCCGTACCCGCCTTTGACGGTCAGCCGCTGGCGGATGTCGATGTCGGGGAAGAGGACCTGCTCTTCGAGGTAGGCGATAATCGTCTGGGCGATGTCGATCTTCGTCGCCCCTTCGATGCCCTCGAGTCCCGGCGAGGAGTTGACTTCCATCACCTGCGGCCCGACGCTGCTTTCGAGCATGTCCACGCCCGCGATGCGCAGGCCCATGATCTGCGCCGCCCGCACGGCCGTCTGCTCATACGCCGGCTCAAGCTGCACGGCCTCGGTCGTCCCGCCGCGGTGCACATTCGACCGGAACTCCGTGCCCTGCGCCCTTCGCCGCATCGCCGCCACGACCCGGTCACCGACGACGAACGCGCGGATGTCGCGCCCTTTCGATTCGGCGACGAACTTCTGCACCATCACGTTCTGCTTCGCCCCCTGAAGCGTTTCGATGATGGCCTCGGCGATCTTCACCGACTCGGCGAGGATGACGCCGACGCCCTGCGTGCCTTCGAGCAGTTTGATGATGACCGGCGCGCCGCCGACGCGCTCGATCGCCGGGAGAATGTCGTTGCGATCGCGCACGAAGGCGGACGAGGGGATGCCGATTTCATGGCGCGAGAGGATTTGCAATGAGCGCAGCTTGTCGCGCGAGACGCTGATGGCGTGGGACGAGCTGGCGGTGAAGACGCCCATCTGTTCGAACTGCCGGACCACCGCGGTGCCGAAGAAAGTCACCGAGGCGCCGATGCGGGGGATCACGGCGTCGTAGGTGCTCAGCGGCTTGCCGCGGAAGCACAGGGCCGGCTCGGATTGCTCGACATAGATGGAGAACTTGAGCGTATCGAGGACTTTGACGTTGTGGCCGCGCTGCAGGGCGGCTTCCTTGAGTCGTCGCGTGCTGTAGGCGCGCGGGCTTCGGGAGAGAATGGCGAGCTTCATGACGAGGAAATCCTTTTCGTCGACTTCTTCTTGGTGGGACGCTTCTTGAGCCGGACTTTCTTGCGCTTCGGTCGCGTCGCCCGGAACGACCGCGCGGGGTCGACGACGAAAAGCCCGCGCAGCGCTTCGCGGCCGATGAGCATGCGGAAGCCCATTTCGTCGCGGTTAGTCAGCGTGACTTCGATGAGCCGGCGCTGACCCATGAGCTCCATCTCTGTCATGACGACCGGGCGTGCGTCGGCGTGCCCGCTGCTGGAGCGCACGCGGCGCAGGTCGATCACCGGCGCCTCGGCGGCGATGGACTGAGTCTTGTTGCGCTGCATCGGATGCACGCAGAACCGCACCATCGCCACGCCGCGTCGCTCGAAGTAGAACAGGTCATACGCGTGCAGCGCGCTGGTGCGGGCGCCGGTGTCGATCTTGGCCTTGATCGCCTTGATGCCAAGCTGCGGCAGCGCGATCCACTCACGCCACCCGATCACCGCTTTCTCAGCAGGACTCATGCGTTCATTATCCGATCACGCGCGCCGCGCCGCAAATCATCTCGCATCGGCGCGGCGGGCGCGGTATCGTAGGGGCAGGTGATGATGCGGCAATTCGAGGAAGCGCGATGATTGAGTCCGTCCGCCTGCGTCGTGCGCTTGTGCTGCTGGCGCTGTCATGCACCTTTGCCTTCGCGCAGGAGAAAGCCGCGTCCGAGAAGCCCGCAGCCGCACCGACGCCGGCCCCGGCCGCGCCGACAAGTGGGCCGGACGCGGCGGCGATCGAGCTCAAGCTCAAGGCCGTCGATGCGGCGGAACTCGACGAGGCGACGAAGGCGAAGGTCACGGATCTTTACAAGCAGGCGTTAAGTTTCGTGCAGGCCGCTCGGCAGCAGGCGGATCAGGCGTCGCAGTTCGCCGCCGCGATCGAGTCCGCCCCGGCCGAACTGGACGCGGTGCGCAAGAAGCTCGATGCCGCCCTGTCGGCGCTGCCCGATCCGCAAACCGCGGCGAAGAAGCTTTCGCTCGATGAGGTCGAGCAGCGCTTGCGTCAGAAGCAGGCGGACCTCGCCGCCGCGCGGGCGCGCGTCAATGACATGGAGAGCCAGCTTCAAAAGCTCCGCGACCGCCCCAAGGAAATTCAGGACCAGACCGCCGAGGCGCATCGCAAGCTCGACCAGATCGAATCGGACCTGCACGCGCCGACCGCCGAGGCGATTCCCTCCGCCGTGCGCGAAGCGCAGACCACGACGCTTCAGGCCCGCCGCTCGATGCGACAGGCCGAACTGCTCCGCTACCAGCAGGAGTCCGCGAGTTTTGATGTGCGGTTGTCATTGCTCACCGCGCAGCACGATGAGCTGACGCGCGAAGTGGCGCAGCTCGAGGCGGATGCGCAGGCGTGGGAGAAAACGGCGATCGAGCGGCGCAAACAGGCGGCGGCCCAGACGCGCCAGCAGATCGAGGAAGCGCGCTCGCATGCCGACGAATTGCCTCCGCGGCTCTCGGCCATGGCCGAATCCAACGTGACGCTCAGTCAGTCGCTCGAGGACTTGGCCGCGCGCGACACGCAGCTTGCCGCCGATGTGCAGCGCGTCGAGTCGCAGCTTTCGGACATCGAGCAGGACCTGGCGGCGGCGAAGAAGCGCATCGAGGCGACCGGGCTCACCGAGTCGCTGGGCATGCTCCTGCGCAAACAGTTTCAATCGCTGCCCAATCTGCGACTCGCCCGCGCCTCGGCCGCCCAGCGGCGCGATCAGCTCAACGAAGTCATCACGCACCAGATCGACGTCGAGGACGACCGCCGGGAACTGAGCGATGTCGAAGCGCAGCTCGATGCGATCATCGCATCGTGGAAACCCAATCTCGATGAAGTCGCCCGCGCGAAAGTCCAGGCGGACGCCCGCCGCGTCCTCGCCGATCGGCGCGACCTGCTCGACAAACTCTACACCGCCTACGGGCGCCATCTCCGCCAGCTCACCACGCTCGAGTTCGACGAGCGACAGGTCGCCACGCGCGCCGCCGAGTACGGCCAGTTCATTGATGAACATCTGTTGTGGATCCGCTCCAGCTCGCCGCTGGAAGGTCACGACGTCGTCGAAGCGGGGCAGGGGATCGCGTGGTTATTGTCATGGCGCAACTGGACGGAGCTCGGGTCGGACTTCGTCGCGTCGCTGCGGCGATCGACGCTGATCTGGATTTGCGGGATGGCGATCGTGATCGCGCTGTTGGCGCTGCGGCCGCGCTGCCGGCGTCGGCTCGGCGCCATCGCGGAGCAGGTGTCGCATGCCCACACCGACCGCATGCAACTGACCGTGCGGGCGCTGGTCTGGACGGCCGTGCTCGCGCTGGGCTGGCCGCTGCTGTTGGGCTTCGTCGGATGGCAGATTTCCGAGGGCGTGGACACGGGGCGTTTCGCCCACGCGGTCGGGCAGGCGCTGATGCACACCGCCCGCATCGTGCTGTTCATCGATCTGTTCCGCGAAGTGTGCCGGCCCAACGGGCTCGCCGACGTGCATTTCCGATGGTACGACCCGATGCGCCGGACGCTGCGCGGACATCTGACCTGGTTGTTGATGGCGCTGTCGCCGCTGATCTTCACCGTGTCGCTGACGCGCGCGTTCGGCGAGCCGGATATTTATCAGGCGCTGGGCCGCATGATCTTCATGCTCGGCCTCATCGCCATCGGCGTCTTCATGGCGATGGTGCTCAACGGTCGGACCGGCGTGATGGCGGCGGTGCGGCGATCAAGTCCGAACGGATGGATGGTGCGACTGCGTTACCTGTGGTATCCCGCCGCGGTGGGGCTTCCGCTCGTGCATGCCGCGCTCGTCGGCGTCGGCTACGACTACACCGCGATCCAATTGAATCAGCGCTTCATCTGGACCTTCTGGCTCATCGTCGCCCTCGTCATCGCGCACGACGCGCTGGTGCGATGGATTCAGGTCGCGCATCGCCGGCTGGCCTGGGCCGAGGCGAAGCGCAAGCTCGAAGCCGCCCAGCGCGAGCGCGAAGAGGAGATGCGCCAGCGCGCGGCCGGGAAGGCGGACGAAGACGACGACATGCCCGACCTGGAGCTTGACGAGCCGGAGGTCGGCATGGAGGAAATCAGCGAGCAGACGCAGCGCCTCGTCAAGACGGTCGTCGCCATCGGCGCGATCGTCGGCCTCTGGCTCATCTGGTCGCAGGTCCTGCCCGCGCTGAACATCCTCAACAACATCCCGCTCTGGCACATCGCGACGATGGTCGACGGCGCCGAGACGGCGACGCCGATCACGCTCGCCGACCTGTTCATCGCGATGCTGCTGGTGATGGCGACGTTCGTGGCCGCGCGCAATCTGCCGGGGCTGATGGAGATCATCCTGCTCAAGCATCTGCCGCTCGATCCCGGCGCGCGGTACGCCGCCACGACCGTCGTGCGCTACGTCATCGTCGGCGTGGGCACGTTCGCCGCCTTCGACGCCGTCGGCGTGAGCTGGGGCAACTTGCAGTGGCTCATCGCCGCGCTGGGCGTCGGGCTGGGCTTCGGCTTGCAGGAGATCGTGGCGAATTTCGTGTCGGGGCTGATCATTCTCTTTGAGCGGCCGGTGCGCGTGGGCGACTTCGTGAGCGTCGGGGGCGTCGACGGATGGGTCACGCGCATCCGCATCCGCGCCACGACGATCACCGCGCAGGACCGCCGCGAACTGATCGTGCCCAACAAGGAGTTCATCACCAGCCAGCTCATCAACTGGTCCCTGTCCGATCCGATCATCCGCCTGACGATCAACGTCGGCATCGCCTACGGGTCCGACACCGCCAAGGCGGAGGAGCTGATGCTCAAGGTGGCGCACGAGAATCATCGCGTGCTCGATCAGCCGGAGCCGCGGGCGCTGTTTGTCGGCTTCGGCGACAACACGCTTAACTACGAGCTGCGCGTGTTCATCAATGAAGTCGAGCGCCGCTTCGACGTGATTCACCAGATTCACAAGGCCGTCGACGCCGCCTTCCGCGAAGCGGGCATCACGATCGCCTTCCCGCAGCGCGATGTGCACCTTGACAGCACCAGCCCCGTCAAGATCGAACTGGTGAGAAACAGAAAAGGCGATTCACCACGGGGGCACGGGGAACGCGGGGGAAGGCAAGAGGAAAAATAGTTGGCCACGAAGGCGCGAAGACGCGAAGGAAGACAACGAGCGTGTTCGATGGGGGGCCGTATCATGGTCACCGCTTTGTACCATGCTTCCCGCCTTCCTTCGCGTCTTCGCGCCTTCGTGGCCCATCATCTGCTTTCCCCCGTGTTCCCCGTTGCCCCCGTGGTGAATCTCTAGCGTAACCTCGTCACGGCGAACGCATCAAAGGCCCCAAGGTGCATGCGCGGTGGTGCGCATAAACTGTGGTGACCCCCGGACACGGGACCCCGGACGTCCCTATTTGAGGCAGCCGCATGAATTTCGTTTTTCTGATGGACCCGCTTGAGACGGTGATCGCCCACAAAGACACGTCGCTGATCTTCATGGTCGGCGCGGTGCGGGCGGGGCATCGGTGTTTTTATCTGCCGCCGGGCGGATTGAGCATGGACGGGGCGCGGATGCGTTTCCGCGTGCGGCCGGTGAAGCCGGTCATCGAACGGGCGAGTTTTCCGTTCGAGGTCGAGGCGTGGACCGAACTGACGGACGAGCAGGTGGACGCGGTGATTGTCCGGACGGAGCCGCCGTTCGCGGAACAGTATCTGATGGATACCTGGATGCTGGACCGGCTGCCGGAGCGGATCGCCATCGTCAATTCGCCGCGCGGCCTGCGGACGGTCAACGAGAAGCTTTGGGCGACGCGTTTCGTCGATCTGGTGCCGACGACTTTGGTGACGCGCGATCGGACGCTGTACCGGCAGTTCATCGCCGAGCGCGACAAGGCGGTGGCCAAGCCGACCGATGCCAAGGGCGGCGAAGGCGTGTTCATCGTCAAGCGCGGCGACACGAATGCGAATGTGATCTTCGACACGCTCTCGCACAACGGCAAGCGGGAAGTGATCGTGCAGGAATATCTGCCCGCCGCGGAGCAGGGCGACAAACGCATTCTGCTCTTGGGCGGCGAGATTCTTTCGCAGGTGATGCGCGTGCATTCGAAGGACGATCACCGCAACAATTTCTTCGCGGGGGGCAAGGCCGCCCCGGCGGAATTGACGCCGCGGGACATCGAGATTTGCCGCATGCTCAAGCCGCACATGATCGAACTGGGCCTGCATTTCGTGGGCATCGACGTGATCGGCGAGCACCTGATCGAGGTCAATGTGACGAGCCCGACGTGCGTGCAGGAGTGCAATCGGCTCTACGGGCAGCAGCTTGAAGACCGCGTCATCGCCTACATCGAATCGCTCATTCCTTCGCCGGTGAAATCATGAGTTGTCCGCAACATGCGTGTTTGCTCAAGGGACTCGAAGAAGAGGTCTACACCGGCTCGCCGGACGGGCGGGTCGTCGGGCTTTCGCATCGGATCGCGGAGGAAATGGACGGTTACGCCACGGAGCCGGACGCGCGGAACGTGGAGCACACGACCGACCCGACGCGCGATTACGATCGGCTGCTGGGGCAGCTGATGGACAAGCGCCGCCGGCTCCGCGCCTGGCTGACCGCGCACGGCGACTACACGCTGATTCCCGGGGCGACGATCCCGATCGGCGACGCGAAAACCTTCGTCATCTCCAAACCCGATCATCCTTACTATCAATACATCCGCGACACCTACGGCACGAACGTCGTCACGGCCTCGACGCACATCAACGTCGGCATGAACTGCATCGACACGCTGATCCGCGCGACGCGCGTCGTCCGATGCGAGGCCGCCCTCTGGTTGGCGCTGTCGGCGACGTCGCCTTTCCTCGGCGGCGAAGTCACGGGCGATCACTCGACGCGCTGGCACATCTTCCCGCAAACGCCCCGCGACGTGCCGCTCTTTGAATCGCACGCGCATTACATCCAGTACGTCGAGTCGCAGCTTTCGCGGGGGATCATGCGGAATATCCGGCATCTTTGGACGAGCGTGCGCCCCAACGGCACCGCGCCGCCGGAGCATGTGCAGCGGCTGGAGCTGCGCATCTGCGACCGGGTGGCGTGTCCGGATGAACTGATGGCGCTGACCGCGCTGCTCGAAGCGCGCATCTGGCAGGTCATCGAAGACGAAGACCTCGATCCGCTGACGCAAAGCGCGCTCAGCGCGGCCGAGCTTGCGAAGCTGGCGAATGCCAATGAGCAGGCGGCGGCGAAGGCGAGTCTGGACGCGGAGCTTCACGACTGGCGCACCGGCAAGCCGATCGGAGCGCGGGCGTGGATCGAGCGGTATCTGTCGGACGTGACGCCGACGGCGGCGGAGCATGGGTTTGCCTGTTGTCTGGACCCTTTGGGGCGGATTCTGGAAAAGGGGAACGTCGCCCAGCGCTGGCTCGCCCGTCACGCCGCGGGTCAGAGCATCGCCGAGATCATCCAGCGCGCCGCCGCGGCGAATGCGGAGACGGATCTGGTGCAGAAGACGACGGTGTGTTAAGCCATTTCATCGGTGTGTTATGCGCTCGCCTGCGGCTCGCGGCTGAACGACCGGCGACGGGCGCGACGCATCTTGTTGACCGTTCGCGTTCGTGCTACATTTGCCGTCCCGCCAGTGAACTTGTGCGAAGGCAAAACGGGTTATTCCTCAAGGAGCGCAACATGAAGAGTCGTGCGGCCGTGGCGTGGGAAGCGGGCAAGCCGCTGCAGATCGAAGACATCGATGTGGCCGGCCCGAAAGAGGGCGAAGTGCTCGTGAAGATCAAGGCGACGGGCGTGTGCCACACCGATGCGTTCACGCTCTCGGGCGATGATCCGGAAGGCATATTCCCGGCGGTGCTCGGTCACGAAGGCGGGGGCGAAGTCGTCGAGGTGGGCAAGGGCGTCAAGAGCGTCGCCGTCGGCGATCACGTCATTCCGCTCTACATCCCCGAGTGCGGGACATGCAATTTCTGCACCAGCGGCAAGACGAACCTGTGCCAGAAAATCCGCCTGACGCAGGGCAAGGGGCTCATGCCCGACGGGACGAGCCGCTTCTCCAAGAACGGCAAGTCGATCGCGCACTACATGGGCACGAGCACGTTCAGCGAGTACACGGTGGTGCCGGAGATTTCGCTGGCGAAGATCAACAAGGCGGCGCCGCTGGAGAAGGTGTGCCTGCTGGGCTGCGGGATCACGACGGGCATCGGCGCGGTGCTGAACACGGCCAAGGTCGAGCCGGGCGCGACGGTGGCGGTGTTCGGGCTGGGCGGGATCGGTCTGGCGTGCATTCAGGGCGCGGTGATGGCCAAGGCCGGCCGGATCATCGCCATCGACATCAACGCCGGGAAATTCGAGCTGGCCAAACAGATGGGCGCGACGGACTGCGTGAACCCCAAGGATCATGGCGACACGCCGATCCAGAACGTCATCGTCGAGATGACCGGCGGGGGCGTGGACTATTCGTTCGAGTGCGTGGGGAACGTGAAGCTGATGCGTGCGGCGCTGGAGTGCTGTCATAAGGGTTGGGGCGTGTCGACGATCATCGGCGTCGCCGGCGCGGGTCAGGAAATCAGCACGCGCCCGTTCCAGCTTGTGACCGGTCGCGTGTGGAAGGGCACGGCGTTCGGCGGGGTCAAGGGGCGCAGCCAACTGCCCGGCTACGTCGACCGCGCGATGAAGGGCGACATCAAGATCGACCCGTTCATCACGCACACGATGGCGCTGGACAAGATCAATGAGGCGTTCGACCTGATGCACGAAGGCAAGAGCATTCGGAGCGTGATTCATTATTGATGGGTCTTCACCTCTCCCTCCGGGAGAGGTCGGCCTGAAAGGCCGGGTGAGGGTGCATCCGAATACGGGCGGTGCTCGATGCGGGCGCAGCGCTCATGCGGAAGCACCCTCACCCCAGCCCTCTCCCGGAGGGAGAGGGGGTCAAGCATTCACGAACCCACGGATTTTCCCATGAGTCATCTCGATCAGGTCAGTCGGAACCGCTGCTTCGGCGGGTGGCAGGAAGTGTATCGGCACACGTCCAAAACGCTCGGCTGCGCGATGAACTTCGCGGTGTATCTGCCGCCGGCGGCGGAACACGGGGCGTGTCCGGTGGTGTACTGGCTGAGCGGTCTCACCTGCACCGAACAGAACTTCATCACCAAGGCGGGCGTGCAGCAGTATGCCGCGGAGCACGACCTGATCGTCGTCGCGCCCGACACGAGCCCGCGCGGCGAAGGCGTGGCGGACGCCGAATCGTACGACCTCGGCCAGGGCGCGGGGTTTTACGTCAATGCGACGGTCGAGCCGTGGGCGAATCATTTCCGCATGTACGACTACATCGTCAAGGAACTGCCGGCGATCATCGAGGCGAACTTCCCGGCGACGAGCGCCCGCGGCATCTTCGGTCATTCGATGGGCGGTCACGGCGCTTTGACCATCGCCCTGCGAAACGCCGGGATGTACCGATCGGTCAGCGCCTTTTCCCCGATCGTCGCGCCGGCGCAGGTCCCCTGGGGCAAAAAAGCATTCGGCGCCTACCTCGGCGACGACACGGAGCTTTGGCGCCAACATGACGCGACCTGCCTCATCGCCCGGGCCACCGAGCGCCTGCCGATTCTCATCGATCAGGGCGACGCCGACCAATTCCTCGCCGAGCAGCTCAAGCCCGAGCTGCTTCAGGCCGCCTGCGACGCCGCGGCGCACCCCCTGACGCTGCGCATGCAGCCGGGCTACGACCATTCGTACTACTTCATCGCAAGTTTCATCGCCGATCACATTGTGCATCACGCCGTGGCGCTGCACGGGTGAGGTGCGTCAAGTTCAGCGGATCACGCATTTGCCGGGGGTGTCGGCGCCGCGGACGATATAGAGGGGTTGATCGTCCGCGTCGGTGATGAGCCAGGCGTGGTCGGCGAACGTGTCGATCACATCAAACACCTTCGGACGCAGGCGATGCTCCATCGTCCGCTGCCCCTTCCAGTCCAGCCAGTAGAAGTGGATGTCGTGATCGGAGAGATTGACGAAGAGCAGTTGCGTGGCCTTGCCGCCGCCGGTCGAGTGCGGCAGGGCGGCGTCGGCGGGAACGGGGTCGCGCGGTAATTCCTTGTAATCGTTATCTTCGGCCATCTTCCCGGCCGCGTGCCGCCAGTCCCATTCCTTCAGCGCCTCCGGCCAGGCGAAGCGCGGCGCGCTCGCCGCATCGAACCCCGCCAGATGCGCCCGCTCCTCCGCCGGCCGATCCTCCGGACGCTGATAGCGCCACGCCCCGTCGCCCAATTCCTTTTCGATCAGCGCCGCCAGTTGCGGGTCATATTCCTTAAGCTGATCGCGCAGGTGGACGTAGTTGTGATCGTGATCGTTGACGCGGTTGGTGTCGAACCACGACTGCACGCCCTCCGCCCAATACTCCTGCCGATTCGTCGAAGCGTACTTCCCCGCCCAAAGCCCGGTCTTCATGGCGTGCTCATACGTCTCCTCCAGCCGGCGGTCGAACGTCGGATCGACCTTCGCCAGCGCGACTTCATGAATGGCGTGCCCGAATTCGTGGATCAGGATGTTCTCCGTGCCGTAGGGATCGCCCTTGAGGCACAGGAGGTTCTCCTCCCCGCAGGTCACGATGGGATTGCTCGGCGTCGCGCCCAGCCCGCGCGCCCGCCGGTCCCAATACGGCGCCGGCGTCATGTGCGAATACTCGGGGATCGTCGTCGTGTATTCGTTGACGCCGATGATGACGAACCGCACGCGCGCGTCGATGAGCGCCTGTCGCAGATCGTCCCGCCCGTCCAGTTCGTGATCGATCAGGTAAGCCGCCTCGCGCAGGGCCGCATCGTGGACCGCTTCGGAGGCGACGATGGGAAAGCCCTTGTCCAGGAGGCACTTTTTGTAGAACGGATCGAGCCCGAGCCGCGCGACCAGCTCCGCCGGCGGGGCGGTGACCGGCAACAGCGCCGCATCGTCCGCCAGGGCGATCGAACCAAGGATCAGAACGAGCCAGACGGCCGGTCGGAGGTGTCGCATGATGGCTCCGGCGATGAGGCGGCGGCGGGTCGAGCGATTATAGTCAGCGGCGAAATCGGCGGAAAATCTTTCGATTCGCCTGTACCAATCCGCCCCCGATCGGAAAAGCTAGGGTGAGACGCGCCCATGCCGACCCATGACCAGACCCGCGATTTCGTCCGTTCCTTCGCCGCCCACGAGCACGAAATCTATCGCTATATCCTTGCCCTGCTTCCGGATACGACGCAGGCGCAGGACGTGTTTCAGGACACCGCCGTGACCTTGTGGGAGAAGATCGACACGTACGACCCCGCCCGGCCCTTCGTGGCCTGGGCCTTGGGCATCGCCCATCTGAAGGTGCTTTCCCACCGCAAAAAGTTCGCCCGCCAGCCCCATCTGTTGAGCGACGCCACGCTCCAGCTCGTCGCCGACCAGTACGACGCCGAACGCGATCAGCTCGAGACGCAGATGGCCGCGCTGCAAGACTGCCTCGCCCAGCTCAAGCCGCACGAGCGGGCGCTGCTCGCCGCCCGCTATGACGCCGTGGCTCCGATCGCCGATTACGCCGCCCGGACGGGCAAGGCCGTCAACACACTCTACAAGTCGCTCGATCGCCTGCGCCGCCGCCTCCTGGAATGCGTGCAGCATCGCCTCGGAACGGAGGGCTCCCGATGAGCGCTCCGCTCGTGCATCACGATGAACTGCTGACGCTGCTGGCCGCCCATTGCGACGCCGCGATCGACCCCGCCAGCTGCGCCCGCCTTGATGCTCTCCTGCAATCCGATCCCGCCGCACGCTCCATCTACCTCCGCTACATCGCCCTGCACGCCGCGCTGGCGCGGAACCAGACGCTCCGGCTCAAAGCCGCCTCAGCGTCGGCTTGGCGCGCTGCGGACGACTCCCAGACGCCGACGCTGAGCGGCGCCTCGCCGCGAAGCGTCTGGTACCTCGCCGCGCTGATCATGCTCGCCGCCGCGCTCCTGTATGTCTTTCTGCCTTCCACTCCGCATTCCCCACTCCCCGCTCCCCACGCCGCCGCCCCGGCGAGCTACGCCATCCTCAGCGACCTCTCCAACGACGCCGCGTTCGCCGACGGCGAGCGTTCCCTCGGCGAAGGCCTCACCGCCCCGATCAAACTCGTCTCCGGTAAAGCCCAGCTCATGTTCCAATCCACCGCCGTCGTCGACCTGACCGGCCCGTGCGAATTGGCCATGACCGGCCCCAACCGCGCGCGGCTCATGTCGGGGTGCCTCGAAGCATACTGTCGTCCTGAAGCGCATGGATTCACCGTCGATCTGCCCGGCGGAGCCCGCGTCGTCGATCTGGGCACGGCGTTCACCATCCTCGTTGAGGCCGACGGGTGCGCTCGGATAGCGGTCGATCAGGGCCGCGTCGAAGTTCGACAGGGAGCCGCGAGCCGACAGTTCGTCGCTGGTGAGCGACTGACGCTCATCGACGGCCGAATCGACGAGAGCGGCCTCTTTGAAACCTTCAGCGGCGATCAACTGCCCCCGACCCTTCAAGCGGTCGCCTCGACGCCCGTGGCGGTCAAAGACGGCGTCGTCCGGTTCGACGGCTCAACCGATCGCCAGCGCAATTACGTCCGCACGCTCCGATCCGATTGGACCGCGCATTCCTTCACCGCCCGGATCACGGTGCATGTCAAAGACCGCACCGCAGTCGGCCTGGCGCACTTCGGCCTGTCCAACGGCCGGATCAACCCCCGATATTTCTTCTCGCCGACGAGCGGGCCGCACCTGATCATGGCGCTGCGAACGGATAACGACGCAATTGATACATACAACGCCAACAACGACTCGGTGAATGGACAGGCCGGCGCTTATGTGCGTCATGCCGTCCCCGGCGGGACGCCCGCGCCCGCCGTGTATCAGATCGCCATGCACTGGAACGCCGCCACGCGGTCCCTCACCTGCGACCTGGACCGCGATGCCGACGGCTCGATCGAAAAGTCCATCACGCTCGACGGCTCGGACATCGCCTTCGACGCCGCCAACGCCCGCATCGTCTTCGGCGGCGCCGGCGGGCTGACTTTCGACAACCTGATCATCACGCAAGGCGACCCGTCGCCCCCCGACTCGATCCAAATAACAAACCCCGCCGAGTGAACCTATAGATCACTCCGCGGGCCGATCCCATGTGGAAGGTCCACGACGGAAAAGGAAAGACACGTTTTGAAAGGAGCAACGATTATGAAATATCCATTGAACCTGACGCTCGCCGCCGTCCTCGCGGCGGCTTTCGCCACGCAGGTCCCCGCGGCGACGCAGACCTGGAACACCGCCGGTCCCACCAACACATGGAACCTTACGGACACCAACTGGGATGCCGGGGCGGCATGGACCAATGGCAACGATGCGCTTTTCGCCGGCTCCGGCGAGGCCGTTACCGTGGCCGCCGTCACCGCCAACGGCCTGTCGTTCACCGACAACGGCTATTCGCTGACGGGCGGCACCCTCACGCTCGGCGGCGCGGGGCCAAGCATCAATGTGGATCCCGCGTTCTCCGCGACCATTGCCTCCACGATCGCCGGCACTGCGGGTCTCGCCAAGGCGGGCGCCGGCACGCTCACCTTGACCAACAACTCCAACTCTTACACCGGCACGACGACGGTCAACGCCGGCAAACTCGTCTTGCAGTCGAACGCCGCGACTCTGGCTTCGACAAGCTTTACCGTGAACAACGGCGGCACGCTGCGATTTGATTTTTCCTCGGTCGGCGGAGGTGCGGGCTTTACGAATATGAATACCAAGGCATCGACGATCAATGCCGGCGGAACGCTTGAGCTTTTCACCAGCAACCACACCGCGGGTCCCAACAGTGCGGGGATCATCACGTCCACCGGCAGTTCATTCGCCGGCGCCGGCAATCTCAACAAAGAGGGCGCAGGCAACATCATCATCAATAACGTCGGCGCGTTGAACAGCTTCACCGGCACGATGAATATCAACGCCGGAACACTCACGCTCCAGGGAGCCTCCACCAGCACTACAGGCACGTACACAGTCAATGTCGGCGCCAGCGGCGCGTTCGACATTCGCACCGAGAGCAAAACGATGGGCGCGCTCGACGGCTCGGGCAGTGTGACCAAGTCCTCCACCCTGAACGGCGCCAGCACGCTGACCGTCGGCAACGGCGGAGCCAGCGGCGCATTCAGCGGAACCATCGCCAACCCCACCGGCATTATCAATCTGGCCAAGACCGGCGCCGGCACGCAGACCCTGTCCGGCACAAATACCTACACCGGCACCACCACCATCTCCGATGGCACCCTCCAGCTCGGCAGCGGCGGCACCACCGGCGCTCTCACCGGCACCAGCTCCATCACCAACAACGCCAACCTCACCATCAACCGCTCCAACGCCTTCACCCAGGCGACCGACCTCAACAACAAGGTGATCTCCGGCAGCGGTTCGCTCACCAAGACCGGCTCCGGCACCGCCACCCTCTCCCTGACCAACACCTACACCGGCATCACCACCGTCAATCAGGGCGTCCTGGCCGTGACCGGTTCGCTCGCCAACAACAACTTCGACAAGATCAAGATCGCCGCCGACGCCGACGGCAGCTTCGCCACCACCGACGCCAAGCTCACCCGCGCCCGCGCCAGCGGCGCGTCCTATGTCAACTTCGGCTCGGCCATCACCAGTTCGCAACTGACCAGCGCCACGATCCTCAGCGGCTCCAACACCACCGGCTCCACCCTCACGATGGGCATGGAGTGGCGCACCCTCGCCAGCACCGTCGGACAGGGCAACGCCAAGGAGAAGGACCTCATCAGCGATGTGCTGAACCTCACCGGCATCGACAACACCAAGTTCGTGCTCCAGATGAGCTACACCGACTTCATCAACGATGCGCTGGACGCGGCTCAGGGAAGTCTTTTCCTCGCGTACCTCGACACGGGCACGAGCACCTGGAAGAACGCCGTCGCCGGCAATCACGGCGCCAACACCGGCAGCTTCCGCGGCAACACCGCCTGGAACGCCACGTTCAGCAACCTCGGCGACTGGGGCGCCGACGCGGCGAACAACGTCGTCTGGGCCGTGGTCGATCACAACAGCCAGTTCGCCGCGATGGTCCCGACGCCGCTCGCCCTGCCCGCGGGGCTGGGATTGTTGGGTCTGCTGACGGCGCGACGCCGCAATCGACAATAACGGTCGGCCAGCTTGCGATGCGCCGGTGAAAGCCGTCGCGTCGCATTGATCGGAACTCTCTCGTCGCCGCCCGCGCCGCTTCAGGAACTCTGGCGGGTTTTGGCTCCATGTATCGAGCCGGCGGCCGGTCGGGGACATGCGTGCGATCGACTTCCGTCCATCGCACGCCTTAACAGTTTGTCAGAGCCGGCGTGCCCTCACGCCGGATTCCGGGCTGGGGCAGCCCGGCTCGGACAGGAAACGCCTCATGCGAAAACACGCCTTTACGATCATTGAACTGCTGGTCGTCGTGGCGATCATCGCGCTGCTCGTGGCGATCCTGATGCCCGCCATGTCGCGCGCGATCGAGGGGGCAAGGCGGTCCGTCTGTGCGTCCCGGCAGCACCAGATCTTTCTGAGCGTCGCGGGATATGCCGTCGACAACGGCGGCAAGTTCCCCTCGACCAACTACCCCGGTGATCTGTGGGGAACGAACGGCGATCACAATCATACGACCTGGATCAACCCGAAGAGCTACAACGTGATCGTCGCGGGAATCAACCCGCTGACGGTTGCCGGCGACGACGCGGTGGCGGGCGAACTGCAACTGTATTGCCCCAATCTGCAAAACGATTGGCGATGGACCACCAGCGGGATGGTCCGCATCGGCTACCACCTGCTGTTCGGACACTACGGGACGACCTACCCGGGCGGCGAGCCGTGGAAGTCGGTCACGTCGATGACCGACGCCAGCGCGTCCAAGTTCATGTCCGCCGACATGATCGAGGAATACACCTGGTCGCCGAGCATCTCCAGCGGAACGCACGGCCCGGTCGGCCGGGTGACCTGGAATCCCGGGACGTTTCCTGATGAAGCCGGCGTCGAGGGCGGCAACGTGGCGTATCTCGACGGCGGGGTCGTCTGGCGGGCGATGGCCGAAATGATGCGATACTCGGTCGCACGCGCCACACCGCGCGTTTGGGGATGGTGGTAGCGATTCCATGAGACCAAGCTGCGCAACACCCACCGGGGGTCCGGAAAGGTGTCTGGAACCATTCCTTTGTCTGGAACCATTCCTTTGTCCGATCGAACGTGTTTGAACAGCAACGACACGGCTCGTCCAAATCACCGTGTCGCGCGCCGCTCGTTGAGCGGCGGCTGTCAAGGAGCGTGCGCCATGCGACGACATGGATTCACCTTGATCGAACTGCTCGTCGTCGTCGCGATCATCACGCTGTTGATCGCGATCCTGCTTCCGTCGCTCAACCAGGCAAAGCAAAGCGCCAAACTCGTGGTATGCCGGTCGAACATGCACCAGTTGGGCGTGGCGGGTCTTTCGTACATCGCCGACAACTTCACGCAATTCCCGGACGCCAAGCTCTGGGTCCCCGATGCGGGCTCCGCGTATCATGCGTGGCACAAGGCGTCGGCGGTGACGGGCGGATTGCTCTGGGCGTACGCTCCGAATCCGGATGTTTATCTGTGCCAATCCTTCAAGGACACGTATGCGATCGGCGCGCCGTACTGGTGCGGCGAGACGTCCGCCGCGCAGGTCACCCCGGCGTTTTCATGCACGATGAACGCCTACCTGGGCTGGACCGGCTGGCTCAATCAGGCGGGCACGACGCCGGTCGTGGCGTTCGCGCGACTCGGCGCGATCAAGCGGCCGGCGCAGACGCTGTACTTCGGTGAGGAGAACGGTTGGGCGCAGAGCGGACAGTACGCCGCGTTCGGCATCAACAACGGCATGCTCGGGTGGCGCGCGCTCGTCGCGCCCGGTTGGTATCCGCCCGATCTGTTCGCCACGTATCACCTGCCCCCCAACGGCGACGTGACCGCCGGCTGCTCCAACGCCGTGTTCATCGACGGCCACGCCCAACTTGTGTGGAACTATCAGACGAAGGACTATGCGTTCGACCCGATGTGGTGAGCAACGGGCGCACGACCGCCGCGGACGCGGTCATTGGGGCATTTCACCCACCCGCCGCACTGAATGGATCGCATGATGCGCACCGGCGATGCAAAAATCGCACGGGCGCGTCGCGGTGTTGATGTAAGTCCCGCAAAAGCGCGCACGGGGTTGGCGACGCCCACCGCGCCGATGCGCACCGGGCGCGCCATGCGGGGGAGACGGTCCAGGATGTGCGCGAAAAGCTGCGATTTTCAGCGGGAAATGCGGTCGCACGGAAGTGGTGGAAATATGCGTGCTTGCCGCGCCGGTGCGGGGTGGGGACGGGGCCCCGCTTGACCGGGCGCGGGGGGCGGATACGCTGTTGACAGAGGTTCAGGTCATTTCTCACACCCTTGTCGTGCTCAGGAGGTTTTGTCATGTCCACAGCCACGATGGCGCCGCCGAAGGTGCGGCTCACGAAGAATCTGATCAATGGTCAATGGGTCGACGCCGCGGGCGGCAAGACGTTCGACACGTACAGCCCGTCGTCGGGCGAGGTCATCGCCAAGGTGGCGGCGGGGGACAAGGAGGACATCGACCGTGCGGTCAAGGCGGCCCGCAAGGCGTTCGAGTCGGGGCCTTGGTCGAAGATGACGGGGCGCGACCGGGGCAAACTGCTGTACAAATTCGCCGATTTGCTCGAGGAAAACGCGGATGAACTGGCAGCGCTGGAGGTGCTCAACAACGGCAAGCCCATCAGCGAAGTCAAAGGCGCGGACATCCCGCTGATGGTCTCGACGTTCCGCTATTTCGCCGGCTGGGCGGACAAGATTTACGGCGACGTGGTGCCGGTCGATGATGCGATGGGCAACTTCTTCTGCTACACGAAGAAGGAGCCGGTCGGCGTGGCGGGGCAGATCATTCCGTGGAATTTTCCGATGCTGATGCTCTGCTGGAAATGGGCGCCGGTCTTGGCGACGGGCTGCACGACCGTGCTCAAACCCGCCGAGCAGACGCCGCTGACGGCATTGCGGATCGCTGAATTGGCGATGGAAGCGGGGTATCCGGAGGGCGTGGTCAATGTCGTCAACGGCATGGGCGAAACCGCCGGCGACGCCATCTGCAAACACCCCGGCATCGACAAAATCGCCTTCACCGGCCACTACGAAACCGCACAGATCATCATGGCCAGCGCCGCCAAGACGCTCAAGCGGCTTACGTTTGAACTCGGCGGCAAGAGCCCGAATGTCGTCTTCGCCGATGCGGACATCGACGCGGCGGTCGGCGGAGCGATGGCGGGCATCTTCTTCAATCAGGGCGAAGTCTGCTGTGCCGGCAGCCGCCTGTTCGTCGAAGAAGGCGCACACGATGAGTTCGTCTCCAAGTTCGCCGCCGCCGCGGGCAAGCGCAAGGTCGGCAATCCCTTCGACCCCGCCACCGAGCAGGGCGCGCAGGTCTCCAAGGAGCAGTTCGACAAGGTGCTCAACTACATCGACCTGGGCAAGAAGGAAGCCCAGTGCGTCACCGGCGGCGAACGGCATGGCGACAAGGGCTGGTTCATCAAGCCGACCATCTTCAAGGGCGTCCGCAATGACATGCGCATCGCGCAGGAGGAAATCTTCGGCCCGGTCGTGAGCGTCATCCCGTTCAAGAACCTCGCCGAGGTGCAGAAGATGGCCAACGATACGGTCTACGGCCTCGCCTCCGCCGTCTGGACCAAGGACATCACCAAGGCCTTCGCCATCGCCGACTCCGTCCGCGCCGGCACCGTCTGGGTCAATTGCTACAACACCTTCGACGCCGCCGCCCCCTTCGGCGGCTACAAGTTCTCCGGCCACGGCCGCGAATGCGGCAAGGACGCGCTCAACAACTACCTCGAAACCAAAACCGTCTGGGTCAACCTCGGCCAGCGCTGAGCCCCGGACGATCGCGACCTATGATGAAGCCCACGGTGTGACGCCGTGGGTTTCTTTTTGTTCACATTCTCCGATTCTGCGTATCTGTCACCCACCGCGTGCATCGAATAGCAACATGACCCATTGTGGGGGCGGGCGCACGCATTAGAATGGCGTGCGTTCGTGAGGCAACTGCGGCACCGATTGTTTTTCATCCGGAGCGTTGCGATCATGACGGACATACCCACTTCATCCGAAGCGGCCGAAACTTCTCCGAAACCTCAGACGCCCGCGCCGGCTTTGCCGCACAAGCGATCCAAAGCCCCGATGCTGATTGGCATCGCGCTGGTGCTCATCGCGCTGGCGGCGGTCTTGTACTTCCGTTCGCTCGGCACGGAATCGACGGACGACGCCTATGTCAATGGGCACGTCACGCTGGTCGCGCCGCGCGTGGCGGGGCAGGTCAGCCGGGTGCTCGTCGACGACAACAACCGGGTGCGCAAGGGCGATGTCCTCGTGCAGCTTGACCCGGAGCCGTTCGATGTGCAGGTGCACATCGCCGTAGCGGCGGTGGCGGCGGCGGAGGCGGACCTGACGAACGCGAAGGCGACGGCGTGGAGCATGGCGGCCCAGGCGCGCAGTCTCCGCTTCGCCCTCCAGCACGCCATCGAAGACGTCGACAATCAGGTCGCCCTGCTGCACTCGAAGATCGCCTCGCTCAATTCGCAGAAGGCCACGCTCGACAACGCCAAGATCGAATACGACCGCGTCGTCGCTCTGTCGCAGCGCAACGCTGCGGCGCCGCGCGAGGTGGATGATCGACGCGAGGCGTATCTGGTGGCCGAAGCGAAGTATCAGGAGGCGCTACAGGGCGTGTATCAGGTGCGCGTCACGCTCGGGCTGCCGCCGATTCCCCCGGACGGGGCGGAGCTTTCGCAGGTGCCCGATGATCTGGATCAGACGTTTTCATCAGTGAAAACCGCACAATTCCGGTTGGCTGAGGCGGCCAATCAGATCGGCATCTTTGATTCGCTCAACAAGTCGCCCAAGGAGATGCTCGAGGACTTTTACAAGCGGGACCCCGACCGCGACGTCAATCGCATCATCACCGGCCTCATCGACAAGGTTCCCTCCGTCGTGCAGGCACAGACGAAGATCGAAGAAGCCCAGCGCCGGCTCGATGACGCCAAGCTCAGCCGCAGGTACTGCGACGTCGTCGCCGAGATCGACGGCGTAGTGACCCGGCGGAGCGTCAACCCCGGCAACAACGTCGTCGTGGGACAGAGTCTGATGGCGGTGCGATCACTGACGGAAATATGGGTCGACGCCAACTTCAAGGAAACGCAGCTTGCCGATCTGCGCATCGGGCAGCCGGTCGACCTCGATGTGGATGCGTACGGCAAGCGGCAGACGTTCAAGGGTCGGATATCGGGATTCACGATGGGCACCGGTTCGACGCTCGCGCTCCTTCCGCCGCAGAACGCGACGGGGAATTTCGTGAAGGTCGTGCAGCGTTTGCCGGTGCGGATCGAACTGCTCGATTACGACGCGGACAAGTCGCCGCTGTTCATCGGGCTTTCGGTGACGCCGGTGGTTCATGTTAATGAGAAGCCGACCGGTCCGAACGCGGGCAAGGTGCTTCAGCCGCTAACGGATGCGGGCGGAGCGGAGACGAAGCCGTGAGCACGCTGGTCGCGCCATTGTCGCTGCCTCACCGGGCGGTGAATCCGTGGATCGTCGCGGCGGCGGTGGTGATTCCGACGTTCATGGAGGTGCTGGACACGACGATCGCCAACGTCGCGCTGCGCTACATCGCCGGGGGGCTTTCCGCGCCGTCGTCGGACAGCGAATGGATCATCACCAGCTATCTGGCCGCCAACGCCATCGTGCTGCCCATCAGCGGCTGGCTGGCGATGCGCTTCGGGCGTCGTCATTATTTTCTGCTTTCGATCGCCGTGTTCACGCTCGCGTCCGCCCTGTGCGGGATGTCGACAAGTCTGGGCATGCTCATCGCGGCGCGCGTGCTGCAGGGGCTCGCCGGCGGCGGACTTCAGCCGTCGAGTCAGGCGATTCTGCTCGACGCGTTCCCGCAGGAAAAGCAGGGACAGGCGATGACGCTCTTCGGCATCGCCGCGCTGCTCGCGCCGGTCGTGGGCCCGACGCTCGGCGGATACATCACCGACAACTACGGCTGGGAATGGATCTTCTACCTCAATGTCCCCGTCGGCATCGCGGCGCTGATGTTCTGCGCCGCCGTCGTGCGCGACCCCGACTACCTCAAGGCGGAGCGCGACAAGCTCAAACGCAGTCACGCCTTTGACACGCCGGGCCTGACCCTGCTGGCGATCACGATGATCGCATGGGAGATTCTGCTTTCCAAGGGTCAGGAATGGGACTGGCTCGGCGACCCGTTCCGCCGCACGCACATCACCGCATTTTTCTTCGTCGGCGGACTCGTCGCCCTGATCTACCGCGAACTGCGCATCAAGAATCCGCTCATCAATCTCCGCACGCTCCTGGACCGCAACTTCCGCGCGTGCTGCATCATCATCTTCTGCGCCTTCGGCGTCCTCTACGCCAACACGACGCAACTGCCCGCGCTTTTGCAG
Source organism: Planctomycetota bacterium (assembly GCA_016125255.1). NCBI lineage: Bacteria > Pseudomonadati > Planctomycetota > Planctomycetota bacterium. The sequence continues at coordinate 815,032 of WGMD01000002.1, read as the reverse complement.
ACGCTCTTCGGCTACGACGCGACGACGTCGGGACTGGTGCTTTCGCCTGCGGGCGTCGGGGCGGTGATCGTGCTGATGATCGTCGGGGCGCTGCTGACGCGCGGGGTCGATGCGCGGTGGTTGATGGCGGCGGGGCTGGTTGTGTTGGGGATCGGCAACTGGTGGATGTCGCAGCTCAATCTGGAGGTGAGCCCGTGGCAGGTGGTCTGGCCCCGCGTGGTGCTCATCGCGGGATTGTCGATGATTTTCGCGCCGCTGAATGTGGCGGCGTTCATGTACCTGCCGGCCGAAGCGCGCGGTGCGGCGGTGGGACTGCTGGCGCTGTTGCGCAATGAAGGCGGGAGTGTCGGAACGAGCGTGGCCAAAACGCTGCTGGAGCGGCGCGAGCAGTTTCATGTCCTGCGCGTCAACGAATGGCTCGACCCATTGAACCCGACATTTCAGGAGTTCGCCCAGCGCGGCCACGACTTCTACATGCAGCAATTGGGCGACCCCGTGATGGTGACGCAGCTCACGCTCCAGCGTCTTGCCGAGATACGGATGCAGCAGGCGATGGCGCTGTCGTACTTCGATGTGTTCTGGGTTTCGGGGGCGCTGGCGGTCGGACTGGCGTTTTTCGTGCTACTGATGCGCAAGAGCGTTGCCGCCAAAGGCGCGCACATCGCCTCCGAGTGAGCGGTGCGCTTATTGGAACGGCGGGGGCTGGTAGAAGCCGGGGCGGAATTTGCGGCTCCACGCCAGGGTCCACAGATCGCCCAGCGGCACCAGCCGGGTCGATCCGTCGATGAACGAAATGTTGATGGCGAGATTGTGTCGATTGATCGTCGCACGCACCATGCCGGCGCCCCAGTTGCCGCCGTTGTACGGGTCTTCAATGTTCGCCGCCGGCACATCGGTGTCGCGCGGCCAGATATCGACCCAGGCGCTGTCGAGAAACGCCGGGGCGTTGGACGTCTGCACGCCCGGCTCAAGCCATGACAGGTACGATTCGCCCGCGACGTAATTGTTATACAGCCAGCCGTTGATGGCGTATGAGCCGTAGTGATAGTCGCCGGCGGAATTGTGAATCCAGTAGCCGGCGGGGTGGTTCTTGCCGCTCCACGAAACGCTCGCCGTACCCCAGACGACCTCCGAAAGCTGCGTCGCCTCCGGACATACGCGCAGCTTGTCCACGTTCGAGGTGTACCGCTCGACGATCGCCATCCAGAACTTGTCGAACGCGGCATTGTTGTTGCCGGGGTAGTAGTACAGGGCATTGCGCGAATCGCTGACGTATTGAATCCAAGCAAAGTCCAGCGACCGAAGCTGCGACATGCACACGACGGACTTCGCCGCCTGCGCAGCGAGGGCATCAAAATGGAGATCAGCAGCGTGATGATCGCGACGACGACGAGCAGTTCGATCAAGGTGAAGGCCCGCGCCGCGGGTGCATCTTTAGCGGCGGGGCTTGCCCCGCGCGGCTCGAAGCGCGCCACACCGCGCGGGGCCCGTTCGACATGCTCACGGTGAAAAAGCCCCGCCGCTGAATGCGGATCGTGTTGTGGGGGGGTGTATTTCATTTGCGTCGACGCATTGTAATCAGGCCCATCAGCGCCAGCCCGGCGGGCAGGGCGGCGGGGGCGGGCACGACGGCGAACACCGCGGTCATGTGCAGCCCCGTGGCGTTGAGGTCCGAAAGCTGCTGATGCGTAAGAACAGGGGCGTAGTTGGCAGTGTACGTTCCGCCGTTGAAGGTGAAAAGAAGACTGTCGAGCGTCGGCGTCAGCGCGTCGTCGGCATCGGCGAGGGCCACGTTGCTCTGCGATGCGGTGGACGAGGTCCAGTTGAACGCGGAAGTGGTGTTGCCGGTGCGATAACCCAGGCCGTCGATGCGGAATGAGATCGACGAGAGGTCGACGTTTGAAGTGGCGGAGACGACGGAGGCGGTGAAGTTGACGTTTTCGCCGAGGGAGACCCAGTTGCCCGAGTCGTTGGGCAGTTCGCCGACGCGTGTGTTGCCGTCGAGGAGTTTAAAGATGGAGCCGGACCCGCCGGGGGTCATGGTCAGGGCGAGTGTGACGGACTCGCCGGTGGCGGGGTCGGTGAAGGTGATGTTGATCGGGCCGGTGGAATTGTTGTACGCCGCGGCGAGAGCGATGATGGACTGCGTGGCGGAAAGCTGCACGTGGTTGGCGTCGTTGTAGTCGCGCAGACTGGCGATCTGCGTGGGGGTCAGGGCCTTGTTGATGACCCAGAGTTCATCGATCGAGCCGTGAAAATTCTGCCCCGAGTCGCCCTTGCGGCCGATGTTGTAGGCCCCGCCGCTGTGATTGATGTCGGGATGAGCGATGCCGTTGGCGGTTTCGTTGAGTGTCGTGGTCAACGTGCCGTCGATGTAGTACTTGAGCTTGCCGGCGTCACGGTCCCAGGTCCATGTGACCATGTGCCACGCATTCGTCGCCCCCAGGTTCGTCGTCCCGGCCACGATGTCCTGACCGAGTGAGTTGCGGAGGTTGGACCCGCTGGTCAAATCGAAGCGGAATTCAAAAGGCGAGTACCACTTGGCGAACAGTTCCTGCGGACCGGAGGTCGTGGTGAGGTTGACCCAGCTCGAGACGGTGAAGTTCGAGTCCTGGAATCCGGTAAACGAAGCGACATTCAGCCAGCCGGACCCGTTGAGGGAGATGCCCGAGCCGAATTGCCCGGCGACGTTGAGGTTGTCGCCGGAGCCCTGAAGCGTGGCGGTGTGTCCGCCGGCGGTGTCGGCGACAGTGCTCCCGGTGGTTTCGTCGAACGACCAGTGCGCCAGAACATCGGCGCGGAGTGGCGCGGCGGCGAGCACAAACGTCAACAAGGCCGCTTGAGCGGCAAAAAGAATGCGGCGGATTCTCATGGGGTGATCTCCTTCAACGATGAAATGGCGGGTGAGGCGACGGGATCGTTCGCCACGGGCGCAAGGCGCATGAGGCGAACGGCGTCGAAATTGATCTGTCCCGGCCGGGCGTCGACGGCGGCGTCCTGCGGGTTGATGAGGCGGATCTGAATGGGTCGGCCGGCATCGGCGTCAGCGGGGATGTAGACGAGCGTCTGGTCGGTCATGACGCCGGCGTGCGTGATCTGTCCGCGGGTGGAGGCCAGTTCGCGTCCGGTCGCCGCATCGCACAGGGCGATGGCCCACTGCGTCGGCGCGGCCCCGCGCGTGTCGTGATCGATGCGGCGCCCCACGGCGACGGTCAATTCGTAGATCGAATCGGCTTCGACGCCGTCGGCGAGATTCTGCGTCATCGCACTGATGACGGACGGGTCGTTGGTCAGGCGGTAGTTGACGAGTCCGACAAATCGCCCGTCGACGCCGGTGGTGAAATTGCCGTTGGTCAGATGATCTTCGCATCCGGCGCGGCCGGGGATGACGGAGCGCCAACCGCGCGGCATCGGTCCGCCGGCCATGTTGCGCTCGTCCGCCTCGAACGACGGATTCGTCACCTCGATCGGATGCGCCACGCTCATGCGTCCGCCGAAGCGCGGATCGCGCGAGCGGCAGATGTCGCCGACAGCCAGTTCGATTTGCCGGGCAGGCGCGTCGTCATGGGCGGTGCGTTCGATGCGGACATGACCCTGCGTCACGGCGACTTCGACGCCGCGGGTTTCGTCGGCTTCGGCTCTGAACGCGGTGCCGAGGTCGATGATGCGGACATGGTCGGGGGCGTCGAGCGTGAACCCATGTGCTTCGGGCCGAACGAGCACGCTGACTTTGCCGGCATGGAGGCGGCCGCAGTTGGGTCCGGTCATTTCAAAGGTGCATGGGCCGGTCAGATCGACGACCGCGGTGGATTTGAACATGATCTGCGCACGACCTTTGATGAGGCGGATCGGCGCCGTCAGATCGGCACCGAGAGAACGCTCGCCATCGGCGAAGGTCGCGTCGTCGGAAAGGTCGGAGAGGATGGCGAAGGAAGGAGCGTTGGAGTGGGGAACGGGGAGTTGGGAGCGCGGAGTGGAAGGCAAGAAGACATACAGCAGTGCGGCGGCGATGAGAATGAGCGCGGCGATCGCTGCCTTGAAGCTGAACCCTGACCCCTGACCCCTGAACCCTTTTGCGTACCAGACGCTTCGCCCCGGGGCGGGCTCAGCGTCGGCGTGGGGGGATGCGGAAGTCGCCTGCGGCGCTTCGCCGCGGAGCGTCTGATACCGCGTGCGGAGACGCGCATGCAGATTCGCGCGGGTGGTGAAGCGTTCGGCGTGACTGGGGTCGGCGGCGATCCACGCATCCAGCGTCGCCGCGTCATCTGTGGAGATTTCGCCGTCGAGCCAGGCGTCGATGAGCGGGATCGCATCAAACGCATCGCTCATGACACGCCGCCTTTGTGAAGCTTGGCGGCGATGCAGTCGGCGAGCCGGGTGCGGAGCCGGGTCAGCGTGACACGCACGGACTTGGCCGTTGAAGCGAGCCGAGCGGCGATCTCGTCGGAACTGAGCGACTCGCCGTAGCGGAGCGCCAGCATGCGGCGGGGCTTGTCGTCCAGGCCGGCCAGGCAATCCTCCAGGGCGGCATGCCGGTCGGACAAGCTGTCATGCCCGTCGACGTGCGCGACGGCGATCCGCTCCAGGGCCGCATCGCTCATCTGCATCATGTCGCGATGGGACTTGCGGTAGTGCAGGGCGATCTGAATTTTGGCGATGCCGATGGCCCATGCCACGAACGGCCGATCGGCGTCATAACGGTCAAAATGCTCCGCCACATCCTCCGCCACCTGCTGAAGCACATCCTCCGCATCGTGAAAACGCGGAATGGCGGAGCAGATGAACGACTGCACGGAGGGCATGGCTTCCATCCACAGCCGGGCGAGCCGGCGGCGTTCGGAGGCGATCTGTTGCGGATCAGGGTGATCGTTCTGCATGGTCTCTCGAAGGCGTATCTGCGCCGCGGCGGCCCGGCGCTAACAGCGTCATCAAAAATTCTACTTTTACCCGATGAGCCCCGCGCTGTAATGGTTGAGGCGCTTGATGCATCAGAGTTTGCAGACGCCCCAATGGCAGTCAGATCGCGGCGTCGATTCTTCACAGTTCGGCCCATCGTCGAGCCGATACAACCCGAAGGTCGATGCCGACGACTCCCCGGACTGCCGGGACGCGCGAGTTGAACTTGCGCGTATAATGGTGCGTATCAATGCAAAGCCCGGAAATATCGGGCTTCAGGAGTGAAAAACGAATGTTCGAGAGATTCACAGATCGCGCACGAAAAGTGATGGCCCTGGCCAATCAGGAAGCCCAGCGCTTCAACCATGAATACATCGGCACCGAGCACATCCTCCTGGGCCTCGTCAAGGAGGGCTCCGGCGTCGGCGCCAATGTGCTCAAGAACCTCGATGTGGACCTGCGCAAGGTTCGGCTCGAAGTCGAGAAGCTCGTCAAGAGCGGGCCGGACATGGTCACGATGGGCAAGCTCCCGCAGACCCCCCGGGCCAAGAAGGTCATCGAGTACGCCATCGAGGAAGCCCGCAACCTCAATCACAATTACGTCGGCACGGAACATCTGCTGCTGGGCCTCTTGCGTGAGCACGACGGCGTGGCGGCGCAGGTGCTCATGAACCTCGGCCTCAAACTCGAGGAAGTCCGCGAGGAAGTGCTCAATCTTCTCGGGGCCGGCTCCGCCAGCGGCGAAGCCCCCGCCGAAGCCGGCGAGGCGCCCACCGGCGAACCCGGCGCCAAGCGCGGCAAGAGCAAGACCCCCGCCCTCGACAGCTTCGGGCGCGACCTGACCGAGATGGCGCGCAACAGCGAACTGGACCCGGTCATCGGTCGGTCCAACGAAATCGAGCGCGTGGTGCAGATTCTCTGCCGCCGCACGAAGAACAACCCCGTGCTGATCGGCGAAGCGGGCGTGGGTAAGACCGCGATCGTCGAAGGCCTCGCCGCCAAGATCATCGCCAACGATGTGCCGGAGATTCTGCACGACCGTCGCATCGTGGTGCTGGATTTGGCCATGATGGTCGCCGGCACCAAGTACCGCGGTCAGTTCGAAGAGCGCATCAAGGCGGTCATGAACGAAGTCCGTCGCGCCAAGAACGTGATCCTCTTCATTGACGAACTGCACACGCTCGTCGGAGCCGGCGGAGCCGAAGGCGCGATCGACGCGTCCAACGTCCTCAAGCCCGCCCTCTCCCGCGGCGAGATTCAGTGCATCGGCGCGACGACGATGGACGAGTACCGCAAGTACATCGAAAAGGACGGCGCCCTGGAACGCCGCTTCCAGACGATCATCGTCGAGCAGCCCAGCAAGGAACAGACCGTCGAGATCCTCAAGGGTCTGCGCGACCGTTACGAAGCGCACCACCGCGTGCAGATCACCGATGCGGCGATCGCCCGGGCGGTCGAGCTGTCGGACCGGTACATCACGGCCCGCGTTCAGCCCGACAAGTCGATCGACGTGATCGACGAAGCGGGGGCGCGCGTGCGGCTTAAGAGCATGAGCAAGCCGCCGGATCTGACGGAGCTGGAGGAGCAGATCGAACGCCTCGGCCTCGACAAGGACGAAGCGGTCAAGGGCGCCGACTACGAGCGGGCCGCCCAGTTGCGCGATCAGCAGGAAATCCTCCGCAAAAAGAAGGAAACCATTCAGCACCAGTGGCGCGAGCGCGCCCGGGAAGTCGACGGCGTCGTGGATGAGGAAATCATCTCCGAAGTCGTGAGCAAGATGACCGGCGTGCCGCTGACCCGGCTCGAAAAGGCCGAGACGGAGCGCCTGCTCAAGCTCGAAGAAGAGCTCCACAAGCGCGTCGTCAGCCAGGACGAAGCCATCAAGGCGATCGCCAAGGCCATCCGCCGCGCCCGTTCGGGCCTCAAGGACCCCAAGCGGCCGATGGGTTCGTTCATCTTCGTGGGCCCGTCGGGCGTGGGCAAGACGCTTTTGTCCAAGGCGCTCGCCGAGTTCCTGTTCGCGGATGAAGAAGCGCTGGTGCACATCGACATGTCCGAGTACATGGAGAAGCACAACGTCAGCCGCCTCATCGGCGCGCCTCCCGGATACGTCGGCTATGAAGAAGGCGGACAGCTCACGGAGCGCATCCGTCGCCGGCCGTATGCCGTCGTGCTCCTCGATGAAATCGAAAAGGCCCACCCCGATGTGTTCAACACGCTGCTTCAGGTCATGGAGGAAGGCCGGCTCACCGATTCGTTCGGTCGGCACATCGACTTCCGCAACGTGATCCTGATCATGACGTCCAACATCGGCGCGGACCTGATCAAGGGCGGCGGGTCGAGCTTCGGTTTCGCCAAACAGGATGCCGACGCGACCTACGAGGGCATGAAGAAGCTGCTCAACAAGGAAATCGAGCGCTACTTCCGCCCCGAGTTCATCAACCGACTCGACGACATCATCGTGTTCCGCCCGCTGACGCGGCAGAACCTGGAGAACATCGTCGAGTACGAACTGAAGAAGGTCCGCAAGCGTCTGGCGGAGCGCGGCATCGAGCTCGAGCTCGACGAGGCGGCCAAGTCGTTCCTGATGGACAAGGGATACAACCCCGACTTCGGCGCCCGCCCGCTGCGTCGCGCCATCGAGCAGTACGTCGAGGACGCCATGTCCGAAGCGATCCTGCGCGGTGAGTTCGAAGGCAAGAACAACGTGCAGGTCACCCATGCCGAGGGCGCCGACGGACTGGCGTTCAAAGCGACGTGGATCGAGCGCGCCGACGACGCCAGGAAGTCCGACCAGGCCGCCGCCTCGAGCACGACCTGACCGTTGGATTCCATCCCTGACTCCAACCCACCCCGCCCGACCGGCGGGGTTTTTTATTGCGCATGCAAAACGGATGGTATAATGCCCGTGTCGTCAGGGGCCTTTCGCTGTTGAGGGAGTTCGTCGCATGAGCATCGCAGTGGTCAGCCCGTTTACGGGTCACGAGGTCAAGGTGCGGCCGCAGGATGTGGGTAAGGCGATGAAGGACGACATGGGCAACATGTTTTACGTGCTGCCGCGCCCGGACGGCGAGGGATATTACACCGCGCCGACGAAGGCGGGCGGACAGCGCGACATCGACAAGTACGACGCCATGCTCGCCAAGATGAACAAGGCGAAGGAAACGGGGGCGGCCGGTTCGGCGGTGCAGATCGCCGCGGCACAGCGGGGCGGCTCCGCGAAATCATCGGGCGGGATGGTCAAGCTGATCATCGCGGCGGCGGTGATCGGGGCGTTGGCGTGGGCGGTCTTGTTCGGGCCGCTCAAGGGACTGCTCGGCGGCGGGCATTAACACATCGGGAGTCAACCATGGGTCTGACAATCGGTCGCATCGTGGTGATCGCGCTGGTGCTCGGCGGGGCGTATCTGGCCTACACGAAATTCGGCGGCAAGGCGGAGCTGGAGCAGGCGACGACGCAGAATCCGTACGACGTGGCGGACCGGTACATGACCGGCGGGCTTTTCGACAAGGCCCTGCCGGCGTATGAGCAGGCGCTGGCGGCTTCGCCGAACGATCCGCGCTCGGTCGATGCGCAGTTCAGCATCGCGCGCTGTCTCGATCAGCTTAAGCGCGACAAGGAGGCGCTGGAGGCCTATCGGGCCTTCGCCGCCAAATATCCGAACAACGAACACGCCAAGCTCGCCAAGGATCGTGTCATCAAATACGAGAACCTCGGCGTCCGGTAATTTCGCAATGCATGCGCCGGATTGGCGAATCGGATCGAATCCCATTGGGGTAAGTGCTTAAGTGCGGTCCGATTCGCACCGATGTAATCATGGGCCGATGGGTCGGGTGTTCGACTGGAAGGGTTTGGATTCCGGGTCGGTTGAGCTGATGTGCGGCCGGCGACGTTCAGGAACCACGGATGGATGAAAGCTGTCCCGCATGAATCAGCAGCTTCTCGATAAAGTGCTCAACTGTCCGCGCCTTCCGAGTCTTCCCGCCATCGCGATGGAAGTCATCGAGTTGTGCCGCAACGACGACATCAACATCAAGCAGATTGCCAAGACGATCTCCAACGATCCGGCCCTGTCCACGAAAATCCTCAAGACCGTCAACAGCAGCTACTACGGCCTCTCGCAGCCGGTCAGCACGATCAGTCACGCGCTGGTGATCCTCGGCCTCAACGCGGTCAAGACGTTGGCGCTGAGCTTCAGTCTGGTGAGCACGGTCAAGCAGTCCGGCGGCGGCGAGTTCGATCCGAACGTCATCTTCCGCCGCAGTCTTTACTCCGCCGTCGCCGCGCGTTCGATCGCGCAGCGCGTCGGAATCGCCGAGCAGGAGGAGGCCTTCCTCGCCGGTCTGCTTCAGGACCTGGGCGTCATCGCGCTGGTGCAGACGCTTCAGGGCGATTACGTGAAGCTGCTCTCGCAGGTCGGCGATCGGCACGCGGAGCTCGCCAAGCTCGAAGAGCGCGAGATGGATCTGGATCACACGATGGTCGGCGAAGCGCTGGGCAAGAAATGGCGGCTGCCCGATGTGCTCGTCAAGCCCATCCGCTGGCACGAAGACCCGCGTCGCGCCCCGTCCAAGCTCCGCCCGATGGTGCAGGCCGTGTCGCTCGGCGGCATCGCGGCGGATATCTATCTCCATCAGGAAAACAACTCCTCCGTCGAGCAGTTCTTCACCGCGCTCCGCGAGCATTTCGATCTGGGCAAACAGGACGGAACGGAACTGCTCGAAAAGATCGGCGAAGGCACGAAGGAGATGGCCAATCTCTTTGAGATCGTGACCGGGCCGGTGCGCGACACGGGCGAGATTCTCGCGCAGGCCAACGAGGTGCTCCTGGAAGTGTCGCTCCAATCGCAGCATGACGTGGAGCAGTTGGCGGTGCAGAACAAGCAGCTTCACGAGAAGGCGACGCGCGACGCTTTGACCGGGGCGGCCAATCGCGGCTACTTCAACGAATTCCTCTGCCAGCAGTTCGAGCAGGCCACGCGACAGACCCAACCCGTCTCGCTGATCCTCCTCGATGGCGACCGGTTCAAGTCCGTCAACGACACGCACGGCCACCTCGCCGGCGACAAGGTGCTCATGGCCCTCGCCCGCACCCTACAGAACAACGCCCCCGAGCACGCCCTGGTCGCACGCTACGGCGGCGAGGAGTTCACCGTCATCCTGCCCAACACGACGCGCTCCGAAGCGGCGCAGATCGCCGAGAAGCTCCGCATCGCCATCGAGAACACCGACATCGACGCCGGCGAAAACCTCACGCTGCACATCACCGCCTCGATGGGCGTGGCGTGCTACGACGGCGTGCGCTTCTTCAAGCGGCCCGAGCAACTGATCAAAGCGGCGGACCAGGCGGTCTACGCGGCCAAGTCCAGCGGGCGCAACTGCGTCCGTGTCTTCGCCCCCAAGGTCGCCGCCAAGGCCTGATACCCGATGCCGCCATGGCTCGCGGCGTCTTTACCAGTCGATCGCACATGCGACTGACGCTGAATGGTGTTGAGCAGAGCCATGAAGAATTTCGCCGTGGGCTGTGATCCCGCCGCCGCGCCCAATCTCACCACACAACAGTGGCAGGAATTGACGCGCATCATCGACGCCATCGCCGCCCAGTCCCATCTGCGCGGTCTGGAGGAGGAGCGGCGCATCGCCAAACGCTCCCGCTTCGTCTTCCCCGTCCGCATCACCTGGACGCACGAGTCGCACATTGGCAGCGGCTCGTGGGCCATGGCGCACAACATCTCCCGTAGCGGCATGGGCATGCTCGCACGACGCATGTTCCGCAAGGGCGAACGCGTCGTCGTCGAACTCCCCTCGCCCGACGGAGCCGTGCGACGTTTCGAAGCCATCGTCGTCTTCTGCCGCTACGTCTCGGATATGTACCACGACTTGGGCGTGAGCTTCATCGGCCCCGCCGACGCGCCCAACTAATCGCCCGGCGTGAGCCGAACGAGCGTGCGTGGCCGGAACGGATACTTCTCGATCAGCGCCCGCACCGCATCGACGTCGACCGCTTTGATTCGTTCCAATTCCGCCTCCAGCGATTCGTAGCGCTGGAGATAGATCCACTGCCCGCCGAGCCCCATCATGCGCCCCGCCGGCCGCTCGTTCTGAAGCATCAGATCCATCGCGATCTTGCTCACCGCCCGCTCGATTTCGTCGCTCTTGAGCTTCGCCGCCGCTTCGTCCAGCGCCTTTTCGAGAATCCCCTCGACGCGCGCCGCCTGACCCGGCGGACAACTGATGTAGTACATGAACACCCCCGTCCGGTCGAACGGATGATGCGCGACCTCCGCCTCGTCCGCGAGTCCCGGGTCGATCAGGTCCCAGTAGAGCCGGCTCCCGTCGTTGTCGCCGAGCACGTTCGCCAGAACCGCCGCCGCGTAACGCATCTCGTCCTGCGCCGACGGCGCTTCGCTCACGCCCAGCACGTAGTGCATGTTCGCCGACTTCTTATGCAATAGCTCCTCCGCCGCGGTGGGTTTCGCCGCGACGTATTTCCGCGCAATCTTCATTGGCTTCCACGAGCCGCACGCCTTGTCGATCATCTCCGCGCATCGGTCGAAGTCGATCTTCCCGGCCAGCGACACCACGATGTTGTTCGGGCTGTAGCGCTCGTTGAAGTAGTCCATCATCTGATCACGCTTCAGAGCGCGGATCGAATCGGTCGTGCCCAGAATGCGGAAGCCCAGCGTGTGCTCCCCGAAGTAGCGCTCCATCGCCTTCTCGTACGCTACCCAGAACGGCCGATCGTCGTACATGCCGATCTCTTCGAGGATGACGTTCTTTTCCATGTCAAAGTCCTCGACGCGCAGCGACGGGCGGAGAATGTCGCCCAAAAGATCGATCGCCTGCGGCAGATATTCGGGCAGCACATGCGCCCAGTACGCCGTCGTCTCCTGGCTGGTCGATGCGTTGTAGTTGGCGCCGATACGGTCAAAGTCGCGATTGACGTCCGCGGCGGTGCGGCGCTCCGTGCCCTTGAACATCATGTGTTCGAGAAAATGGCTTACGCCCATGACGGATTTCACCTCGTCGCGCGAGCCGGTCTTGACGAAGAACCCGACCGCGCAGGTGTGCGCCGCGTCATTGACTTCTCCGATGATCGTCAGGCCGTTGGGGAGCGTGGTGTGTCGAAATTGCATCGTGTATGTCCTGATGAATGCGTGTTTAGCCGCGAGCCGGAGGCGAGCGCCCCCCGCGGCCGAAGCGCTCGCCTCCGGCTCGCGGCTAAACGGGCGTTACACATCGAGCTTATCCGGTCCGATGTTCAATGTCGTAAAGTCGCCCGCGCGATGGGCGGCGACGAAGTCGTTGACCTTGTCGAGGGTGACCGCGTCGATTTCGGCGGCGACGTCGTCGAGGGTGCGCGGCCGGCCGCGCAGGAACTGATCGCCGGCGATGGCGGAGGCGCGGGCGCTGGTGGATTCGCCCTGCATGACGAGCCGGGCCTTGAGGCCGACGATCGCGCGGTCGAATTCATCCCGCTCGACGCCGTCGGCGAGTCGGATCAGCTCGCCGCGCAGGACGCTGAGCGTTTCGGCGGCGCGCTGCGTGGTGGTCCCGGCATAGGCGTACACGACGCCGCGCTCGCGCTGGGCGCCGTAGCTGGCGTACACGGAATAGCAGAGCCCGCGCACTTCGCGCACTTCGGTGAACAGCCGCCCGCTCATGCCCCCGCTGAGCACCGCCACCGCCACGCGCTGCGTCATCGACATCGGGTCCAGCTCGCCGACCGTGTCATACGCGAGCCCGATGTGCTGCTGCGTCGTGTCGGCTTCGATATGGTGATATGTATGCGGCGGGGGCGCATTGGGCGTCGCCAGCTTCGCCGACCCGCTCCAATCGCCCAGCAGCTCGCCGATCTGATCGCGCACCTTCTCGAACTCGACGTTGCCGGCCAGTCCGATGATCGCGCCGTCGGCGACGCACCGCTGCTTGTAATGCGAAACGACCTGTGCGTGCGTGAGGTTTTCGAGGTGTTCGAGCAGCCCCATCGTCGATCGGCCCATCGGATCGCCCACGTGCTGGCGCTTCAGTTCGATCATCACCTTGTGCTGCGGATTGTCTTCGAGCGAGTCGATCGCGGTGATCGCAAGCTGGCGCGACGGCTCGAAGGTCGTCTCGTCGAGCCGCGGCCGACGAATCATGTCCAGCAGCAGCGGCAGGGCGGCGTCGATGCGATCGCCCATCATGGTCGCGCCGAGCCGCATGTGATGCGTGAGCACTTCGCCCGAGCGATGCACGCCGAGCTGGTCCAGTGCATCGGAGTGCTGCCGGGCGTCCAGTTCGCCGGCCCCGCGAAAGATCATCTCGCTGAGAATCGCGCCGACGCCCTGGCGATCGGCCGGTTCGGTCGTGATGCCCGCCGGCGTCAGGAGCGTCATCGCCGCACTGGCCACCGATGCGATCGGCTCGACGACGAGCGTCAGCCCGTTGGCGAAGCGGTGTTGATGAATCGTGGGGGCCTGCGTGCGTGTCGTCACGAAAATCTCCAGAAAAACGTCCGATATTCACAGCCCCGGCTTGCGGGGAGCGTCATTGTATCGGGGTCGTCCGGGCATGTCAGTACATCCGGGCGGGGGCCGTAAAGTCGCGCGGTTATCCGGCCGATGTGTCGAGTGGAGGCATCCCGATGGGGTTACGCTATGCGCCTATTCGCCGATACGCTTCTGGCTCTGACGCTGATCGCCGTGCTTGGTGGTGTGGTGGTCTATCAGCGCGAGCAGGGTGACCATCTTCAGCAGGTCGTCGCCGTTCAACAGGCGATCCATGCCATCGAAAGTCAATGCCTGTACCGCGCGGCCGTGGGCGATGTGCCCGCATCCAATCGCGGGTACGCCATGCATGTCGAGCCGGCCTGGTTCGATCATCGCCCGCTTAATGCCTTGTTCGGTCATCAGGCCATGCCCTGGATCGATCACGTCGATGAAGCCGATCGGGAACTGTTCAATCCGCAGCGCATTGTCGCCGACGGAAAGCTCGCCGCGTTCTGGTACAACCCCTACCGCGGCCTGATCCGCGCCCGCGTCCCGATGCAGCTTTCGCAGGAGTCGACGCTCGAAACCTACAACCTTGTCAACGGCACGTCGCTGCGGATCGAAGACGTCGACTGGTCGGACACGAAATTCGACCATGCGCGTCTCGCCGCCCGCCGCGATGCCCGCAAGCACAAGGTCACGCTCATCGACGACCCGCAGGCACGCGCTCCGTCGGCCCCGCCGTCCACCGCCGCGGCCGAAACACCTTCGATTCCCTGAGCATTTGTCCGTTTCATTGACGCGGCTTATCGTGTGATGAGGTCATCGCACGAAGGAGCCGCTTATGTCGCCCGCATCCCGCGCATCAGAGGGACTGTCCCGCCGCCATCTGCTCGCCGGTGCCGCCGGCGCCGCCGCCGCGACCTTCGCTTCATCGTCCAACGCCGCCGCCGCACCGGCCGGTCGCGTCGTCAACGGTCGCATCAAGCAGTCGCTCGTGCACTGGTGCTATGCCAAGGCGTGGGAGCCGGAGGCCATGGCGCGGGTCGCCGTGCAGCTTGGCTGTCAGAGCATCGAACTCATCAGCCCGCAGCACTGGCCCATCCTCAAAAAATACGGCCTGACCTGCGCGATCGCCTCCTGCGGCACCGGGTTCACCAAGGGCTTCAACAATCCCAAGTACCAACCGCAGGTCATTGAATCGACGCGCACCGCCATCGACGCCGCCGCAGACTTCGGCTGCAAAAACGTCATCAGCTTCACCGGCTTCCGCGAGGACATCCCCGACGACGTCGGCATGGACAACTGCGTCAAGGGCTTCAAGGAAATCATCGGCTACGCCGAGAAAAAAGGCGTCAACCTCTGCCTCGAAATGCTCAACAGCCGCGTCGATATCACCATGAAAGGCCACCCCGGCTATCAAGGGGACCACACCGACTACTGCATCGAAATCATCCGCCGCGTCGAGTCGCCGAACATGAAGCTGCTGTTCGACATCTACCATGTGCAGATCATGGACGGCGACGTCATCTCGCGCATCCGTCAGTACAAGGATTTCATCGCGCACGTTCACACCGCCGGTAACCCCGGCCGCAAGGAACTCGACGACACGCAGGAAATCAACTACCCGCCGATCATGCGGGCGCTCCTGGAAGTGGGCTACACCGGCTACGTCGGACAGGAATTCATCCCCACGCGCGATCCGCTCGAAGGCCTGCGCGAAGCGGTGTCGCTGTGTGATGTTTGAGCGTGGGACGGTGAGGTCGGGGTGCTTTTTTCTTGTGAATCGTCCGTGATGTTCGTATCATGCGGATTGCGGATCGAGGCCATTTTCACATTGTTTTGACAGGAGAAGCCATGAGACAGCTCCAATTTCATGTCATTTTGCTGTTGACCGCTTGCGCGATGCTGGCGATCGGATCGGTCGCGCGGGCGGGGACGGTGACGACGGAGGCGGTCGCGGATCATTACGGCAAGATCGACGATGCGAGCAATGTGCAGGGCGGCAACGGGGACGCGGAGACGCTGCTGATCAAGAACGCCACGGCCAACAGCCGCAAGGCGTGGGTCCGGTTCGATCTGACCGGGGTGGACATCGGCATGACGCACAGCGCGACGTTCCGCTTCCGCCAGGCGGATATCTCCACCAGCTACACCGGGACGTTCGGCATCTGGGGTCTTAACGCCGGGTTCACGCCGTCCGGCGGCGTGCTGGATGTGGATTGGGATGAGGACGCGCTGACGTGGAACAACGCGCCGGGCAACAACACGGCAAGCAAGAACAACTTCGCCGCCAGCGCCACCAAGATCGGCACGATCAACTTCAACACCGGCACCGAGAACACCGGCTTCATCTACTCGATCATCCTCCCCAATCTGTCGGATTTCTATCAGTCGTCCAACAGTTCCGTCACGCTCATGATCAGCGTCGACACGCAGTCCAATCAGTCGCCGGGCTTCAACATCGCCTCGTCGGAAAGCACGACCGACATCGGACCGGAGCTGATCGTCAAGCTCGTGCCCGAGCCGACGACGTTGAGTTTGGCGGGTCTTGCGGCGTGCGGCCTGCTGGTCCGCCGCGGTCGGCGCTGATCGCACGACACGCGCGACATCCATGAAGCATCCGTTCGGACAGCGGCGGGCAATCTCTCCGCGATGTTGCGGCGTCGCCACCTGTGCAGCTTTGACACACCACTTTGGTACACCAAATCTGACTCACCGGAATAAACGGACCCCTAACAGGTCGCCGAACGTGCGGCGTGCGAGCGCGCAAGTTGTTGCATCTATTGGTTTAGTGTGCGGACTTATCAGATCGTGCACGATTGGCATCGGATTTGTTTTTCACTTCTTCAGGTTCGCCATACGCGCGGACTTCGCCAGCGGATGGCTGCGCGCGGTTCCAATCTACCTGAAAGGTGAGTGTTCCATGTTTTGGTCTGCGATGACACGGCGTGTTTCGTTCGGGAAAGTCACGGCTGTTCTGGCGGCGCTGGTGCTCAGTGCGGCGGGGAACACGACGCGTGCGGCCACGATCTTCAGCTTCAGCGGGCCCAGCTCCAACGGCACCGTCAGCGGCACCGCCGTGTTCGACATCGTTGACGCGACCCATCTTCAGGTCAAGGTCACCGCGACTTCGCCGGGCAACGGGCAGGGCGTGGCGATCAGCGGACTCAACTTCTCGTTCTCCGGTTTGAACGTCGGCAGTCTGACGTCCGTCAAAGGCACCGCCATCAACTTCAAGACCAACACCATCACGCCTGATTCCGAATTCCTCAAGGATGCGCTCAACTCGGTGGGCAAATGGCAGGCGAATTCCGGCGGGTCCGGCCAGATTAACACGATCACGCTCGGCAATGGCCAGCCGTACAGCATGATCATCGCCGACGGGCGCACGCCCAACGGAAACCTCAAGAACTTCGAGCCGTACATCAAGGGCATGGCCACGTTCTTCTTCGACATCTCCAACGTCTCTCCGACCGCGGCGTTCAGCAACGTGACGTTCTTCTTCGGCACCGGTCCCGACACGAGCGGCACCGCGCCCGAACCGCCGCCGACCATCGTTCCGGTTCCCGAGCCCGCGTCGCTGGGGCTGCTGATGGCGGGTGCGATGGGGCTGGTGCTCCGCCGCCGCCGGGCATGCTGATCGCTCGTACCGCCGGCAGACGATTCTTCATCACGATCAACCTCCCCGTGCCTACGGGGAGGTTTTTTCATGCGCCCGCGGCGAAGCGGACAGCGGGCGCGTGAACGCTTATCATGTAACGAGCCGGAGGCGCTTCATGCAGACTCAGACGGCCTGGGCCACGCAGCTTGATCGCATCATCGACGAGCTTCAGTCGAAGATGATCGAGGTGCGCCGCCATCTGCACATGCATCCGGAACCCAGCGGGGAGGAATCCCAGACGACGCGCTTCCTGCGCGATCAGTTCGCGGGCGAAGATGTTTCGATTCGCCAGGGCCCCGGTGAATGCGGGCTAATCATCGATCCGGATCCGCCGATGCCTCAGCCGCGCATCGCGCTGCGGGCGGACATCGACGCGCTGCGGATCGAGGAGGCCAACCCCGTCAAGTATCGCTCGCTCAATGCGGGGATCATGCACGCGTGCGGGCACGACGGGCACACGGCCGTGGTGCTCGGAGCGCTGCTCGGCCTCATCGCGATGCACAATCGCGGGGCGCTGCCGTGGGCGGTGAACTGGCGCGGGATTTTTCAGCCGGCGGAGGAGACGTGCCGGGGGGCGCTGGCGATGGTCGAAGCGGGGGCGGTGACGGAGGTCGAGGCGATTCTGGCGGTGCACATGGACCCGAGCCGCGCGGTGGGAACGATCGGCGTCCGCGCCGGCGTGTTCACCGCCGACTGTGATGAACTGACGATCGAGATTCACGGCAAGGGCGGTCACGCCGCCCGGCCGCACGAGGCGCTGGACCCGATCGCGGCGGCGGCGCAGCTCATCAACGCGATCTACGCCTCCGTGCCGCGCGCGGTCGATGCGCATGTCCCGCTGGTGGTGACGTTCGGAAAGATTCACGGCGGGGCATCGTTCAACGTCATCCCCGATCGCGTGACGCTCGGCGGCACGGTGCGCAGCGCCGGTGCCGACGCACGTCAGCGCGCGATCGATCAGATTCAGCAGGCGGCGCGCGGCGTGGCGATGACGACCGGCACGCGCATCGAGGTCACGCTGGTGCATGGTCCGCCCGCGGTGTTCAACGATCCGAGCTTGACCGGCTATGTACGATTGGCGGCGGCGGCGGTCATCGGCGAGGAGCAGGTGCAGTCGATCGCCCGGCCGAGCATGGGCGGGGAGGATTTCGCCAACTATCTGGCTCACGTGCCGGGGAGCATGTTTCGTTTGGGTTGCGCGCCGACGGCGGAGGGATCGCCGGCGCTGCATTCGCCGCTGTTCGATCTGGATGAGCGGGCGCTGGCGATCGGGGCGAAGATTCTCGCGCGGGCGGTCGTGCAATGGGCCAAGGGTCCGCCGTCTTAGTTCCATTCACACACACAGGAGACGCGCCCATGGGTCGCCTGGAATTCAACACGAGTCCGAAACCCACGCTCGGCGTCGAAATCGAGCTGGGCCTCGTCGATGCCGAAACGATGGCGCTGTCGAGCGGCAACGCGCCGCTGCTGGAGATCATCGGCGATCAGTTCGGGCATGCGATCAAGCCGGAGCTGATGCAGTGCTACCTGGAGGTGAACACGGGCATCTGCCAATCGGTCGCGCAGGCGGAGGAGGATCTGCGCATGAAGCTCGCGGCCGTCGAGGCGGCGGCGGACGAACTGGGGCTGCGATTGCTCTGGTCCGGGACGCATCCGTTCTCGAACTGGCGTTCGCAGGTGGTCACGCCCAATCCGCGCTACGAAGGGCTGGTTGATCTCATGCAGGACACCGCGCGGCAGTTGGTGACGTTCGGGCTTCATGTGCACGTCGGCGTCGACTCGGGGGACAAGGCGGTGATGATCTGCGACCGGATTCTTTCGCATTTGCCGGTGCTGCTGGCGGCCAGCGCCAACAGCCCGTTCTGGGAAGGGCGCGATACGGGCCTGTGCTCGTGGCGATCGAAGATCATGGACGGACTGCCCACCGCCGGTCTGCCGCCCTTGATGCGCAACTGGAGCGAGTATGTCTGGCTGATCAATCACATGATCGACACGGGGTTCATCGAAACCATCCGTGAAATCTGGTGGGATGTCCGCCCGCATCACAACTTCGGCACCGTCGAGGTGCGCATCTGCGATGTGCCCGGCTCGCTGGACGACGCGATGGCGCTGGCGGCGCTGATTCAATGCCTCGTCACCGCGCTGGGCGATCAGATCGAACATGGAACGTATCAGCACGATTGTCACCCGATGCTGGTGAGGCAGAACAAATGGCGGGCGGCGCGGTTCGGGCTCGATGCGCCGCTGGTGAGCTCGACGGATTATCAATTGAGGCCGGCGCGACAGGTGTTGCGCGATCTGGTGCGGACGCTGGAGCCGACGGCGGGGCGGCTCGACTGCGTGCGCTACCTCAAGCACGTGCACGCCATCAGCGAAAGGGATACGCACGCGCAGCGGCAGCGCAAGATGTACGAACAGACGGGGAAACTTGGGGAAATGTTGCGTGCGATCACGGAAGGGACGCGCATGAAAAAAGCCCGCCCGGCTGAAGCGGGGCGGGCCGGTTGAGGATCACTTGCTCATGCCCGACGCGTACTGAAGGGCGAGGACGGAGTAGGCGGTGACGAGATTGTCATCGCGCTCCATCCAGCGATCGACGCTATTGTGCCACGATCCGTCGTCCTTCTGTAAGGACGCGAGCTTGTCGATGATTTCGTTGGCCCAGTCGTGGGTCTTGCCATCGGTGGTGGTGAGCGTGGGCTGGCCGTAGGCGGACAGGGCGCGGGTGATCAGGTACAGGTAGTAGTAATAGCCCTGCATGCCGACGCCGGGGTTGGAGTCGAGGGTGTAGTTGTGCTGGACCCAGTCGAATGCGTCTTTGACGCGGATGTCATCGTGGTCAAGCTGGGCGTAGAGATAGCTCATGAAGCCGGCGTAGGTCATCGACCCATAGGTGCGGAGGCGCTTGACGCCCTGCGCATCGGTGTACACGCCGGCGCCATTGTCGACGTCTTCGCCCTTTTCGTTTTCGGAGGTGCCGACCTTGGTTTCGAGATTGTCCAGATCATTGGAGAAGCGGCTCGAGGCATAGATGAATCCGCCGTTGGGTTCGATGTGCTCGCCGAAGGTCGTGTTGGCCTTGGTGCCCTGCAAGCGGGAGATGAACTCCATGGCCCGGATGTACGCGGGGTCTTTGCAGTCAAGTCCCGAGTCGTGCAGCCCGGCGATCATCGTGGCGGTGTTGGACATGTCGGGCCGACCTTCATCGCCGTAGCCCGCACCGCCGTACCAGCGGTGCGCTTCGGTGATTTCCTTGCCGCTGGGGTCTTTCTTGCCGTCGGCCCACTGGAGCCCGCGCAGGAAGTCCTGCGCCTTTTTGACGGCGGGGGCGACCCGCTCCTCATTGGGCAGCCGGCCCAGCGCCATGAGGCAGATGGAGGTGTTGTAGTTGGCGAGGATCTCGTCGTAAATCCCGCCGTCGGATTTCTGACGGGAGAGGATGTACTTGAGCCCCTTCTGAAGCGCGGCGTCGTCGCCGGGCTTTTCGTTGTTGTTGAGGAGGCCGGAAACGACGAGCGCGGTCACGGCCGGTCCTGGCTGCGGCGTCCAACTGCCGTCTTCGCCCTGATGCGCCTTGAGCCAGGCCTGTGCCTTGGCGATGACAGCGGCGGCTTTTTCCTTATGCGCATCGTCGACGGCGAACGCGGGTTGAATCATCGCCAGCAGGATCGCGGCGACAAGGGCGTGCAACAGACGGGGTTTCATGATCGATGCCTCCGGGCTTCGGTGCGATTCATGTCAGACCGCGCAGGATCGCCAGCGCGGCGGCGGCGGCGGTTTCGATGCGCATCACATGCGGACCCAAACGCCACGCGATGAAATTACGTGCCTTGGCGGCGGCGCGTTCGGCGTCGGTCCAGCCGCCTTCGGGACCAATCAATACTAGCACCCGGCGGGCGGCGCGAATCCGGGTGGGCAAATCGTGCACACCGGGGGCGTCGGCCGTGTCGGCGATGAGCTTTACGTCATGGTCCCTCGCGGCGAAGAGGTCGGTGAGGCGCGTCGGGGGGTTGATGTGCAAGAGGTGCGGTCGGCCGCACTGTTTGGCGGATTCGATCGCCATGCGGGCGAAGCGGTCGAGCTTGCCTTCGCGCGGGTCGACGATGCTGCGGTCGGTCAGCAGGGGAATGAGCCGATCCGCTCCCAGTTCGCTGGCCTTTTCGATGAGCCCGTCCGCGCGGGCCCCCTTGGGGATCGCCACCGCCAGATCGATCGCCGGCGTGAGCGGGGCGACATACTCGACGGCCTGACGCTCGATGACCAGCGAACGACCGGCTTCGCGGACGATGCCGGCGGCCACATCGCCCAGCCCGTTGAAAAGCGACACGCGATCACCGATGGCCAGCCGCAGGGACTTTCGGGCATGACGCGCCTGCTCGTCATCGAGTTCGATGAGCGTCGGCGTCAGGTCGGCAGCGTAGAATCGACGTGTGGACATGGAGATTATCGGCCCCGTCGTGCGCGTCGGTCCGCGATGCGGGCGCGGGGCGGCGATCAAGTGTGCGGCGGCAATCGCCGATGAGCCATAAAGTTATCGAGCTCGATTCCTCGTACGCGCCGGCATTGTAAACGACGCCGGCAAGGGGTGCATCGAACGTGGCGGAACCTTCTCCGGACATCGACGCGCAGCTTGACGCCATGCTTGAAGAAGCGGAAGCGGGCGGCGTCGCGCCGGTCGAGTCCGCCGAGGTCGATACGGATGAGGAACTCGTCGGTGAGATGCAGACGGTCGAACAGGCGATGCGGGAAGTCACCGAGTCGGCGGACATCGCGCCCGCCAAAGCGGTGAATGATGCGTCGCTCGACGGCGATCAGTTGGCGGATCAGATTCAGCAGATGCTCGATGAGGCGAGCGAGGCGGTGGAGGCGGGGATGGAGCCGGGCGCGGGGGCGGCGGAAGTCGCGGCCCGACCGGACGTGGAACTGCCCGCCGAATCGCAGACGCCCGAGCAGGTGATGGCGCAGATTGATGCGTCGCTGGTGGAGGAGTCGGACGGGATCATGGCGGGCGACTTCGAGTCGGTGGACGAAGTGGTCCACGGAGCGAAGCGCCAGCAGACTCAGGAAATGTCGGCGGCCGAGTCGGACGAGGACGCGATGCCCGAAGGGGAGATGCAGTCGGTCGACGATGCGCTCGACGACATGCTCGAAGGGCACATTCAGACGGCGGCGGCCGCTGCGGAAGAGGCGGTTGAGAAAAAGGCCTCGGAAGCATCGGAGCCGATGGCGGCCCGTGAATCGACGCCGGCGGACGAAGGCGTCAGCGCGGCGGCGGTGGCGGCGGAACTCGATGCGGACGAGCGGGCGGCGAAGCCGACGCCTTCACAGAAGACGGAGCCCCCGGCCGCGCCTGCGGCAACGGACGAGGAGGCGCCTTCGGATGCGGTGTCCGCGCGGCCGTCGGCGCTGTTGATGATGATGGCGATGATCAATGGCCCGCTGATGACGTGCAGCGACACGATCCGCAACTTCGTGGGATTCCTCGCGGTGACGTTGATCTTCTGGGGCGTGTGTCTGATTTCGCACGGCGTGGCGGGCATGCTTGTGACGATGATCGTCGTGATGCTGGGCCTGCCGATGGTGGGGCTGGCGTTTTACATGATGTTCCTGCGCGGCGGCGCGACGGACGAGCCGCCGGCGACGAACGCTCCCACGCCCGCCGCCTGATCGCCTACAATCGGGCGATGAATCTGAGCTTGTCTCATGGACGCGCGATGGACCCGCAGCGGTGGGGCCTGACGCTCGACGATTTGCCGCCGGTCGGCCCGACGCCCGCCGCGACGCGCTATGACCTGCGCACCTGGTTCGATGAACCGCGGCGCGGTCACCCGATCGAACTGGAAATCGGCTCCGGCAAAGGCACGTTCCTCGTTCAGCAGGCCGGCCAGCTTACGGATGTCAACTACATCGGCATCGAGTATGCCCGTCAGTTCTGGCTCTACGCCGCCGATCGCTGCCGGCGTCACGCGCTTGACAATGTGCGCATGCTCCACTGCGACGCGAAGATGTTCGTGACGTGGTATGTCCCCGATGCGTTGTTCCGACAGGTGCACATTTACTTCGCCGACCCCTGGCCCAAGACGCGGCACCACAAGCGGCGGATGGTCTGTGCCGAGTTCCTGCGCGAGCTGCACCGTGTGTTAGCTCCGGGGGGCATGATCCGCATCGTGACCGATCACAGCGACTATTTCGCATGGATGCAGGAGCACGCTCAGCAGGTCGCGGACCTGTTCGAACGGCTGCCGTTTGAGCGGCCCGTGGCGGCGGGCGAAGGCGAAATCGTCGGTACGAACTTCGAGCGCAAGTACCAGCGCGAGGGGCGGCCGTTTCATGGGATGACGCTCAGGAAGAAGTAAAACCCGCCGCAAGCGGCGTCGCTCAACGGCCCGATCCCACACTTGCCAAACCCACCGCGAAGATTGCCGCCATCGCAAATGCGTCAGCGGTTAGATTGGCTCATGAAATGGTCCAGCCAATCGATCAGCCAGGCGGCGAAGCTCCCCTTGGGCATCGAACCGGGGCGAACGATTTGTCCATCTCGGGTCATGACGGTCGGCGTGATGTCGGGCGCGTCCATCGTCGCAACCGGATTGGCGACGATGGCGTCGACGCCCTTGCGCTGCATTTTCCGCTGAGCGCGCTCGTCGAGTTGATCGGGCTCTTCGAGCGCGAAGGCGATGATGATCTGATCTTCGCGTTTGCGGCGAACGCACTGGGCGACGAGGTCCGGCGTCGGTTCGAGCGTGATCGTCATCTGATCCGACTGGCGCGGGAGCTTGGTCGCCGAGACGACAGCGGGACGGTAGTCGGCGACAGCGGCGGCCATGATCAACACATCGCACTGCGGCAGGAATTCGACGAGCAGATGCTCCAGGTCCGCCGTGCTGACATAGCGCTCGACGCGCACGGAACCGGACTCCGGGGCGGCTCCGGGCGCGATCGGACCCAAAAGGAGCGTCACGCCATGTCCGGCTTCGACGGCGGCTTGCGCGAGGGCCAGGCCCATGCGCCCGCTGGAGCGGTTGGCGAGGTATCGAACCGGGTCGATCGGCTCGTGCGTCGGGCCGGCGGTGATGAGGATGCGCCTGGAGGGGACCATCATGTCTCCGATTCGCACTTGCGGCTGCAACCGACTACTTGCGGTGTGGTAACTATGGTAGGATACCACAGGAAATAAGCCCGCGCGCCGATGGGCGCGACGGATCATCATGTCGTCATCTGGAGGTTTACGCATGTTCAGGGCACGCATTCGATCGCTGATGTTGATGGTTTTGCTCGCCGTGGCGCCGATGAGTTTGGCGGCTCCGCCGGCGGTCGTCGATCAGGTCCCCGAAGGCATGCCGATGTTCGTGGCGCTGCGCAGTCTCTCGGGCCTTTCCGCCAAGCTCGCGGCGCTGGACAAGGCGCTGGGCCTCAACAATCCGCAGATGCAGAACGCCCTGGTGTTCATGAAGGCGATGACGGGCATGAACGCCGGCGTGGATGACAATGGATCGGTCGGCATCATCATGACCGCCATCCCGCTGCCCGGTCAGCCCGGACCGCAGGAGCCGCCGGTCCTCGTGCTCGTGCCCATCACCGACTACAAGGCCTTTGTCGGCAACTTCGGCGTCGAGGCCGGCGACGGCTCGGCCGCCCAGGCGATCAACATTCAGGGCGAAGCGAACTTCGTCAAAAAGAGCGGCAACTACGCCCTGATCTCCCAGAGCCCCGACATCCTCAACGCCTACGCCGCCCCCGCGGCGCCGGCGAAGTTCGCCGAGCTGGCCGGGAAGTTCGGCGGGGCGTCGATGGAGCAGTCCGATGTGCTCATCTACCTGGACTTCGCCAAGCTTTCGCCGGTGCTCCAGCCCCTCGTCATGGCGGGGATCATGCAGGCGCAGCAGATGTTCGCCAACAACCCCGCGCTGGGCGAACAAGGCGCGATGGCCTCGGCCATGATGAGCATCTACGGCGACGTCATTCAGGCCTACCTGCGCGACGCCCAGTCGGCGGTCATCGGGCTCGACCTGGACGCGGACGGCATCGGCCTCTCGCTCGGCACGCAGTTCAAGGCCGACAGCGCACTGGCCAAGACGTTCGCCAACGCTCCCGCCGCGGAGCTTTCGCTCAATCGTCTGCCCAATCGTCCGTATCTGATGGCGTCGACGATGAACATGGGTTCGCTGCCGATGGCCCAGTGGATGGCGGGCATCAAGGACAAGCTGCCGGCGGGCAACGCCTTCGGGAACATCATGGCCAGCGCCGCCGAGATGCTCAAACTCGCCAAGGGCGAGATGCAGAGCGGCTACTTCCTCCCCGCCGCCGGCGCCGCCGGGCCGGGCCTCTCCAGCTTCTTCAACGCGGTGAGCGTCGTCGTCACCGATGACCCGGCCAAGATGCTCGATGCGTCCAAGTCCAGCATGCTGGCTCTGAACAATCTCGAGCTTGCGCCGGGCATGAAGTACATGAGCAGCTACAACGAGAACGTCATGCAGGTCGCCGGCAAGCAGGTCAATCAGTACAGTCTCAAGGTCAACCTCCCGCCGGAGGCGATGCAGCAGCTTGGTCCGGCGGCGATGCTGCTGGCCGGTGACATGGGCGGGTACATGGTCGCCACCGACTCGGCCGTCGTGACCACCAGCGGTTCCGACCCCGTGCTCATCAAGGAAGCCATCGAAGCCGCCGGCGGCGCGGGCACGCTCGATCAGACCAGCAACCTCACTGAAATCCGCAAGCACCTGTATGAGAGCCGCGTCGCAGAGACATACATCGGCGTGGGGTCGATCATGAACATGGCCAACATGTTCCTGACGATGTTCGCGCCCAATGCGACGCTCGAAGTGCCGCCGAATCTCCCGCCGGTGGCGGCGTCGATTTCGATGGACGCGGGCGGACTGGGCATGCGCGAGTACATCCCGCTGCCTGTCATCGTCGCCGTCAAGAACGCCATCACGAAGGTCATGCAGCAGGGCGCCGGCGGCAAGCCCGCCAGCGGTCTGAGCGAAGGACCCGCCCCGGCGGAGCCGCAGCCGGCGGCGGTCACCGAAGCGCCCGAAAAGCCCATGCCCCGTCCCGTCGGCGACGCCGAGGCGCCCGCCAAGCCCGTCAAGGAAACCATCACCGTCCAGCCCCGCGGTGAAAGCGAGAGCATCGTCACCCTGACCGACAACACCTTCGCCGCCCAGGTCAATGGGGCGGGCAAGCCGGTGCTTGTCGATTTCTGGGCGACGTGGTGCGGGCCCTGCAAGACGCAGGCGCCGATCGTCGCCGATCTCGCCGACGCCATGCACGAAAAAGTCGCCTTCGGCAAAGTCGATGTCGACAAGAATCCCCGCACGACCCAACTTTACGGCATCGAAGCCATTCCGACGCTCGTCATCCTCAAAGACGGCAAGGAAGTCGCCCGGTTCGTGGGCCTGACCCCCAAGGAAAAAATTCAGACCCGCCTCGCCGAAGTCCTCGCCGGCAAGTAATCGTCCGCTCGCCGACATGAATCCGTCGTCCGCCCGGCCCCCGCGCCGGGCGTCTGTATTTCATGACCCGCCCGCACCGCCGGCGGAATCGACTAGAGCGGTTTCACAAATCAAATAGCGTTCCCCACGAGCCGCGACCGTGAGGGAGCGGTCAAGGAACGTGATTGGGTGCGGGCTCGACCGCTTGCTGACGCGCGCGGCTCGTTAGGATGGGTGGCTACACATTTATTGAAACCGCTCTAACATGAAGCACGATGAAGCTCACGCTGCCGCATAATCGGACGCTTTCGCTCGATCGCCCGGTGATCGTGGGCATTTTGAATCTGACGCCCGACAGTTTCTCCGACGGCGCGGCCTACGGCTCGGTCGATGCGGCGGCGGGGCATGCGATGCACATGATCGACGAAGGCGCGGACGTCATCGACCTCGGCGGCGAGTCGACGCGGCCGGGCGCATCGCGCATCGACGCCGATGAACAGCTTCGCCGCGTCATGCCCGTGCTCGAAAAGCTCGCCCCGCAGGTTCAAGTGCCCATCAGCATCGACACCACGCGCCGCTCCGTCGCCGAGGCGGCGATCCGCGCCGGTGCGTCGATCGTCAATGACGTCTCCGCCGGCCGCGATGATCCGGCGATGCTCCCCTTCGTCGCCGAGTGCGGCGCCGCGGTCGTGCTCATGCACATGCTCGGCGAGCCCGCCACCATGCAGCGTGATCCGCATTATCAGAACGTCGTCACGGAGGTGCGCGACTTTCTGCTTGGGCGCGTCGATGCGGCGATGGCGACGGGCGTCGATCCGAGCCGTATCATCCTCGACCCCGGCATCGGCTTCGGCAAGACGACCGAACACAATCTGCGTCTGCTCGCCGACCTGCCCGCGCTGGTGCGGACCGGCTATCCGATTCTGCTGGGCGCTTCGCGCAAGCGATTCCTTGGTCAAATCACCGGTCGGGCCGAACCGGCGCAGCGCGCCGCGGCGACGGCGGCGACGACGGCGATCGGCGTGGCGGCGGGGGTGAAGCTCTTTCGCGTGCATGATGTGATGATCAATCGGCAGGCGGCGGATGTAACCGCGGCCGTCACGGGGCATCACAGAACGCATGCGGCGTCTTGATCGCCGCCGGGGCCGTCCGTACAATGGCCCCCACTAACGACAGGAGCCAAGCCATGGCCAGCAAAGCCGTTCAACAGTTTACCGACGCCAATTTCCAGTCCGAAGTGCTCGGGGCCGATGTCCCCGTGGTCGTCGATTTCTGGGCCGAGTGGTGCATGCCCTGCCGCATGCTCGCGCCCATCATCGACGAACTCGCCGATGACTTCGTCGGCAAGGCGAAGATCGGCAAGATCGACACCGATGCCAACCGCGACGTGACCCTCAAGTATCAGATCAACGCGATCCCCACGGTGATCGTGTTCAAGAACGGCGAGATCGCCAAGAAGTTCGTCGGCATGACCAACAAGGCCGATCTCTCCGCCGCCATCAGCGCCGCCGCCGGCTGAGCGCCGCCCGATCCATCGCCCATGAAGCCCACGGATTTCATCCGTGGGTTTCTTTGTAAATGGAGACGCCCATGCGCATTGCTCATGTCCCGCTTTGCATCATGTTGATCGCAGCGGGTGCGTCCGCCGACGCCCCCCTGACCATCCATACCGTCGCCGGCACGGGCGTCGAAGCCGACAACGGTCCCGCCGGCCCCGTCGCCTCCGCCAACATCGGCCAGCCCTTCGGCGTCGAATTCGCCCCCGACGGCGCCATGATCGTCTGCGAAGTCTCGCACCACCGACTCCGCCGCGTCGATCTCAAAACCGGGCAGGTCGCCACGATCGCCGGCAACGGCACAAAGGGTTACAGCGGCGACGGCGGACCGGCGACCCAAGCGAGCATGAACGAACCCTACGAAGTGCGCTTCGATGACGCGGGCAACCTTTTCGTCGTCGAGCGACTCAATCACATCGTCCGCCGCGTCGACGCCAAAACGCACGTCATCACCACCCTCGCCGGGACCGGACAACCCGGATTCGCCGGCGACGGCGGCCCGGCGACGAAGGCCCAGCTTCACGAACCCCACTCGATCGCGATCGACAACGCCAGACATCAACTCTACATCGCCGACATCAAAAACAACCGCATCCGTCGCGTCGATCTGAATACGGGGATCATCGAAACCGTGGCGGGCAACGGCGAGAAGAAGCTGCCGACCGATGGCCAAATCGCGGCGGATCATCCGATGGCGGGACCGCGGGCGCTGTGCGTGCAGGGACGCACGCTCTGGATCGCCCTGCGCGAAGGCAACAGCGTCTGGAGCATGAACCTCGACACCGGCAAACTTCAGCACATCGCCGGCACCGGCAAGAGCGGATACGCCGGCGACGGCGGACCCGCGCTGGCCGCGACCATGAACGGCCCCAAAGGCATCGTCGCCGACGATCACCATCATCTTTACATCACCGACACTGAAAACCAGGTCATCCGCGTCATCGACACGGCGAATCAAACCATCGACACGATCGCCGGCTCCGGCCCCAAAGCCCGCGGCGACGGCGGCGACGGCGGTCCCGCGACGAGCGCCAAACTCGATCGACCGCACGGCATCGGCCTCGGCCCCGACGGCCGCATCTACATCGGCGACACGAACAATCACCGCGTCCGCGTCCTCGAACCATGACGCCCGCTTCTCTCCAACGAAGGAGAGTCGCAACTTAATCCGCGCCCGTTTCGATGTGGATCGTCTCGTTCTCGATGCGCACCCGATAGCAGCGCAGCGGATCAACGGCCGGACCGCAGGTCGGCCGGCCGGTTTTCAGGTCGAACATCGCCCCGTGCCACGGGCACATGACCTGCCTTCCGTGCAGCGACCCGGAGCTGAGACTGATCTGCGCATGCGTGCACGTGTCGGACACCGCGTAGATGTCGCCATCGACGTTCGTCACCATCACGGCCTGCCCGTCGATCTCAATACGCTCCATCGCACCGGGCGGCACGTCAGCGAGCGGCAATTCAATACCCATCAAAACATCCTCAAAAACAAGCACGCAGACACGGAGACACCAAGGAAATCGCAAATTGAAAAATGACCATTGAAAAATGCAAATTGTCAGAGGCGTCGGGCCTCAATTCGCATTTCTCAATTCTCAATTTGCAATTCCCTGTCTTAGAACGTGTGTGAGAAGGGGGCGTTTAACGAGCCGCGACCGTGAGGGAGCGGTCAAGGCGCCGCTCATTGTTACCTGTTTCGACCGCTCCCTGACGGTCGCGGCTCGTTGATCCATGGTCTTCTCACACGCGTTCTTACATCGTTGACGCCGGTTCGAGGCCGAAGTTGTTGGCGTAAAGGCGCTGCGCCTCGTTGTACTCGGCGTCGGAAAGCTGCGGCGTGTCGGGGGCGGCGGCGAACTCGGCGAGGTTCTGCTCGTCGTAGATGTTCGGCAGCGTCGAGACGAAAACGGGATTGCGCAGGATGAACTGAAGCGTGGCCTGCGCCATCGTGCGCCCGCCGCCGGCGGTGAGGAACTCAAGCTGCTCGACTTTCTGAAGCCCTTCGGTGAGCCAGATCTTCGGACGGTGCGAGCGGTGGTCCCACTTGGGGAAGGTCGTCTCGGGCGTGAGGTTTCCTTCGAGCAGACCGGAAGAGTGGGGCACGCGCGTCATGAGCCCGACGCCGGCCTTGCGGGCCTCGTCGAGAATCGGCGAACCGACCGCCTGCTCGAGCAGATTGTAGATGATCTGCACGCCATGATACCCGCGCCGGATCGCCGCCATCGCTTCGTCGACCTGTCGGCCCGGGTCGATCTTGGGCCCCAGCGACACGCCCCAGTAGCGAATTTTCCCTTCGTCCTTGAGCTTCTCGAGCGCGGCGATGATGTCGTCGTTGTCGATGTGTTCGAGGCGGCTGTTGTGGCCTTCGTACAGGTCGATCACGTCCGTGTTGAGCCGCTTGAGCGATTCCTCGCACTGGCGTCGGATCGAACGGGTGTCGTAGTCATGAGCGCGCTCGCGGTGGCCGGGCCGGCCTTCGGTGTCGGTCAGGTCGTAGCCGAACTTCGTGGCGTAGACGACCTTGTCGCGCACATCGCCCAGCACGTCGGCGAGCAGCGTTTCGCCGTACCCGTCGCCATAGGTCGGCGCGGTGTTGAAGTGCGTGATGCCGTACTTGTGGAACGCGTCGGCGACGAGCTTGCGGCGGAGGGCTTCATCGGTGACGCCCCACCAGTCCGTCGAAACGGTCCACACGCCAAAGCCCACTTCGCTCACAGCCAGATCAGTGTTGGGAAACTTGCGGTAACGCATGATGCACCTACCTTACATGCGGAAGATTGAATATTGGACACGTACGTCTATTTTACGCTTCGACCCCCGCCGCGTTCAAGTGCTCGGTCTTGCCGTGCGGATCGGGAGCGAGAAAACGGTGCGAAAAGAGCATCATCGCCGTTGTGACCGCCAGCAGGGCGGCCCCGTTGGCCTGATGCAGGGTCGTGACGATCGGATCGGCCGCCACCGGGTGACCGGCTTGTTTGCTCATGTTGATCACGACCAGCGCCGCGATGCCCAGCCCGACCTGCACGCAGACGATCAGCGCCATCGCAATGCCCAAGCGCTTGAGCGTCCGGTCCGCCTCGCCGTGAACGCCCCACGCGCGCATGCCCGTGATGACGGCGAGCAGGAACACGGCCGAGGCCATCGAAATGTGCTCGAACACCGCCTTGCCCGTATGCCGCACGACGGCGCCGAGAATGAGCTGAACGATCATGGCGGCGAAAAGCGAAACGCTCAGCCAGCGATCGACGCCCGCGGCGTGATGCAGCGTGCGCTTCGTCGCGGTGCGCCACGCCCGGCTGGTCACGACGGCGAGGGTCACCATCAGCGCGAAGAAGATTTGCGCGAAGACGCCGTGGATGATGCGCAGGGCGATGGAGGCGTCGGTCTCGTTGGCGGCGGTGGCGACTTCGACGCCGCCGTTGGAGTGGGCCATCAATACGCGCGCCGCGCCCATGACGCCCTGCGCGACGACGGCGACGATGGCCAGCAGGGCCAGCGCCTTGACCCACCGCCGGCGGTCCACATGACACAGGTGCATCGCCAGCACGATCGTCGTCAGGCCGACCAGCGCGCCGTAGAGTCGATGGGCGTGTTCGTAATAGATGTTGCCGGTCATGCGGGCCAGCGGGTAGAGGAACATGTTCGTGTGATACGTGCGGGGCCAGTCGGGCACGGCCAGCCCGGCTTCGTGGCCCGTGACCAGTCCGCCGGCGATGAGCAGAAGCCCGACGGCGATCATCGCCACCAGCGCGAAGCGTCCCGTCCAATTGCGCGGCTCCGCCGGCGACGGCGCACGGAAGCGCGACCCGACCGCCGCCGCGAGGGACATGATGATCGCCGTGATGAAAAGCGTGCCGGGCGCCCAGGTGAGCGGCGACGGCGCATCGGCGGCGGCATTTTTCCCGCTGATGACCGCCCCGACGATGAGCAGGTTCAGCGCGGCCGTGATGAACCCCGCCAGCAGGCCGCCGGACCATCCCCGCCGCGTCGAGCGACCGGCGACGAACCCGCCGACGAGCAGGGCCGCCAGCAGCAGACCCGCGATGAGCATCGGACTCACCACGAACAGCGGCATCTTCGTCACGTACCCGATCGCCCACATCGCCACCGTCGTGCCGAACCCGATGGTCAATACATCGCCCCCGCGGGGGCTCGACGGCGAAATGTCCAAGGACGCGCTCATGGTGGACCCATATCGTAGACCGCCCGGCGACGCTTTGACAGTGCTTTCACCTCTCCCTCCGGGAGAGGTCGGCCCGCAGGGCCGGTTGAGGGGGCGCCCGATCACTGACTGCATCCGCAATGAAGCGCGCCCGACTGCGGAGCCACCCTCACCCCGGCCCTCTCCCGGTGGGAGAGGGAGTGGCAGCGCATCGCTTGCGCGTTCTCCCGACGCTTGCCCGATTCGGTCGATGAACCTACCATGCCCTTCTCACCGTCCCGACTCGGAAAAGACCCCAAATGAACCAGCCGCTGCCCGCTTCCGTCCCTGCCGTGCCCTCGGTGTCGATGGGGCTGCGCCATTGGGTGGACGTCTACAAGGAGCTGACCAAGTTCCGCCTCACCGCGCTGGTGATGGTCACGGCGGGCGTCGGGTTCGTGCTCGGATCGGTCGGGCCCATCGACTGGGCGAAGCTGGGCTATCTGCTTGTCGGGACGTTCTTCGCCTCCGCCGCCGCGAGCACATTCAATCAGCTTTACGAGATCGAGCGCGATGCCAAGATGCCGCGCACGTGTCGTCGTCCGCTGCCGTCGGGGCGCATCAGCCGGCTCCACGCCGTGGTCTTCGCCGTGCTCGCGGCGGGGTTCGGCGTGACGCTTCAGGCCGCGATGGTCAACCCGCTCGCCGCCGGTCTGACCCTGCTGACGATTCTCATCTACACGCTCATCTACACGCCGCTCAAACCCATCAGCACGGCCAACACGATGGTCGGCTCCGTCGTCGGGGCGATTCCGCCGATGATGGGCTACGCCGGGGCCGCCGGGCTGATCGATCGCGGGGCGTGGGTCCTGTTCGCCACGCTTTTCGTCTGGCAGATTCCCCACTTCCTCGCCCTCGCCTGGCTCTACCGAAAGGACTACGCGCTGGGCGGCTATCGCATGCTCCCCATCGTCGATCCCACCGGCTCGATCACCGGACGCACCGTCGTGATGTGGTCATGGGCGCTCTTGCCGATCGGATTGGCTTCGACCATGGTCGGGCTGACCGGCTACGTCTACGCCGTCGGCTCGCTGATCCTCGGGGCCTGGATTATCCGGCTCTGCCTTCAACTCAGTCACGATCTGTCCGACGCCCGCGCCCGCCGGTTGTTCCTCGCCACGCTCGTCTACCTGCCCGTGCTGATGACGCTCATGGTTCTCGACCGGTCGCAGATGTACTACGACATCCCGCTCGAAGCCATCCAGGCCGCCGCCGCGCAGCCGAGCACCGACCTCGCCACGCCCCCCGTCCTCGCCGCCGACCCGATCGTCAGCGAAACGATTTCGCGGTGAATGGGAATTGCAAATTGAAAAATGACCATTGAAAATTGCAAATTGATGCACGTGCCGAGCGCTCATCCGCATTTTGTAATTTGCATTTTTCAATTCTCAATTTTCAATGCCCCGCCTCTGTTCGAGTTTCCCCCATGATGCCTCTCCCCATTGACGATCCCAAAGCTCAGGCCGCCGCCGGGCGGCGCAGCTTCCTCTATCTCATGCTCGGTTTCGCCGCGCTGTTCACGCTCGTCATGGCGCAGCAGCTTTGGCGCATCTACACCATCCGCACCTCCGTCGTCGGCGATGGCGAGCATGTCGAATCGTATCACTTCGACCTCTCGAACCTCACCGTGCCGCGCGAGCAGCTTGTCGCCTCGGGCATGTCGCGCGATTCGCAACCGGTCGTCGACGGCATGGAACTCGTCGTCGAGCAAAACGTCGGCGACCTCAAGCACGCCGGTTACCACGCCACCACGCTCCCCATCCTCAAGGAACTCGACGAACGCAATTTCAAAAGCTGGACCCGCTTCGTCGTCTCGCATGACGAGGTGATCGGCGTCACGATCAACGGCGAGTCCCGCGCGTATCCGATCCGCTATCTCCGCTGGCACGAAATCGTCAACGATACCATCGGCGGCGCGCCCGTCGCCGTCACATACAACCCGCTCTGCGATTCGAGCGTCGTCTTCGATCGCCGGCTCAACGGCATAACGCTCAACTTCGGTTTCAGCGGGCTGCTCTACAACTCGAACCTTGTCATGTACGACCGCGATTCGATGTCGCTGTTCTGTCAGCTCAAAGCCGCCGCCATCGCCGGCCCGCTCGCCGGTCAATCGCTCACCGTCCTGCCCCTCTGGTACGGCACATGGAAAGACTGGTCCGAGCAGCACCCCGACACGAGCGTCTTCACCGGCAACAACATCTACAAGGAACGCTACTACCGCGATCCCCTCCCCGACTACTACGACAAAGGCGAACTCCGCTTCCCCGTCGCCCCGCTCCCGCCCCCCGGCGGC
This sequence comes from Planctomycetota bacterium, assembly GCA_016125255.1. Lineage (NCBI taxonomy): Bacteria > Pseudomonadati > Planctomycetota > Planctomycetota bacterium. Next base: position 780,518 of record WGMD01000002.1, on the reverse strand, counting down.
CGCGCCCTCATGGACATCGTCCAATCCCCCACAATGCGCGCCCGCTGGTTCGCCTGGTACGCCCTCCGCGGCGACAAAATCGAATGACGCCAGGTTCGATGAAACTCGAAACTCGAAACTCGAAACCAGAAACTCGAAATTAGAAACACATCAGTTCACCACTGATCCCCGCCGAAGAAGAATTCCTCGCGGGTGATCAGGTCGTTTTTGACGGTGTAGACGGTGATTTCCTCGAGCTGGACGCGCTGGCCGGTGGCTTTGCGGGTGATGTCGAAGATCGTCTTGGTGGCGAACTTGTCGGGGCCGTGGAAGAACGGGCCGACGACTTTTTCGCCGTGAATCTCGACGGTCGTGGCCCAGATTTCCGACTTCTTGATGACGGGTTCCTTGCCGACCGTCGCCTTGCCCGTCGGCTCCACCGACGCGATGTTCGGATCGTACAGCGTGTGCATCACGTCAAAGTTCTTGCCCGCGTTGCACATGTCCACGACTTTCTTGCCGATTGACTGAAGACTCATCGCGATACTCCTTGGCTTGCTCGGACACACATCGAACACGCCTCAAGCCCGCGGCGGAACATCCTCCGCGGCCCTTCCAACGACATTGTTCATCCCGCGGCGCATCCCGTCAACATCACTTTGCGCCGTCACGGCGCAAAAAAGCCCGCGCGGTAAAGCGCGGGCGTCATGGATGAAATCATGCAAGTTGAATCTTACCGCCGGCGGCGCATCATCAGCGCCGTCGCGCCGATCGCCAGCAGTCCCATCGACGCGGGCTCGGGGACGGTCGTGGCGTTGGGAACCGTGAACTGGCCGACGCCGACCCAGTCGCCTTCCGAGTGCGCGGTGAGCCCCTCGGCGTAGCTCGGTGACGAGTCGTTGCTGAGCGGGATCACGAAGACGACGTCATAGGTCGACATCCCGCCGCTGCTGGAGTTGAGCGCGACGGTGAGCGTGCCGTGGCGGGTGGTGTCCCCGACGTAGTCGAGCGGTTCGGTCGACAGGTCGACCGGACCGATGATTCCGCTGATGAGCCCCGAAGGAACGAAATTGCCCTGATTGGCGCGAATCTCATGATTCGATGCGGGGAACAGGCCCGTCTGCGCGAGCGTCGCCGGGGTCGAGAGCGTCGAAGCGCCGATTGTGAACGGCTGACCCACGAGGTTCTGGAAAGCGAAGCTGCCCAGTGCGCCCAGACTGAAGCTGAAGTCGGAGAGATTGATGGTCGAGCCGCCATTGAAAACCAGGTCGGTGATCTGCGGATCGCCGGTCGCGCTGACGAGGCCGAGCGTCGCGCTGGCGGTCCCCGTCACCTCGTCACCGGCCGTCGGCATGCCCTGCCCGAGACTGCTGGCGTCGAGCGTGTAGTCGATGATGTTGTCGCCGATCACCGGCGTGTCCACGGCGATGTTGAACGTCACATTCACCGTCGGCCCCGACAATCCCGCCTGCACCGATCCCGCCGCGAGCATCGCCCCCAGCAATGCCGCCGACACGATGCGACACGTCCGCGACCGTCCGCCGACCTTCCTCCGCGTGATTCCGGATGCACTACACATTTGCACATTCTCCTGTGTAAATTCACCATCGACCCCGCCATCACCCGATGGCGATCGCCGCACGAACCGCATCATCACCCGTCGCGCAACGGCACGACCAATGACAACCCGCCCGAGCCCTCGTCCCAAAGTTTCAGTGAGTATCTCGTTCGAATCCGTCCCGCCGATGCACGCACGAATTCGCAGACGCGCACCGGACAGGCCACCGAGTATGGCCTCATTCCCCGCAGATGTAAACCACAAATCCCGAAATTTTAAAATCTTTTTTCCGCCCTCGGAAATTCCCCGGAATTTACCGCGATTTTCCCGCATTCGCCGCCCGACCCCGCTTCAGCGGGGCAGCTCCCCCAATACGAGACAACATTACTTTTTGCGAATCGTGATCACCTGCCCGCCCGGCGTCGCGTCATACATCACCGCGCCGTCCTTCGACGCCGCTTCGATCGTCCGTTCGCCCTGCGTGATCGTGCATGTTTTCCAGTCCGCCGGGACATGCGTGATGAGCGTGAGCGGCTGATCGTAAAACTTCGGGTCCGCGCCGCTGCTCAGCGCGAGCCTGATTGTCGTTGCGTCGGCCCGCGTGACTTTCACCTGTGCGCTGTCGCGCTCGGTGGCGTACTGATGCGCGGGGATGTGGCGGGTGAGCCAGACCTTCTGCCGCCGCGTCGCCAGCCCATCGAGAAAGCCCGTGAACACATCGAGCGGCGTCGTGATCCAGTCCCCGCCGACGCCGTGGAACACGATGCACTCCATCGCCCCCGACTGGATCGCCTTGTCGACATGCGCGAGCATTTCGCCCGAAGTATGAAACGCGATCATCGCCCCGCGCCCGCCGAAGTCCGGGCGGTCGATCAGATGATTCTTCGCCAGGATCGCCGCCAGTTCGCCCTTCGTGCTGGGCCAGCGCTCGGGCTTGATCCCGCCCGGCTGCCCGTACGAAACGAGCCGCGGCCAGTTCATCGTCGGCGTCGTCTTGTGAATCGCCTCATTGCATCGAACGACTTCCTGTTCGATGTCCGACTTCGTGTCGCCCCCGCGATGCGTGAACGTGTGATTGGCCAACTCAAACCCCGCCCCCGGAATCGTCTCCTCCCACGCCTTGCGATTCGCCCCATACTGCCCCGACCCCGGATTGATGTAAAACGTCCCCGTCATCCGCCGCTTCTCAAGCTCCGGCACGACGATCTTCACATCCGTCGGACAACTGTCATCGAACATGAGCACGAAGGCACACGCCTTGTCATCCTTCCATTTCGCGATGCGCGTCGCCCCGATGTCGTCCGCCGCGCGGACGGCGGGGGTGTGTACGGCAAACAGCATGACGATCAGCGTGATGAACTTTTTCATGGTGCCACATCGTAGCGGATCGCCGGGGTGCATACTCATCCCGCTTTTCGTCCGCTTGTTTGCACCGCCGCCGCGCCGGCGATAGGTTGTTGTCGTCGTGAGGCCCTCCGGTTCATCCCGTCCCCTTTCGCCCGGCCGTCGCGCCGCCGGGTCATTCTTTCTCCTCATGTTGCTCGCCGCCGGCCCCGCCTTCGCCGCCGATCTGAGCGAAGGCGACACCGGCCTCGCCGCCAAACATCCCGGCGACGTCGGCCTCGAAAACGAACCGGCCGTGCTCCTGCACGATGACTTTGAGACCGGCGACCTCGCCGACAAGTGGGACAACATCTTTCAACAGAACCGCACGCAGTACACCACCGATGCGCCGCATGTCCATGCCGGCCGCCGCGCGCTTCAGTTCACCGTCCCCCAGCAGGCCGCCGAACTCTCCAACGCCGTCGAGAAACATCTGGGCGACGGCTACGACGTCGTGTTCCTCCGTTACTACTCGCAGTTCGAAGCGGGCTTCGACGAGCTGGGCTCCAGTCACAACGGCGCCCATCTCGAAGCGCTGGGCCCCGGCACGCCCGAGGCCTCCGCCGGCGTCAAGGCCGACGGACGCAACAAGTTCCTCATCGCCTTCGAAAACTGGCGCGAACGCGAAAACGAAACCTCCCCCGGCCGGCTCAACGTCTACGTCTACCACCCCGCTCAGCGATCCGAGTGGGGCGATCACTTTTTCCCGACCGGCTCCGTCCTGCCCTTCTCCTACAAAAGGGGCGACTTCGGCGACAAGTTCGTCCCCCGACCCGACATCACGCAGAAGCTCGACCAATGGTACTGCTACGAACTGATGGTGCGGGCCAACACGCCCGGCCAATCCGACGGCCGCATCGCCTGCTGGCTCGACGGCAAACTCATCGCCGATTTTCAAAACCTCCGGCTCCGCGACGTGCCCACGCTGAAAATCAACCGCGCCTCCGTCGGCCTGCATATCCATTCCAACACCCGACGCGCCAACAAAAAGTGGTACGACGACGTCGTCATCGCCACCGCCTACATCGGCCCCCGCGTCGAACCCAAGTGACGCGCATCCAAGAAAAATCCCCTCAACGAGGTCCCTCCCATGAAGACCCGCACGCCGCTTCCGACGCTCTTTGTGAGTCTGATCTGCGCCGCCGCCGCGCTCGCCGGGACCGATGACTGGGCGCATCAAGTCAAGCTCCCCGAGGGCGAAGTCGCCCAGTCGCTTTTCAATGGCGCGGACCTGAGCGGCTGGGAAGGCACCGACAAATACTGGTCCGTCGTCGATGGCGCCATCGAAGGCAAGAACACGACGCCCGTCCCCGCGAGCACCTACCTCTTCACCAAAAAATCCTACCGCAGCTTCCGCCTGCTGCTGGAAGTCAAGCAGACCATGGGCTCGGGCTATTCGACGATTCACTCCGCCGTCGCCGCGCTGGGCCAGGTCATCACCGACGCCGGTGACCCGCACGGATTCAAAGGCCCGCTCCTGATGTTCTGTCACGACTGGGGCATCTGGGACGCCCACCGCCGCAACCGCGTCGAACCCGCCAAACACGCCGGCTCCTGGCATCCGCCCGGCATCGAAAAGGAAGGCAACTGGAACCAGATCGAAATCCTCGTCATCGGCGACCGCATCCGCATGGCCGCCAACGGCAAGCTCGTCTTCGACTTCACCGACCAGCCCGACATGCTCAAGGAGTCCCCCCTCGGCCTCCAGCTCCACCAGAACAACGCCCACGTCACCTACCACTTCCGCGGCCTCGTCCTCACCGAAAACCCCAAGGACCAACTCGTCACCGCTCCATAACGCCGACCCAACCGCACCCCGACCCGCCCCGCGTGGCCACGCGGGGCTCCCTTTGAAGGAGCGCCGTCCCCATCAAGGAAGCTCACGTGGGAACGTGGGGCCGGTGGGGGGAATGTGGGTATGGATGGCGGGGGATTTTGTCAGATGGCGCACCGGCACGGCGCGATTGGCGCATGGGGATGTCGCAAGTGCGCGCGGTGTGCGCACGGGGTTTTGGTAAGTCCTTTAAAAGCGTCGCACAGGGGTGACGCGGCGGGTCCGGTGGTGCGCACAGGACCGCGCGGTGCGCGCGGGTAGTCGGGCGGATCGGCGCGAAAATGGGGTTTTTGGGTGTGAAAACGGGGGGCGCTCGGGGCGGGCGAATTCGGGGAGTCGGAGCGCGCCGGTGCGCGGGAAGTGGTGAAGTGGTGAAGTGGTGGCGATCCGGGGCTTCGCTGCGCTCAGCCCTCGACTTGGGGGCGGGCCGGGGGGTCAGGGGGCGGGGTGTGTGTGTTTGCGGGGGCGGTGGAGGAGGAGCATGAGGAGGGCGGCGAGGGAGGCGAGGCCGCCGGTGTAGTAGGTCAGGGGGGCGCTGTGGACGAAGAGGAGTCCGGAGGCGCCGAAGCCGAGGGTTCGGCCGATGCTGGTGGCGGACTGGTTGAGGCCGTGCACGGCCCCCTGGTCGCGTTCGTCGACGGAGAGGGACATGAGGCCGGTGAGGGTGGGGACGGAGAAGCCGGTGCCGATGGCCATGAGCGAAAGGGCGGCCCAGAGCGCGACGTGCGAAATCGGATGGGTTCCGAGCCAGATCATGCCGATGCCCAGGAGCGCGAGGCCCAGGAGCGCGGTGGTCTTTTCGCCGAGTCGTTTGACGGTGGGTCGGATCATGCCGCCCTGGACGAAGGCGCCGATGAGGCCGAAGATCGACAGGGCGACGCCGACGTCACCCATGTGCCAGTCGTACCATTTTTCGGTGAGGGGTTGAATGGTGGGGAACATGAGGGAGTAGGCGGCGGTGGCGATGACGCAGACGAGAATGAGCCAGAGGACGACGGGGACGGTGGCGAGATGGAGGATGGACTTGGGGTGTGCGAAGACGTCGTGTTCCTCGGCTTCTTCGAGGGTTTTGGGCAGCGTTTCGCGCAGGAGCAGGAGGATCACGGGCAGCGAGCAGATCTGCACGGAGCCGGCGAGCCAGCCGATGTTGACGGCTCCGAAGTGGACGGCGAAGTAGCCGCCGATGGCGGGGCCCAAAGTGAAGGCGAGACCGAAGGCGGCGCCGAGGACGCCCATGGCGGCGGCGCGTTTGCTTGCGTCGGAGACATCGGAGGCGACGGCGAGTCCGAGGACGGATTGGGCGGCGAAGAGGCCGTAGATGGTCCGGGCGATGAGGAGCCAGACAAGGCCGGAGAAGAGGAAGCCGTCGAGCCGGGTGGTCAGGGCCCACATGATGGAGGCGGTGGTGGTTCCGATGACGACGAGTGCCATGACGGGTCGTCGGCCCATGTGATCGGAGAGCTTGCCCCATAGGGGGGCGCAGAAGACGCGGGGGAGTGTGGCGGCGGCGAAGATGAACCCGGCCCATCGTTCGGTGCCATGCAATTGCTCGACGAAGGGCGTCACCACGGGCAGGACGATGCCGAAGCTCAGGCCTTCGAGAAAGACGACAAGGGCGGCGGCGAAGAGTGGGGGCATAGTCGGTAAAGGATAACGCAATCGCGGGCGATGTCGAAGCGGGTGGCTGATGACGCGTGCAAGAACAGGGCGGACGGGCAGTTGGGGCGCGAGGCGGCGAAGCGCGATTTTGCTTGTAAAACAGCGGGAAATGGGGTATATTAAGGTTCTGAATTCGGGACAAAAGACCGAGGGTTCCAGAAGGAAGATCATCTATGTATTCTCGTCGGCTCGCGATGGCGTGTGCGTGGGTTGTCGTGTGTCTGGGCATCGGAGCGGGCGCTCCCGCGGTCGTATACGACGGTGGGGCGGACCCGGTGCTGGCATGGAACAACGTGCTGCTGGACGCCATCAAAATTCAGGGCGGCGGGCCCGGGCCGATCGCGCGGCAGGGGGCGATGCTCCACACGGCGATCTACGACGCCTTCAACAGCATCGATGGAACGCACACGCCCTACCTGCTCAAGCTCGACGTGCCGGAGACAACGTCGTACCGGGCGGCGATCGCGACGGCGGCGCACGATGTGTTGGCAGCGACGTTCGATGTCAATGGTCTGCCGGCGCTCGGTGCGATGTTCGATGCGAAGCGCGATGCGGAGTTGGCGCAGGTCAGCGATGGGGCGGACAAGCTGGCGGGGATCATGCTGGGGCAAGAGGTGGCGGCGGCGATCCTCGCTTCGCGGGCGAATGACCAATCGAATCTGAGCAATCCGTATGTGGGCGGTTCGGGGCCGGGGCAATGGGAGCCGACGGAGATGGGGCCGGGCGGGAATGCATGGGGCCCGGAGTGGTATATGGTGACGCCCTGGGCGATCAGTTCGCACGACCAGTTTCGTCCGCCGGCCCCGCCGGAGTTGACGTCGCAGGAGTACGCCGATGCGTTCAATGAGGTGAAGGAGAAGGGGGCGCTCGTCGGCTCGACGCGGACGGATTACGAGACGCAGACGGCTTCGTTCTGGGCGAACGATCGTAATGGGACGTGGAAGCCGCCGGGGCATTTGAACTACATCACGCAGGTGATTTCGGCGAATGCGGGGCTCGACGTGGCGGAAAACGCGCGGCTGTTCGCGCTGGTGAACATCGCCATGGGCGACGCAAGCATCGTGGCGTGGGACGCCAAATTCGCCACGGACCTGGACCTTTGGCGGCCGGTCACGGCGATCCATGACGCGGACATCGACGGGAACGATCAGACGGTCGCCGACCCGGCCTGGCAGCCCCTCTCGGCGGACACGACGGTCAACGGGTTCACGCCCCCGTTCCCGGCGTACACGTCGGGGCATGCGACGTTCGCGGCGGCGATGGCGCAGGTGCTCGCCGACTTTTTCGGGTCCGACGTCATCGACCCGTTCACCATCGTATCCGGCGACCCGGGCTACAGCGGGGATGCACGGACGTTTACATCGCTGAGCGAAATGGCGCTGGAGGATGCCCAGAGCCGCATCTATCTGGGCGTGCATTATCAGTTCGACGCCCAGTGGGGCCTGTTGACCGGGTCGGCGGTGGGGCACTTTGTGTTCGAGCACATGATGCTGAGTCTGCGGGCGGTTCCGGAACCGACGAGCGCCGCGGCGATCATCATGGCGGGGCTGAGCTGGCGCGGGCGCCGCCGGGCTGAGTCATGAATGGCGTTCAGCGACACCGCTTCTGATCCACCCGCTGACGCCTGCAGCGTCGAAACTCGAAGCTCATAACTCCAAACGCGAAGCCAAACCCCCGAGGCGGCGGTGCCTTTGGTTCGGGTTTCGGATTTCGGGTTTCGAGCTTTTCAATGCCGCCGATGATGACGGTTCACACCCCCGTTGACCTGATCGCAGGAAAAACTATCCACAGCGGCTTGCTTGGTTCGATGAACTGAGTACTCTTAACGCTCCGTGATCAGGGGAGCACACGGATGCTTGACCGGCTGCTTTGACAAGCCGTCCGTTGACGGTAAAATCCTGTGCTCTCAGACTTGTGAAAAAAATCACAAATTGCCACGATTGGCGACGAATCCATGCCGCATGACGAAAACAGGCGACCGTTTGTCTTCCCACGATGGGCGAACTATGTCCTGCCGGTGGCGCTGGTGGCCATCTTCGCCGGGCTGCCCTACAACATCCTCCTCGTCGGGCTCATCGGCGCGCCGTCCACGACCGACGTCAACTACCAGCCCCATCAGCCCATTCCCTACAGCCACGAGCTGCACGTCAATCAGCTCGGCCTCGACTGCCGGTATTGCCACACCACCGTCGAGAAAGCCGGGTTCGCGGCGATCCCCTCCGCCAACATCTGCATGAACTGCCATCATGCGATTCGCAAGGTCGACGCCGCGGGCAAGCCCAATCCTAAACTCGCCCCGCTCTACGAGGCGTATCAGACCGGCATGCCCGTCGAGTGGGTCAAGGTGCATGACCTGCCCGACTACGCCTACTTCAATCACTCGGCCCATATCAACAAGGGCGTCTCCTGCGTGTCGTGCCACGATCGCGTGGACCGCATGGGTTCCGACGGCGTGTATCAGGCCAAGGAACTGAGCATGGGCTGGTGCCTGAAGTGCCATCGTGACCCGGCTCCGAATCTCCGCCCCGTCGATCAGGTCACGAACCTGATGTGGGGTTGGGACATGAAGAGCGAAGAGAAGCTCAAGATCGGCCAGGAGATGTTTGAGCACAAGAACATTCGAAACGCCAAGCAGATGTCGGATTGCTCTCTATGCCATCGGTAAATCCCAACAAAACAGGCCGGGCCTACTGGCGCAGTCTCGACGATCTGCAGGACACACCGCAGTTCCGTGAGCTTCTATCCAAGGAGTTCGCGGACTACACGCCTGAGCAGATTCTCGAATCCCCCTCCCGTCGCAGCTTCATGAAGATCATGGGCGCCTCGATGGCGCTGGCGGGCGCGGGCTCGATGAGCGGTTGCCGCCGCTGGCCCGAACAGAAGGTCGCCCCGTACAACATGCGCCCCGAGGGCCGCATCCCCGGCATCCCGGTGCATTACGCCACGGCGATGGAGCTCGGCGGCGTGGCGCAGCCGCTTCTGGTGACCAGCTTCGACGGTCGCCCGACCAAGATCGAAGGCAATCCGTCGCATCCGCAGTCCAATGGCGCCGCCGGCGTGTATGCGCAGGCGAGCGTGCTGGAAATGTACGATCCCGAACGCAGCCGCCGGGTCCTGAACGCGGGTAAGGACTCGACATACGACGCGTTCTTCAAGGCGGTCGGCAAGTTCGCGGACGGCGAAGGCTTGTCCGTGCTGTGCGAAGCGACCAGTTCGCCGAGCATCGCAGCCCTGCGGGCGAAGATGCCCAAGGTGCAGTGGTACGAATACGAAGCGCTGACGCGCGACAACGAACGGGAAGGCGCGAAACTGGCGTTCGGACAAGCGGTCCGGGCGCAGCTCCATCTCGACAAGGCGAAGGTCATCGCGTGTTTCGACGCCGATATTCTCGGCGAGCATCCCGCTTCGCTGGCGCATGCCCGCGCATGGGCGGCCGGCCGCAAGGGGCTCGACGCCACGATGAGCCGCATGTACGCGGTCGAAAACACGTTCACGATCACCGGCACGTGCGCTGATGAGCGTCTTGCCGTGGCGTCCGGCCGCGTGTTGGATGTGCTCAAGGCCGTGGCGTCGGAACTGGGGATTCAGGTCTCGTCCGCCACGCCGCTCGACGGCGACGCCGCGGCGTTCGTCAAGCGCCTCGCCGCCGAACTGAAGGCCAACGAAGGCAAGGGCCTCGTGGCGGCCGGTCCGACGCAACCGGCGGCGACGCACGCCCTGGCGGCGCTCGTCAACGAAAAGCTCGGCAACCTCGGCTCGACCGTGTCGTACCTTGCCGAACCCGACGAGACGCGCCCGTCACATGTCGAGGCGCTTTCGACGCTGACGAAGCTCATGAACGACGGGTCGGTGCCGACGCTCTTGATCATCGGCGGCAACCCGGTGTATGACGCGCCGGTCGATCTGAACTTCGCCGCCGCTCTGGCCAAGGTCAAGACCAGCATTCATCTGAGCACCTACGTCAACGAAACCTCCAAGGGCTGCGCGTGGCACCTGCCGCGATCGCATTACCTTGAAGCGTGGGGCGATACGCGGGCATGGGACGGGACGATCAGCGTGGTACAGCCCCTGATCCTTCCGCTCTACGGCACGCTCAGCGCGATCGAACTGCTCGCCAAACTGAGCGGCGAGGAAATCACCGACGGCCTGGCGATCGTCCGCCGCACGTTCAGTCAGTGGATCGGGTCGGATGTGTTTGAGCGCCAGTGGCGCAAGACGCTTTCGGACGGTCTGCTCGCCAACAGCGCCGCCGAGACGGTCAAGGTGTCGGTGTCGGACAAGGCGCTGGCGATCGTGTCCGCGACGGTGGCGGATACGGGGCTGGAGCTGACGTTCCGTCAGGATTATGCGGTGTACGACGGGCGTTTCGCCAACAACGGCTGGCTTCAGGAACTGCCGGACCCGATGACGAAAGTCGTCTGGGACAACGTGGCGATCGTCGGATGGAAGACGGCCGAGTCGCTCGGTCTCGCTCAGGGCGACCTGGTCGAACTGAAGGTCGGCGACCGCACGATGAACGCCCCCGTGTTCATCGTGCCCGGTCAGGCGGACGAGTCGATCACGATGTCGCTGGGCTACGGCCGGACCGCGGCCGGTTACGTCGGCAACGAGGTCGGGTTCGACGTTTACCAGGCCCGCACGGCGAGCCGGATGTACGCCATGCGCGTCGACCTCAAAAAGCTCGGCCGCAAGTACCAGATCGCCACGACGCAGGACTATTACGCCATCGACCCCACCGCCCGGCGCGAGCGCGAGCACCGCGTCAGCGGCGAGCTTTACCGCGAAGCGTCGGTCGAGGAATACGAAAACTACAAGCACAACATGCACAGCGGCAAGCACCACGTCATCGAGTTCCGCATCGATGAAGCGCCGCATGTGCCTTCGCAGGAAGAGCGCGGCAGGACGATGCCGCTGCAGATCATTGACGAGCCGGTGGACTATTACGAAGGTCAGCCCCGCTGGGCGATGTCGATCGACCTGTCGTCGTGCATCGGATGCAACGCGTGCGTGATGGCGTGTCAGTCGGAAAACAACATCGCGGTGGTGGGCAAGCAGGAAGCGGCCCGCGGGCGCGCGATGCACTGGATCCGCGTGGACCGCTATTTCAAGGGCGATCCCGACAACGCCAACAAGATGCATGCGGTGCATCAGCCGGTGACCTGTCATCAGTGCGAGAATGCCCCCTGCGAACAGGTGTGCCCGGTGGCGGCGACGACGCACGACTCCGAAGGCCTGAACGTGATGATCTACAACCGCTGCATCGGCACGCGGTACTGCTCCAACAACTGCCCGTACAAGGTCCGCCGCTTCAACTGGTTCGACTGGCACGCCAAGCCCGTGCATTCGAACATCACCGGCGGCACATGGCTGGGCATTCCCGATCAGCAGCAGCTTTCGATCGACAAAGTGCGTCAGATGCAGTTCAACCCGGAAGTCACGGTGCGGATGCGCGGCGTGATGGAAAAGTGCACGTTCTGCGTCCAGCGCATCAAGGCCGTGACCATCCCCGCCAAGAACGAGGGCCGCAATGTCGAAGACGGACAGATCGTCACCGCCTGCCAGCAGACCTGCCCGACGCAGGCGATCACCTTCGGCGACCTGTCCGATCCGAATTCGAAGGTTTCGCAGCAGTTCAAGAACGACCGCGCTTACGAAATGCTGCGTGACCTGAACGTACGGGCGCGCACGCGCTACCTGGCGCGGATCAACAACCCGGCAACTTCCGTCGGCTCGGGCGAACCCGCCGGCGAACACCACGCTTGATTTGACGAAAAACCATGACGACGCTTTCCACAGATCGAATCTCAGAGCCGTTCGTCGACAATACGACGGAGATTGTCATCGAACGGCCGCCGCAGATCATCGGCGGGTCCACGTTCGCCTCGATCACCGAGACGGTGTGCGGGGTGAGCGAGAACAAGGCGCCGGCGGCCTGGTGGCTCGCGCTGCTCGTGGCCGTCAGCTTGCTGGGCATGCTTCAGGGACTGATCCTTTTCCTGGTGCTGACCGGCGTGGGCGTGTGGGGCAACAACATCCCGGTGGCGTGGGGCTTCCCGATCGTGAACTTCGTGTTCTGGGTCGGTATCGGTCACGCCGGCACGCTGATCTCCGCCATTTTGTATCTGTTCCGCCAGTCGTGGCGCACGTCGATCAACCGGTTCGCGGAGGCGATGACGATCTTCGCGGTCATCTGCGCCCTGATCTGGCCGGGCATTCACATCGGCCGCCCGTGGCTGCCGTACTGGATGTTCCCGTATCCGAACCAGATGGGCATGTGGCCCCAGTTCCGCTCGCCGCTGCTTTGGGACGTTTTCGCCGTCGGCACGTACTTCTCCGTGTCGCTGGTGTTCTGGTATATGGGCCTGATCCCTGACATCGCCACGCTGCGCGACCGCTCCAGGTCGAAGATTCGGCAGATCGCCTACGGCGTTTTGTCGCTGGGTTGGCGCGGATCGAATCGTCACTGGCATCGTTACGAGCGGGCGTATCTCCTGCTCGCCGCCCTGTGCACCCCGCTGGTGCTCTCGGTGCACAGCGTCGTGTCGTTCGACTTCGCCGTGTCGCAGGTGCCCGGCTGGCACTCGACGATCTTCCCGCCGTACTTCGTCGCGGGCGCCATCTACGGCGGGTTCGCGATGGTGCTGCTGCTGGCGATTCCCTGCCGCAAGTGGTTCAAGCTCGAAAAGATCATCACCGCCCGGCATATCGACAACATGGCCAAGGTCATGCTGGCGACGGGGCTCATCGTGACGCTGGCGTACGCGACGGAGTTCTTCATCGCGTGGTACTCGATGAACGTCTACGAACAGTTCACGTTCGAGAACTACTACACCGGCCCGTTCAAGTGGGCGTTCGGCATGCTGATCTTCTGCAACGTGATCTTCCCGCAGTGCCTTTGGATCCGGCCGCTGCGCGAGAACATGGCGGTGCTGATGGCGGCGAGCATGTCGGTCACGATCGGCATGTGGTTCGAACGCTTCTGGATCATCATCATGTCGCTGACGCGGACGCATCTGCCGTCGGCCTGGGGCTCGTACTGCCCGTCGTGGGTGGACATCTGCATGTTCGCCGGAAGCTTCGGGCTTTTCTTCACGCTGTTCCTGCTCTTCGTGCGGTTCCTGCCGGTCGTGAACATGGCCGAAGTCCGCTCGGTCATGCCCGAAGCCCATCATCAGGGCGAACCCTGGGGCGAGCACGAGGACATGGACGAAGTGGCGGACCGCATGCACGGCTCGGCCCCGGAGGCCCACCATGGCTAAGCACTCCACCCTCACGCAGGAACCGCACGGCTCGGCGCACGCACGCGAAGGCGAAAAGCTCTTCGGCCTGCTGGCGCAGTTCGACGACGTCGACACGCTGCTCGCCGCCGCTTCGACCGTCCGCGACGCCGGCTTCCGCCGGTGGGAAGCGCATACGCCTTGCCCGATTCACGGGCTCGACAAGGCGATGGGTCACAAGTACACGCGCCTGCCGTGGCTGGTGCTGCTGTGCGGTCTGACCGGATGCGCGACGGGACTGCTGCTGACGTGGTACACGAACTCGACGAGCTTCGACGGCGTGCCGTATGCGATCCGCGGATACCTGTTCCATATTTCCGGCAAGCCGTTCTACTCGCTGCCGGCGTTCATCCCGCCGATCTTCGAGCTGACGATTCTTTTCAGTGCGTTCAGTTCGTTTCTGGGCATGCTGGCGATGAACCGGCTGCCGCGGTTTTATCATCCGGTGTTCAAGAGTGCGCGTTTCGCCCGTGCGACGCAGGATCGATTTTTCATCAGCATCGAGGCGGCGGACGCACAGTTCGACCGCGCCAAGACAGCCCAGCTTCTGCATGACGCCGGCGCGAGCGCCGTCGAGGAGCTGGAGGATTAAGCATGAGCGAACCCGTTTCCAATCCGACGCCCAAAAAGGTGCCGAGCGTTCTGATCTACGCGGCGGTGATTCTCATCACCGCGTCGTGGATTCCCCTGGCGCTGATCGCCAAGGCGCGGACGACCAAATCGTCCTCGCCGCGCATCCATATCTTTCAGGACATGGACAATCAGCCCAAGTTCAAAGCCCAGTCGGAGAACCCCCTCTTCGCCGACCGCCGCGCGATGCGCGACCCCGTCGCCGGGACCGTCGCCGCGGGCGAGCTGCATGAGGACGATCATCTGTACCGCGGCTACGAAACCGACGGGAACCTCAAGCCGGTCATGGCCAACGGCGACCGCAAGTGGTTTCACGGCCTGCCGGATTCGATGAAGCTGGACATGGCGCTCTTGAAGCGCGGGCAGGAGCGGTACACGATCTACTGCTCGGTGTGCCACGGACTCGACGGTTACGGCGACGGCATGGTCGCCCGCCGCGCCGCGGCGCTGGCGGCGATGCAGCCCTCGCAGGCGCCCGGCTGGGTCCCGCCGCGCGATCTGAACACGGTCGATCAGAAGACCGGCGGGCCGATGTACGCCGAACCGCTCTACCCCGCGGGCAAGCTCTTCGCCGTCATCAGCGAAGGCCTCTCGACGATGCCCAGCTACGCGTCGCAGATTCCCGTCGAAGATCGCTGGGCGATCGTGGCGTACGTGCATGCACTTCAGATGTCGCAGAACATTCCCGTGACGGACCTGCCGGCGGATCTGAAGGACGCGAAATTCAAGGACGCGCCGGTGGTCGAAGTGCCCAAGGAGACCGGGCCGAAGCTGACGGGCGATGCGCTGGTCGCCAAGGGCAAGGAGTTATTCTACAAGAATCCGCTCAAGCCCTGCTCGGTGTGTCATATGCCGGCGGCGGCGGGCGTTCCGACGCCGTGCCCGAGCTTCGAGCATGGCATCTTCGGCAAGAAGGAAAAGGTGGTCGTCAACGGCGGGGCGCCGCAGGAGATCACCATCGACGAAGCGTACCTGCACGAATCGATCGCCAATCCGCCCGCGAAGATCGTCGTCAATGAAGCCACCGGTCAGCCGTATCCTCCGCTGATGGTGCTCGCCGGTCCGCCGCTGACGGATGACGAGATCGAGGCATTGATCGCATTCATCAAGACGCTTGGCACTGAAAGCAAGTGACCGGGTATCTGGAGACCTGACCGTGAGTCATCACGCGAAAATCAAGTTCACCCCCGGCGAGCAGCACAAGCTCACCAAGGCCGGCTCGCGCTTTTTCGTGCTGGGTCTGCTGGCGGCGATCGTCGGGCTCGGCGGTTCGGCGGCGATGGTCGGCGGCGACTGGGGCCGCTTCGGATACATCTACCTCACCGGGTACATGTACTTTCTGACCATCACAGCGGCGGCGCTGTTCTTCGTGATCATTCAGCACCTGACCCGCGCCGGCTGGAGCGTGTCGATCCGCCGCATCATGGAACTGATGGCGATGAACATGCCGCTCATGGGCATCCTCGCCATCCCCATCCTCGTCATGCACGGCACGATCTATCACACCTGGGCCCACCCCGCGCCCGATGACCTTCTGATGAAGTGGAAGAGCGGCTACCTCAACTCCAACTTCTTCATCCTCCGCATCGTCCTCTACTTCGTCATCCTCTCGGCGATCGCATGGCTCTACTTCCGCCATTCGACCGCGCAGGATCGCGACGCCGACACGAGCCACACCCGCCGGCTTCAGTTCCTCGCCGGCCCGATGATCATGCTCTTCGCCCTCACCGGCTCCGGACTCGCCTTCGATCTGCTCATGACCCTCGACCCGCACTGGTTCAGCACCATGTACGCCGTCTACGTCTTCGGCGGGTCGATGCTCGGCTTCTTCGCCATCCTGATCCTCACCCTCCGCCTGCTTCAGAGCCAGGGCGTCCTCCGCGATGAAGTCACCACCGAACACTATCACGACCTGGGCAAGTGGCTCTTCGGCTTCGTGTTCTTCTGGGCCTACGTGGCGTTCAGCCAGTACATGCTCCAGTGGTACGCGAACATCCCCGAGGAAACCGCCTGGTTCGCGGAGCGCGGCGCGACGACTTTCGACGGCGTCGACACGGGCATCTGGGGCGGCGTGGCGCTGGCCCTGCTGTTCGGACACGCGTTCATTCCGTTCCTGGGGCTGCTGAGCCGCTGGTGCAAACGGATTCTTTCCGTGCTGACCTTCTGGGCGATCTGGCTGGCGGTGTTCCATCTATTGGACCTGTTCTGGCAGGTGATGCCCAACTACGAGGATCACGAGCACGGGTTTATCGCGCAGTTCGCGCCGGTGCTGCTGTGTGCGATCGGCGTGGGCGGGATCTGGATGGCGGGCATCGTCCGGCTCGCCTCCGACCGGTACGTCATCCCCGTCGCCGACCCCCGGCTCCACGAAGCGCTGGCTCACGAAAACTACTGATTGGCAGGATGAACCGATATGTCCGCTGAACACGAACACACGACGACGCCCGTCCGCAACATCGACGACATGAAGACGCTGCTGGTGGCGGTCGTCGGCGTGGTGACGGTGATTCTCGTCCTTGTCATCATGATCTGCACGCAGGCATGGTTCTACAAGCAGGACGAGGCCCGCAACGCCGAAGTGTCCTTCGGCGAGCGACCCGCCGACACGCAGGCGTACCTTGATGAGCAGCACGCGCACCTGGCCAATCTCCAGTACGTCGATCAGGGCAAGACGCGCGTGAAGATCCCGCTGGACCGCGCGATGGAAATCTACGCCGCCAAGGGCCAATAATCCCTAATGACCTTCAAGCGGAACATCCTGATCATCGCGATGCTCCTTGCGAGCATGAATTCGTCCGTGCGCGCCCAGAGCCAGGACCCGCGGCTCGCCGCGGATCTGGACGGCGTGAAGATCGAGCAGAAGCTCGGCGCGCAGATTCCGCTCGACACCGTCTTCAAGGATGAGACCGGCAAGGAAGTGAAGCTCGGCGACTACTTCAATCAGGGCAAGCCCGTCGTGCTCAATTTCGTGTACTTCAACTGCCCGCAGTTGTGCACGCTCGCCTTGAACGGCGCCCTCAACACGCTCAAGCAGCTTTCCTACACGCCCGGCAAGGAATTCAACTTCGTCACCATCAGCTTCGACCCCAACGACACGCCCGTGCTGGCGGGCAAGAAGAAGGCCAACTACATCGCCGCGCTGGGCAAGCCCGAAGCCGCGGAGGGTTGGCACTTCCTGACCGGCGATCCGCAGAACATCCAGCGTGCGACCGACGCGGCGGGGTTCAAGTTCAAATGGGTCGATGCGCAGGGCATGTTCGCCCATGGCGCCGCCCTGTTCATTCTGACCGCCGACGGGCGCCTGTCGCGCGTCCTGCCGGGCATCACCTATGACCCGACGACGACGCGCTTGAGCGTGGTCGAAGCGGGGGGCGGGAGCGTCGGCTCGGTGATCGACAACGCCATCATGTACTGCTTTGCCTATGACCCGGCCAAGGGACGTTACGGTCCGGCGGCGATGAAGATCATGCGCCTGGGCGCGGTGTTGACCGTGCTGGTGCTGGTGATCGCGATTGTGCTCTACCGTTGGGCCGAAGCCCGACGCAACAGGAAGACGAACTCCGCCCATGCACCCAATCCTGCTTAATTCCGTCGCGCCTCTGGCACGCATGCTGACGCTCGGCGCCGGCGACACCGGCTCCCTGATGCTCCCGCCCGAAGGGTCGGATCACGCCGGTCAGGTCGACCCGCTGTTCAATTTCATCAACGGCGTCACGGTCTTCTTCTTCGTGCTGATCATCGTCATCATGGTGTTCTTCGCACTCAAGTACCGCCGCACCCCGACGCGCACCAAGGCGGACGTGTCCTCCAATCACAACACGGGTCTGGAACTCGCCTGGTCCCTGCCGCCGCTGGTGATCTGCATCTATATCTTCTACGCCGGGTTCACCGGCTATCTGGACATCGTGACCGTCCCGGACAACGCGTATCAGATCAACGTGCATGCTCAAAAGTGGAAATGGTCCTTCGAGTATCCCAACGGGTACACGTCCGGCTATCTGCATGTGCCCGCCGGTCGCCCGGTCGTGCTGCGCCTCAGCAGCATCGACGTGCTGCACAGCATGTACATCCCCGACTTCCGCGTGAAGAAGGACGTTGTGCCCGGCCGGTACAACACGCTGTGGTTCCAGACCGAAGGCGCGACCGAAAGCGCCGACGCCCCGCTGCTCGTAGGCGACGCGCTCAATGCCTACATCCGCGGCGAGCTGACCAAGGAAGTCGAAGGCCAGCGGGCGAATAACGCCGATGCGTCCGGCGGCAAGAGCGTGCAGGACGAAGTGGAGGCGAAGTTCGCCAAGCTCAAGCCCAACCAGTTCGAGGAATACGCCCGCCATCAGCAGGAGGAAATCGCCGCCAAGACCGGCCGGCAGATCTTCTGTGCCGAGTACTGCGGGACGGATCACTCGATGATGCTCAGCAAGGTCATCGTGCATGAGAAGGGCTGGCTCCCGCCCAGGCCGATCAAGGGCACGCCCTGGCAGGAAGGCCGCAAGACGTTCATGGCCAACTGCACCGGTTGCCACAAGCTCACCGAAGACGGCCTGGTCCGCTCCGTGGCCGCCCCTGATTTCTCCAAGGGCATCTTCGGCAAGGACGAGAAGATGTCCGACGGCTCGACGGTGAAGATCGACGAAGCGTATATCCATGAATCCATCGCCGATCCGCAGGCCAAGATCGTCGCCGGCTATCCCAAACCCTCGCCGATGCCCGCCTTCGGATTCGCCCCCAGCCAGATCGACGAGCTGGTGTCGTTCCTGAAGAGTCCGTTCAACGAACCCGAATGAACCTTATGATTGCCTCCGGTAAAAATGGAGGGCGTTAAAACTATGACCACCACACAGGCAACGCTGACCGGCCTCTACGGCATGGAAGGCGAGACGAACTACATCAATCATCAGAAGGGCCTCTGGTCCTGGCTGTCCACGCTCGATCACAAACGCATCGGCCTGATGTACCTGGCGTGCATCCTCGGCGCATTCGGGCTCGGCGGGTTCTTCGCCATCATGGTCCGCACCGAGCATCTGACCGGCGGCGAAACCATCATGGGCGCCAATACCTACAACCAGATGTTCACGCTCCACGGCGCGGTGATGGTCTTCCTGTTCATCATCCCCGGCATCCCGGCGGCGCTGGGCAACTTCTGCCTGCCGCTGATGATCGGGGCCAAGGATGTGGCGTTCCCCCGGCTCAATCTCATGAGCTGGTACCTGTGGGTCACCGGCGCGACGTTCTTCGTGCTGGCCCTGGCGCTGGGCGGGCTCGACACGGGTTGGACCTTCTACACGCCGTACTCCAGTTCGCACAGTCCGTACATGGGCGTCATCCCCGCCGTCTTCGGCGCGTTCATTCTCGGATTTTCCTCGATTCTGACGGCTGTGAATTTCCTGGCGACGATTCATACGCTTCGTGCCCCCGGCATGGGCTGGTTCCAGATGCCGCTGTTCATCTGGGCGCTCTACGCCACGGCGATCATTCAGATTCTCGCCACACCCGTGCTGGCGATCACGCTCCTGCTGCTCATCGCCGAGCGTGCCCTGCAGATCGGCATCTTTGATCCCGCCCTCGGCGGCGACCCGGTCCTGTTCCAGCACTTTTTCTGGTTCTATTCGCACCCGGCGGTGTACATCATGATCCTGCCCGCCATGGGCGTCGTCTCCGAACTCATCGGCACCGGGAGCCACAAGAGCGTCTTCGGCTACAAGTTCATCGCCTTCAGCTCCATCGCCATCGCCATCCTCGGCTTCCTCGTCTGGGGCCACCACATGTTCGTCTCCGGCCAGTCGACCCTCGCCGGCACCATCTTCTCGCTCATCACTTTCACCATCGCGATTCCCTCGGCGGTGAAAGTCTTCAACTGGCTCGCCACGATGTACAAGGGCGCGATCGAACTGACGCCCGGCATGCTTTACGGCCTGTCGTTCATCTGGGTGTTCTCGATCGGCGGGCTGACCGGCCTGCCGCTGGCGACGATGGCGACCGACGTGCATCTGCATGACACGTACTTCGTCGTCGCGCACTTCCACTACGTCATGGTCGGCGGCACCGTGTTCGCCTTCCTCGGCGGGCTGCATCACTGGTGGCCCAAAATGTTCGGCAAGATGTACAACCAGTTCTGGTCCGTCGTGGCCTGGGTGTTCATCTTCGTCGGTTTCAACCTGACGTTCTTCCCGCAGTTCATCATGGGCAGCCGCGGCATGCCCCGCCGGTACTGGCACTATCTGCCGGAGTTTCACGCGTATCACGTCGCTTCGACGATGGGCGCGTACATGCAGCTTGCCGGTTTCCTGACGCTCGCGGTCGTGCTGATTTACTCGCTCATGAAGGGCAAGAAGGCCCCGGTCAATCCGTGGGGCGCGACCACGCTCGAGTGGCAGACCAACTCGCCGCCCCCGTTCACGAACTTCGACGAGGCCAACATGCCCGTCGGCGGCGAACCGTACGACTACGAGAACGTCGAGTACCGACCCGAAACCAACGACTACATCCGTGTTCGGCCCCAGTCCAGCGCCGAACATCATTAAGGTGGCACGATGAGCCAAGCGGAACTTTCCCCAGCCCAGGCGCACGACGCCGAGCACGCCCACCACGATCACCCCAAGTGGCTGGCGCACCATTTTGATACGCCCAACCAGCAGAACACCTCGGCCAAGCTGGGCATCTGGGTCTTCCTCGGCACCGAAATCCTCATGTTCGGCGGCCTGTTCTGCGCCTACTCGCTCTGGCGCGCCAATCACTACGAGGCCTTTGAGTTCGGGCACGTGTGGCTGTCCAAGTTCTGGGGCGCGTTCAACACGCTGGTCCTCATCGCTTCGAGCTTCACGATGGCCTGGGCGGTCCGTGCCATTCAGATCGGCAAGCCCAAGTTCTGCTTCTTTTTGATGGGGCTGACGTTCATGGGCGGCGTCGGGTTCATGATCGTCAAGTCGATCGAGTACACGCAGAAGTTCGAGCACGGTCTTGGGCCGGGCGCGTGGTACGTCGCTCCGGCGGAAGCCGCCGAGCTGGCCAAGATGCGCGAAGAAGCCGCCGGACCCCAAGCGCCCGCCGCCGCACCGGCCGCGCCCCCGGCGTTCGGGACCGGACTGGCCAAACCCGCCGCGTCGCCGAGCGGCATGGTCGATCCGGCGATGCGGACCGGGGCGCACGGACATCACGGCTCCGGCGAACCGATCATGGTCAACGGTCGTGAGGACCCCTACGCCGAGATGGGCCAGACGCCCGAGGACCTGACCATCGCCCGGCCGTTCTTCTCGATCTACTTCGCCATGACCGCCCTGCACGGGCTGCACGTCCTGGTGGGCATGGGCCTGATCGCATGGGTCATGATCCGCGTCAAGAGCGGGGAGTTCAGCCCCGAGTTCAACACGCCCGTCGATCTCGTGGGCCTCTACTGGCACCTTGTCGACCTCATCTGGATCTTCCTGTTCCCGCTGCTCTATCTGATTCACTAAGCGAGACGCTTTTATGTCCCACTCCGCTCATGACGATGCCCATCACGGCCAGCACACGTCGCATGCCGTGCCGTTCTGGCTCCTCGCGGCCGTGTTCGGCGCCCTGCTCGTGCTCACCGCCCTGACCGTCGGCATCACGTATTTCGACCTGGGTTACTACAACCTGCTGGGCGCGATGATCATCGCGCTCATCAAGGGCTCGCTCGTCGTGCTGTTCTTCATGCACCTTTGGTGGGACAAGCTCTTCAACGCCCTTGCCCTCATCACCGCGCTGATCTTTGTCACGCTCTTCATCTCGATCTCCGCGCTCGATACCTTCGAGTACAGTCCGAACATCGCGGCGTTCACGCATGACAATCCGTCGCACGTGGAAGACAACATCATGCGGGCGTCCGAAGCTGAGCTCGCCAAGCATGAATCCGCCAAGCACGAGTCGGGCAAGGAAGAGCACAAGCCCGAGATGAAGTCCCAAGAGAAGCCCGCCGAGCCGCCGGCGGAAAAGCCCGCGGAGCACGCCCCCGCACCGGCCGCACCCTGATGAAACCGCCGTTCCCCGCTGACGCCGACTTTCCCCTCGGCGACTCGGGCCTGCCGCGTCGTCCTGACCCATCCTCCAACGACGCCCTCCGCCAACTCGGCACGCGCCTGTTCATCGCCTCGCTGGCCATGCTTTTCGCCGCCAGCATCGTGGGCCTGTTCGTCTTCCGGTTCGTCAGCCCGCACGAGAACGCGCTGCCGCACATTCATCTGCCCCCCGCGCTGTGGTTCTCGACGCTGATCCTCATCGCCTCGACCGTGACGATTCACCGTGCCGCCAAGGCGGGCGACGCGCCGACGCGCCGCCGCCGTTTGTTCGCCGCATGGGCGCTGGCCATCGTCTTCATCGCCGTGCAGACCCCGTGCCTGATCCAACTCGCCATCGAGCACCACGCGGCGATTCATCACGGGCTGGCGCTCTACGGCTTGGCGCTGACCATGATCGTCATCCACGCCCTGCATGTTCTGGGCGGCCTCGTCCCGCTCTCGTTCGTCTGCTGGCGCGCATGGCAAAAACACTCGGTCAATCCCAACACCGTCCGCATGATCGCATGGTACTGGCACTTCCTCGATGTCGTCTGGATCACCCTCTTCGCCACATTCCTGATCGTGATGTAATCACGCGAACGCCCCATCGACCCGCGCGACGACCGCCGCAAAATCCGCATCGCTCATGGCGGGCTTCGCCTGCGTTTCGTCCACTTCGTCGCCCGCATTGAGCGGGACCCAACTCTTGCACCCGCCGTACTTCCAGTCGTTGACCACCGACCGCGGCGTATCGAGCTTCGACACGCGCACCGCGACGAGGTACAGCGGATGATCCGGCTTGTAGTTGAAGCGCATATCGATCTGCTCGCTCGTCCAGCAGTGCAGATCGTCGAGCGCATCGAACGCCGCCCGGCTCGGCACTTCCCAGATCTTCGCCGCCTCGCCGACCGCATGAAACGGAATCGCCGCCGGTTCGTCCATGACTTTCACCCGCTCGCGGTAAGCCGGCTTGATCATCATCGGTTTCTGATGCGCCCATGACGGATAGAGCACGAACTTGGGATGCTCGAGCCGAAACACGCCCGGGCCTTCGTCTTCGTGAATCCCGCCCTTGCGCAGCAGCAGCGTGAGCTTCCCTTCGGTGAGCAGGTCACAGACGATCGACCATTCCTTGAGCGCGACATGGATCATGCCCCAAGTTTAGCGACGCCGCCCGCGGCGTGCTATCATCCGATCTTTACGAAGGAGCCCCCGATGCCCGACCTCAAGCCCGAGATTCAATACGACGAATTCGCCAAGCTGGACCTTCGCGTGGCGACGGTGCTCGCTTGCGAGCCGCATCCGAACGCCGACCGACTGCTCAAGCTTCAGATCGACTTGGGCGAACTGGGTCAGCGACAGATTTGCGCCGGCGTGCGGGCCTACTATCCGCCGGAGGAGATGGTCGGCAAGCAGATCATCATCGTGGCCAATCTCGCCCCGCGCAAGATTCGTGGCGAAGAGTCCAACGGCATGCTCATGGCCGCCAGCGCCATGAGCGGCGAGGACATTACCGATGTCGTTCTGCTGACGCCGGGCAAGCCGGTGCCGCCGGGTTCGACGGTCGGGTGATTCGGCGCGACGGAGCGATGACGCATGCACACCGGTCGTCTTGAAGCGTTCAGTGATGGCGTGATCGCGATTCTCATCACGATCATGGTGCTGGAGATGAAGGTGCCGCATGGGGAGGACCTGGCGGCGCTGAAGCCGCTGCTGCCGGTGTTCGGGGCGTATGTGATGAGCTTCGCGTACTTGGGGATTTACTGGAACAATCATCACCACATGTTTCAGGCGGCCGAGCGCGTGAGCGGGCCGGTGCTGTGGGCGAATCTGCATTTGTTGTTCTGGCTGTCGCTGATTCCCTTCGCGACGGGCTGGATGGACGAGACGCATTTCACGCCGATCGCCACAGCGCTGTACGGTTTCGTGCTGCTGATGAGCGGGCTGGCGTGGGCGATCCTGCAGCATTTTCTGATCCGCTGCGAAGCGCACAACGCCAAACTGCGCGAAGCGGTCGGGCGGGACATCAAGGGGAAGGTTTCGCTGGTGATGTACGCCGCCGCCATTGCGCTGACGGGCCTGAGCCGGTGGGCCGCGATCGGGATTTATGTTGCGGTGGCGATCATGTGGTTCATCCCCGATCCGCGCATCGAATCGCGCCTGCAACAGGGCGACGACCCCATCGAATAATTTGGCGTTTCGTGTTGACGTTTCGCTGGGGCGCAACGCTTATATATGGAGAGATCGCGCATGTCGAGGCTGACAAAAGAGCAGGTGATGAATCATATCATCATGCAGCAACCAAGGTTGCGCGCATATATCCAGTCACTTGTCATTGACTGGCATGCGACGGAGGACGTGCTTCAGCAGACGAATATGACGCTCTTAAAGAAGGTGGAAGAAGCGGGGCGGGTGGAGAATCTGACGGCCTGGGCGTACCGGGTGGCGTTCTACGAGGCGGCGAATCATCGCCAGAAGCTCGGCCGGGACCACGTGGTGTTCGACGAGGCGATGGCCCAGCGCGTGGCGGAGGTGGCGGAGCAGCGGCTTGAAAAGCTCCTTACCACGACTACGGCAGCGCCATCTGGTACACCCGCATCGGCCACGAATCCGCCGCCGCGATGCTCAAGCTGATGGGCCAATCGCCGTAACCTGTTTGCCGATTGGAAGCTCTGGATCAACTCAGTCGCCCGCGCACGCCATGGTGCGGGCGATTTTCATTTTCCGGATGTACAAAATGTCCGCCTTGGGTTGTTATATCAATGAGGATCGGGCTCGATTCGAGTTGCGGAGCGTTGCATGCCTTTATCTGACAAGGCCTTGTTCGACCATCTGGTCTTTCGCCGCGTCTCGCTGATCGGCTATCTGCTGTCGATCGTGCGCGATGAAAATCTGGCGGAGGACCTTTTTCAGATGGTCTGCCAGCGGACGCTCGAGCACCGGGACCGGATCGAAAATGAGGACCATCTGGCCAAGTGGCTGACCGTCACGGCGCGGAACCTGGCGTACAACGAGCTGAAGCGCGGGCGGGGGCGGGTCGTCGGCGTCGACGCGCAATGGCTCGATCAGCTTGATCACGCATGGGCTCAGCGGCCGGACGTGAAGGACTCGGCTCGGACCGAAGCGCTGCGCGCGTGTCTGAATCAGCTCAGCGAGCGGTCGCGCCGCATCGTGCGAATGCGCTATGTGGACAACCTCACCGGGCAGCGCCTCGCCGACGCGGTCGGTCGCAGCTCCAACACCGTCAGCGTGGCCCTGTCTCGCATCCACCGGTATCTCGCCGACTGCGTCACTCGACGCCTCGAGAGCGAGGCCGACGCATGAGCGACTTGTCACCCCAGCCCACGGCCCAGATGTACCGGACATGCATCGCTCTGCTCGACGGCGTACTCGACGCAGCGTCGCAGCGGCAGGCGATGGAGATGATGCGAACCGACGCGCGGATGAGCCGTGCGTATGTGGAGTTGTGCTGGCAGCGGGCGGCGCTGATCGAATCAGCCAGCGGCGCGCGGGCGGTGCTTGCGGCGCCGACGGTTGCTTTGGATCGTCCGCGATTCCCGGTCGGCCGGCTGCTTGGACTGGCGGCGATGATCGCGCTTGCGGTCGGTCTGATGTATGTGTTCCTTCCCCCAAGCCCGCGATCCGAAGTTCGAGTGCCGACCGCCGCGAAAATCGCGATGCTCTCGGACAAGTCGGACGATGCGGTGTTCGATCAGGCGGCCGGCGCGCCGCAGTTGGGCGATGCGCTTTCCGCCGGGCCGGTGAAGCTGCTCGCCGGCAAGGTCCAGCTTCGATTCGAGTCGTCCGCCGTCGTCGATCTGACCGGGCCGTGCTCGTTCGAAATGACCGGTAAAAACAGAGCAATGCTGACGGCGGGGCGGCTCGTCGCGCTGGTTCGTCCTGAAGCGCACGGGTTCACGGTCGACCTGCCCGGCGGCGGGCGCGTCATTGATCTGGGCACACGCTTCGAGCTCGATTGCGATGTGTATGGGGCGGCGATACTCAAAGTGCGGGAAGGCATTGTTCGAGCCGAAGCGAATCACGGCAGTCAGATGCTCGTCGCGGGGCAGCAGGCGTACATTCGCGGTGACCTGCTCGTGATCCACAATGCGGACCAGCCGGCTTCGCCGATCACATGGCGCGGCCCGATCGACACAGTCGGCATCGAGTCGATCGATCGCGCCGGCGTGCTCGTCGGCGCTTTCAACGCGGGCGGCGCGGCGGGGCAGACCATTGCTGTGCCAATCGGTGATGTGACGATGGACTTCGTCGGCACGGGCAGCGCGCCGTTCGGGAAGGCGGCGATGGGCATGATCGGCGCCTCGACTCATACGCCGCTGCAATCGGTGCTCGACACGGTTTCCTTC
This sequence comes from Planctomycetota bacterium, assembly GCA_016125255.1. Classification (NCBI taxonomy): domain Bacteria; kingdom Pseudomonadati; phylum Planctomycetota; species Planctomycetota bacterium. The sequence goes on along the minus strand of WGMD01000002.1, from coordinate 753,816 downwards.
GGCGATGCGAGTCTTCGACCGCTGATGCTCGAAGGGCTCACACCCGGACGTCGATATCAGGTGCAGGTTTTCTTCGCCGACGCACGCGCGGGCGGATTGGATCAGATTGCGATGGCGTTCATCGCTGTCGGCCGAGATCCGATGGTGCTCCATGCCGCCGGCGCCGCCCGCATGGGGCAAACCGCCTTGGGCGAATTCACCGCCGACTGGATGACTCAGAAAATCGACATCATGCCGCGGGGTCGCGCCAATGCGCATATCAATGCGTGGATCGTGCGCGACGTGACAGACATTTCCACTTCTCGAACACTTCAAAAAGGAGACTGACATGCAATCGGGCCAGTCTTTGACCGCTACCGTGACCGCTGTCCTCTGCCTCGCCATCGCGTCGATGTTCACCACGCCGGTCGATGCGGCCGTCATCACATGGGGCGCGGTCGATGGCACCGACGCCATCTCGGACATCAGCACCTCCGGCATTCTCGTGACCGCGGTCAACGCCGGCGGGGCGAGCAATCAGACGGTCAACGGCGTGACGTTTGTAACGTCGAATACGGCGCCGCTGGGGATGGCCGCCTCGGGCATGCTCATCGGCACCGTCGCCGGATTCTCGGCCGGCGACCCGATCTTTAACATGCTCAACTCCGTCAGCTTCGGCGGCGGCACGGGCACGACTTCGATCAACCTGGCGGTGACCAATGGGCTGATGTATCAGATTCAGCTTTTCTACGCGGACCGACGGAACGGGAACGAGAGTCGTGTGATGCGGTACGGTGACGGCAATGGCAACAACGTCGACGTGCTGGGCGGCACCAATGCCGGCAACGTCATGGGTCGCAACGTCCTCGGCACCTTCACCGCGATCGGCTCGACGCAGACGATCACGATGGCGCCGCAGGGCTTCGGCAATTCGCATATCAATGCCTATCAGCTCCGCCTAATCCCGACGCCGACGGCGCTGCTGGCGGGGTTGACGCTCATGGGCCTGTTGGCGATGCGGAAGCGCGATTGAGCCACCGAAAGCTCAGGGATGGCCATCCCTGAGCTTTCCTTACCAGCGAAATACACCTTCATGCGCAGGCGTGCATTCAGCTTGATCGAACTGCTCGTCGTCACGAGCATCATCGCGATGCTTGTCGCGATGCTCTTGCCGGCGCTGCGGGAGGCGCGCACCTCGGCGAAGTCCGTCGTGTGCCTGTCCAATCTCCGGCAGATCGCGCTGGGGCACATCGCCTATTCCGCGGACTACTTCGGCGTGCATCCGCCTTCGTCCACCAACGCCAGCGATCCGCACTGGCTCGAACTCATCAATCAATACGTCAGCACCGATCAAATCCGCTACTGCCCGGAAACCGCCGGCTACACGCTCCCCAATCCCTCCGGCAGCGGATTCGCACAAGTCTGGGGCTCGCGCACGCGCCGATGGTGGCTTAACGTCAATACCTACGGCGTCGGGTTTGACGGCGGCGGCAGCTACGGCGTCAACATCCATACCCACTCCACCACCGGCTGGGGCAACGACATCGATCGTCACTTCCGCACGGAAGGCATGTCCACCGAGCCGACCAACATCCCGCTGCTGGGCGACTGCATCTGGCACAATTCCTATCCGTTGAGCACCAATGCGCCGCCCACCACCGAGCCCGCCGCCACGGCGACGCAGCCCGTGCCGCTCGGCGTCTCGCTCATGGGCCGCTATGTCATCCGTCGCCACTACGGCGCGATCAACATGTCCTTCCTCGACGGCTCGGCCCGCCATGTCAACCTTGAAGATCTGTGGGACCTGACCTGGCATCGCGGTTACGTCCACCGCACGCAAATGCCGATTCCATATTGACCCGCCGGGCCGCTCGATCGGGTACTCTGTTGCGAATCGGCCGCCTCACCCGCCCGTGCCGCCGTCGCGGATGCAATGACGGTGAATGAGCGGCCGTTGTGCGTGTAATGTAATCTGAGAGGGTCGCGATGCAACGGATCGGATGGCTTTGTGTATTGTGTGTGCTGCTTGTCGCCTCGGTCCAGGCGCGTCAGCCGAACATCATCTTTTTCCTCGCCGACGATCTGGGCTACTCGGAGCTGGGCTGCTTCGGGCAGACGAAGATCAAGACGCCCAACATCGACAAGCTCGCGGCGGAGGGGATGAAGTTCACGAATCACTACGCCGGCAACGGCGTGTGCGCCCCGTCGCGCTGCGTGCTGATGACGGGGCAGCATCCGGGGCATACCTGGGTGCGCGACAACAAGGAGGTGCAGCCGGAGGGACAGACGCCCATTCCCGCCGACACCGTCACCATCGCCGAACTGCTCAAAGCCGCCGGCTACGGCACCGGCGCGTTCGGCAAGTGGGGCCTCGGTCCGGTCAAATCCGAAGGCGACGCCGTCGCGCAGGGTTTCGATCATTTCTACGGCTTCAACTGTCAGCGTCATGCTCACAACTACTACCCGAATTACCTCTACAGCGATGACGCCCGCGTCCCGCTCGACAACCCCGATCTGTTGCACGGCGCCCACTGGCTCAGCGGTCAGCTCGCCAAAGGCGCGGACGCGAATGATCCAAAGCTCTACGCGCAGTACATCGGCAAGCAGTACGCCCCGGACTTGATCGACGAAGAGGCGATAAAGTTCATCCGCGATCACAAGGATCAGCCGTTCTTCTGCTACATCCCCACCAGCGTGCCGCATCTGGCGCTGCAGGTGCCCGACGATTCGCTCAAGGAATATGAAGGCAAGTGGCCCGACCCGCCGTATGTCGGCAACAAGGGGTATCTGCCCAATCGCACGCCGCGCGCAGCGTATGCGGCGATGATCACGCGCATGGATCGTGATTTCGGGCGCATCATGGACCTGCTCAAGGAACTGAACCTCGACGATGACACCATCGTCATCTTCACCTCCGACAATGGGCCGACGTACAACCGCCTCGGCGGGTCCGACAGCGAATTCTTCGAATCCGCCGACGGATTCAAGGGCCTCAAGGGCTCGCTCTACGAAGGCGGCATCCGCGTGCCGATGATCGCACGCTGGCCCGGTCACATCCCCGCGGGCAAGGTCAGCGATCGCATCAGCGGTTTCGAGGATTGGCTGCCGACGTTCATGGAACTCGCCGGCGCCGCCGACAAAGTCCCCGGCAACGTCGATGGCATCAGTCTCATCCCCACACTGCTCGGCCAGCCCCAGCCCGACCGCCCATTCCTCTACCGCGAGTTCGCCGGCTACGGCGGTCAGCAGTTCGTGCGCATCGGCGAATGGAAGGCGATCCGTCAGGGCCTCGCCAAAGGCAAGATCGTCACCGAGCTCTACGACCTCGACAAAGACCCCGGCGAGTCGCACAACGTCGCCGCGGAACATCCCGACATCGTCAAAAAGTGCGAAGCCATCATGATCCAGCAGCACGTGCCGAGCCAGCTTTTCCCGATCAAAGCGCTGGACAAGCCCGTCGAGTAACGACGCTTAACCCACCGCCCCGTTGAACGCAACGGGGCTTTTTTATGCGCTATTGCAGATGCGACAATGAAGGACCACGCGCCAAAACCGCGTGAATCCAAAGCGGGCGACCGGGATCGAACCGGCAACATTCAGCTTGGAAGGCTGACACTCTACCAATTGAGTTACGCCCGCAGAGTGTGGGGGCATTGTAGCGGGTCGGGGCGTCAAATCACAATCGGTCGGGTCCGGTGGGCGGGCATGTTGCGAATCGGGTTGATCAGCGGCGGCGACGCGCGGCCAGCAGGGACAGGAGCGTCAGACCGGCGGGCAGCGCCATCGGTGACGGGACGAGCACGGCGAATTGGCTGTTGTGGTCGAGCACGGCCCAGACGACGTGATTGGTCGTGTCGACGCCCCAGCTTCCGAGCACCAGCGTGCTGCCGCCGGCGCCGGCCCAGCTTCCCTGTACGTTCGTCAGACCGACGTTCGCACCATGGTTGCCGAGGATGGCGTTCTTCCATGTGTTCGTGTTCGTGTCGAGCCAGGCGAGACGGATTTGCTGGGCGGCGGCGAGCACGGCTTCGTTGGCGATGGGGGCGTAGTTCATCTGGAGCACGAACTTCGTCGTGTCGATGCCCGTCAGGTTGATCACATCGGACGCGAGATTGCCGCGGTTGATTTCGCCCACGGTGCTCGCCACGGTGCGCCACTGCATGCCCAGCGATTTGACGGCGAGCGTCGTATTCGAGCCGCCGAGCAGGTCGGCCTTGGTCAGCGCGCTGCTGGTGATGGCGGATCCATAGCCGGTGTACGAGGCGGCGGCGGCGACGGCGCGGGAAAGTTTCGTGTCGGTCCCGCTGGCGAAATCGCCGTTGCCATCGGCGTCGATGAACACTTTGCTCGACCCATTGTTGGCGAGCGAGCCGGTGATGTTGAGCAGGCCGAGCTTGACGGTGGTGTTGCCGGTGTAGGTGTTGGTGTTTGAGAGGATGAGCGTGCCGGCGCCGGACTTGGCGAAGCCGCCGGATCCGGAGCCGACGATGGCGGCGCCGCTGAAGGTCAGCGTGGTGCCGGCGTTGGCGATATCGATGGTGGCGCCGCCCGTATTGACCGTGAAGCCGCGGTTGGTGGCGTCGGTGGCGCCGGTGTACTGGAGCGTGCCGCCATTGAAGGTAATGGTCGCGCCGGAGTTGTTGGCGTTGCCGAGGGAACTGGCGGTGCCGTTGTTCTTGATCGTTGTGACGGAGAGGACGCCGCCGTTGATGTTGGTGTTGCCGGAGTAGGTGCTGCCGGTGCCGGAGAGCGTCTGGGTTCCGGAGCCGATTTTCGTGACGTTGCCGGATTCGTTGATGGCGCCGCTGAAGACGCCCGAGCCGTTGTCATTGCCGAGGGTGAGCGTGGTGGCGCTGCTGCTGGTGAGGACGGTGCCGGAGCCGGTGAGGGCGTCGATGGTCTGGCTGTTGGTGTTGAGGTCGAATGTTCCGCCGGTGACGTTGACGTCGACGGTGGTGAGGAAACGGTTCGCGGCGCCGGAGAGACGGAGTGTTCCGCCGGTGACGTTGATCGGGCCGGTGAAGTTGTTGGCTCCGCTCATGGTCAGAGCGCCGGAGCCGGTCTTGTTGAACCCCCCGGAGCCGGAGATGACGCCGCTGTAGGTCGAACCGCCGACGACGGAGAGCGTGCCGGTTCCCATGCTGATGTTGCCGGAGCCGGCGAGCGATGCCACGGTGAGATTGTTGCTGTTGGCGTCGAGAAAACCGGGGGAATTCACGGTCAAATCAGTCGACGACGAGAGCGACACGCCGCTGTTGAGGAAGAGCGTTCCGCCATTGACGGTGGTCTTGCCGGTGTAGGTTTGGGAAGTGGCGAGGGTGAAGGTGCCGTTGCCTGCTTTGACCAGGTCGCCGCCGCCGCTGATGACGCCGCTCCATGTGTTGGAGCTGTTGGCGGAGCCGACGGTCAGGGCGCCGCTGGTGGTGGAGATGGAGCCGGACCCGGAGAGCTGGTCGAGCGAGACGTCGCGGCTGTTCATGTCGAGTGTGCCGGCGGCGCCGATGGACATGCTGTTGCCGGAGGCGATGGCGTTGGCGGCGGTGATCTTGATGGTGCCGCCGGTGATGGTGGTCAGGCCGGTGTAGGTGCTTGCGGCGCTGAAGTCGACGAGACTGGTGCCGGTTTTGGTGATTCCGAAATTGCCGCTGATGCCGCTGTTGAAGGTAAAGGTGGCGGTGCCGTTGCCTTTGATGGCGAGATTGGCGGTGAGTGCGGCGGGGATGTTGAAGTTGAAGGTTCCGCCGTTGGCATCGAGCGCGATGTAGGGGCTGCCGGAGGGGGAGCCGGCGTCGAAGCTGAGGGTGCGGCTGTTGGCGCGGGAGACGGTGTAGGTCGAGGTGCCCGTGCCGGTGTTGGTGAATTCGAGTCCGACGAGGTGGAAGACGTCGGTGGTGCCGGCGCCGACCGTATTCTGTGCGGTGTAGTTTGACGCGGCTCGGGTGAACTGGAGGATGGTATCGGTGCCGGTGAGACCAGGCGCGGTGTTGCCGACCCAGTTGGTGCCGGTGGCCCAGTTACTTGACCCGGTGACGTTCCATGTAAAAGTCGCAGCGCGCGCCGATGCCGCCCACGCAACCGACAACCCCAGCATCATCGCGCCATGGCGCATCACACGTTTCTTTGGCGTGCCCTTCATCATGTTCTGACTCCCATTCCGCGAGCGGCATTGCGTCCGCTCGCATCGTTCGTTCTTTCCGCGCTCCGCTCGTCCGACCGATCGCCTCACGGGCACTGCCCATGCGGCAGGCGCACCGCAAGCGGCGATGCGCTCAACCAATCACAACGATGTCAGGATGCCCGGAAGTACCGGAACGGTCTCATGCATGCCTCCGGCGGCGCGGACGCCGCCTTGAGCACAACCTTTTTCCCCTCGAAGCGCCGGCAACTACAAGGTTACCGTCGTTCTGCGCGTTCGAGTACGGGGATACTGTACCGACCGCAGTGAACCATCGTCAAGGAAAATCTGTCACCGGTGACGGCGCATGAAAAAGAGCGCCGATGGGAATCGGACGCTCCTTGCGACGAGAAGTATCTGTGTTTACAGCGGTTAGGCGACACCACGCGAGTTGCGGGGGCGGCGTGTCAGGGCCAGACCGGCGAGGCCGACGATCAGACTGATCGTCGACGGCTCGGGGACGATGACCGGGCCCTGGTCGGGGCCGAGGATGCCCTGCCCGTTGAGCTTGGAGTTGGCGAGCATCTCAAAGTCATCGTTGGCGTACATCGCGCCGATGGTGCGGGTCCATTCGCCCAGGTGAATGTCATCGACCGCTTTGACGATGCCCAGCCAGTTAGCGCCGACGTCCTGATTGTTGGCGTTGCGCGTATGGTTGGCATGGAGCGTGAAGTCCCGGCCGACTTCGAAGATGACCTTCTGAGCCAGCGAGATCATGCTCATGTTCAGACCGCCCGGGTCGTAGTTGGGCACGGAGCCGTCGTCGAGCATCTTGACTTCCTGCTCGGGGCCGGAGCCGACCTTGACCACGATCGTCAGATCATTGACCGACGCGGTGCCCAGCACGACGTCCTGCCCGATGAGCACATGGATCGGATCCATCGCGGCGTTGAATTCCAGGTGAATCTCGCTGCTGGAGTTCATCGTCAGACTGTGCAGATTGTACGTTCCGGAGTGCAGGGTCAGCGTGTTGTTGTTGCCCAGATCGATGTCCTTGTAATCGCCGACGGCCAGGTCGGTGGACATGTTGGCGGTCTTGACGATGCTGGTCACGCCGGGCGTGGCGGCGGTGACGCTCATGAGCGGGACGGCGGCGAAGGCCTGCGGCTCAGCGACGAATGACGGGGCGGTTTGCACAGCGGTGCCGAGGATTTGAGCCGTCGGACTGCCGGTGGGGCGGAGCGTCAGGGTCGTGCCATAACGGACATTGCCGGCGACGGTGGTGCCGGCGCCGAGGTCGACTTTCTTTTCGGCGTCGACGTTGCCGAGGTTCTGGATCAGGCCGTTCTGCCCGGTGGTGAAATCGCCTTTGGTGAAGACGGAACCGTTGACGGTGACGCCGGAGTTGAAATTGACGTCGCCGTGGGCATGGATGTCGCCGTTGAAGGTGGCGTTGGTGCCGCCCTGCACATCGCCGTCGGCGGGGTCGACGCCGAGTCCGCCGCGGGCGTTGACGACGCCGTTGATGGTCGCGCCGCTGACGGTGGTGACGTTGCCGTTGACGGTGATGTTTCCGTTGACGAGGGCGTTGGTGCCGACGTGCACGCTCGCCAGTCCGCGCAGTCCCAGCGTCATCGAGCCCGAGAGCAGATCAATGCTCTCGTAGTTGGGCCCCGGGTTCGTCGCCAGCGATGAATCGAGATTCGATCCGACGAGTCCGCCGAGCACCATGGCGTCCGTGCCGATGTGGACATGACCGTCGGTGAGAATGACGAAGTCGCTGATGACTTCGGCCCGGCCGATCGTGACGCATAGAAGGGAGAGAATGAACCCCGAAACCAGCCCGCGCATGTGACGGACCATAGAAACCAACCTTCGGCCCCAGCCGATTAGGAGGCCTCCGAAGCGGTTGCTCGGAGATGCCTCAAGTGCCAACCCACCGACCGACGACGGGACCACGCTGGCCCCGATTCATCAGCGGTGATGTGTGGGATGCACGCACCTTCTCGCTGCACGAACCGCGCGGAGAAGGGGCCGACACGCAGGTCAATCAACAAAGGCCGTGCCAATTCTTCGAGTCGCTTGGGAGGACGGAAATCAAGTTGAAAACAGCGATTTCCCGGCCATCAGGACGTTGCAAAGGCATCGGATCGTACCGTTGCGGCTCAGCCGACTTGGTACCGTCGCGCGGTGCGGACAGGCCCGAAACGGCACATGCGACGACCATGCCATCACGCCGGCGATCGGGCGCGGGAGGGCGGAGTGGGTGTCCGGACGGGCGTCAGGAATGCATCGCCCGGCGGGAGGCGAGGCGTTTGCAGTATTCGCGGGGGCTTAAGTTGTGGCGACGCTTGAAGGCGACGGAGAAGTTGAACGGGTTGGGATAGCCCACCGCTACGCCGACGCGTGCGATCGACCAGTCGGTGGTGCGGAGCAGGTCGGCCGCCTTGCGCATGCGCAGGTCCGTCACGTGACGCATCGGCGAACTGCCCAGCTCGCGCTGACAGACGAGGCGCAGCTTCTCGGCGCTCATCGCCGCCTCTTCGCACAAATCATCCAGCGTCCATGCCCGTGTCAAATCCGCCGACACCGCCATCCAAAGCTCCGCGAGCTGCGACGTCGGCTCGGTGGGGTGAATCATCTCGTGTGCGTGAAAGGCGATCAATTCGGCGAGGCATCGAATCACCGTGGAGCGACCGGCGGAAACGCATTCGCGCTGTAGCTGGCGGTACGTCCAGAGCAGATCGTCGATGACGCAGTCGGGCTGAAGGTAGGAATGGCGCTTGCCGCGCGGCACGCCGCCGTCGGAGCCGTTGATGAAGCGCACGAACAGATGCTGCTGCGATTCGTTGGTGTTGCCTTCGTATCGCCAGCCCCACTCGCTGCCGAGCGGATTGACGTAGGCGGTGCCATCGGGCAGTTCGACCCAGCGTTTGTCGATGAGAACGAGCGGGCGACCGACGGCGGCGATGTGCAGATGGCTGTGCTTGCGATCCTCATCGAACGAGGTGCGCGTGCGCGGCCCGCGGACCTGGGTGATGCCCACCCATTGAATTCCCACGGCCGCCAACTCGGGGTAATTTTCTGCCATCACGCGGGATTCGCTCAGATGCAGCAGGGGATTGGGCTTCATGGCTGTGGTATTTCGCAAATAAAGTGTTGGCTTTGAAGAATGTCAATTTCCGATGATTATGGCTAATATCATGGCACCATAGGCCGCGGGACACGAAGGTGTCAAATGGATATGGCAAATATCCCGGATCGATCGGATCGGTTCGGGACGTAAAGGAATGGACATGACGACTGTGGGCATTCTGGGCCTTGGCATGATGGGCCTGACGCATCTTGATATCTACCGGCAGCGCAGCGATGTACGCGTCGCGGCGCTGTGCGATATCGATGCGGACCGGCTTCACGGCCGGACGCGGGCCTACGGCAATATCGACGGGCAGGCGCAGGGCGGCGTCGGGGATCTTTCGATCCAGCGTTACGAACGGGCGGAGGACCTGATCGCCGATCCGCAGATCCAAGTGGTCGACATCTGCCTGCCGACCGATCTGCATGTGCCCTACGGCATCGCGGCCCTGGAAGCGGGCAAGCATGTCATCATCGAAAAGCCCCTGGGCCGATCGGCGGATGAAGCTCAGCGCTTGGCCGACGCAGCCGCCGCTTCGACCGGCTTCGCCTTCGCGGCGCACTGCATGCGGTTCTGGCCGGGCTGGACCTGGCTCAAGGAAGCGATCGATGCGAAGCGCTATGGGAAGGTGCTCGCCGCCACGTTCCGCCGCGTCGCCACCGCGCCCAGCGGGACGTTCTACATGGAAGGCGAGCGGAGCGGCGGAGCGCTGCTCGATCTGCACATCCACGACACCGACTTCATTCACTACTGCTTCGGCAAGCCGCAGGCCGTGCAGAGCGTCGGCTACTCGAAGATCACCAGCGCGATCGACCATGTTCATACGCGTTACCTCTACGACGACATCCCGCTTGTCGTTGCCGAGGGCAGTTGGGCCATGGCGGAGGACTTCGGGTTCTCGATGGCGTACTGCGTGAATTTCGAGCGGGTGACGGTGACGTTCAATTCGTCGGCCCGGCCGGTGATGATGCTTTACGAACCGGGCGTCAAGCGTCGCGAGATCGAAGTCAAGGGCATGGGCTACGCCGCCGAGATCGATTATTTCCTTCAGTGCATCGCCGCCGGTCGGGCGCCCGAAACGATCACGCTTCAGGACGCCGCCGATGCTGTGCGGATCACCGAAGCCGAGCACCTGAGCATCCGCGAAGGCGGCGCGTCCGTGCGTGTCACGCTCCACCCCGAACCCGCAGCGATCGGCGGCCCGGTCCGCGCGATGCGCTTTAGCGAACAGGCGGCGGCGAAGGGAGCGCGGGCATGATCAAGGGCATGAGCTACTGGTCCATGAAAGACGGCCTGGCCAACACGCATTCGATCGCCGATGCGCTCGACCAGGCCCGTGCGCATGGTTTTGGCGCGCTCGAACTGTGCATCGGCGCGACCGGCGTGATCACGCCCTCGACCAGCGAAGCTAACTGTCTTGCAATCCGCTCGTTGTGCGAATCGTCCGGCCTCGTCGTCGAGACGCTCGCCAGCGGGATGAGCTGGGGTGTGAACCCGATCAGCAATGACCCCGCCGTGCGCGAAAAAGCCATCGAACTACACGCCGCGGCGCTGCAGCGGGCGGCGTGGCTCGGCTGCGAGGCGATGCTCTTCGTGCCCGGCGTCGTCGTGAGCCCGATCGCATCGAAGGAAAAAGTCCGCTATGACCATGCCCTGACCCGCTGCCGCCACGCCGTCGCGCGACTGCTCGAAGCGGCCGAGAAGGTGCATGTCGATCTGTGCCTCGAAAATGTGTGGAACGGCCTGTTCTACTCGCCGATCGAGTTCGCCCAGTTCATCGACAGTTTCGCCTCCGATCGGCTCGGGGCGTACTTCGATGCGGGCAATCTCATGGGCGTGCATCAGCATCCGCCGCACTGGATCGAGCTGCTCGGATCGCGCATCAAGCGGGTGCACATCAAGGACTTCAAAAACGAATTCGGCTGGCAGGGGCGCTACACGTTCTGCGGCATCGGCGAAGGCGACGTGCCGTGGGCCGAGACGTTCAGCGCCCTGCGCGCCGTCGGCTACGACGGAACTGTCATTGCCGAGGTGCTGCCTTGGAACGACAAGCTGCTCGCGACGACCTCGGCGGCAATGGATCGCCTGCCGGTTCAATGGACCAAGTACACCGCACCGGCGACCGTGACCGGAGCGACATTCAGGAAATCAACGCCCGCGCCGCAATGAACCTTGGCGGGTATTGGCTCGAATGTATCGGGCCGGCGGCAAGGGCGATGACCGTGCGTTCGATCGATGCAAATCGGTCGAACGCCTTTTTTTGCGCTCGGCGTGCGATGGGGTGATGTCAATCCCATCATCACACTTCACTAATCGATGTCTTCCTTTGGAAGCGGCGGCTTGGGTTTAGGCGCGTTGGGGTCCGGCGGCGGCGGCTTGGGCGCATTGGGATCCGGCGGCGGAGGCGGGGGCTTGCCCAGACAATCGACTTTGCCCGGTATCGAAATGCGCCATTCCTGCGACGCGTCATACGCTGTCCAGCCCGCCGCGACGTCCGCTTCGTCCGCCAGCCGGCGGGCTTCGATGTAGGCGTCGTAGCTGTCGGCCCAGACGACGAACTTGAGATAATTGCCCTGCTGTTTGGTCAGGCGGACGAGGCGCATGAACGTCGAGCTGGGGCTGGCCAGTTGCTCGGCCGTCTCGCCCGCCGTCTCGCGCCGTTCGGGCACGATGTACGGGCGGAAGTTGATGACCTTGAGCCGAACGTAGAAGTAACGATCGCCCAGTTTCGCCGCGTCAAAGGCATTGAGCAGCTTCTCGCAGTCGATGAGGCCCTGCTCATTGGGCGTGATGTGCATGCGCTTGAGCGCATTTTCGACGACCGTCCGCAGCGCCTCGTCATCCGCCGGCGTGACCCGGCCGTCTTTGACGATCAGCGTCACCGGTTTGGCGTTCTCGGGGGCCTGTCGGGGATTGGGCAGCGTGACGATCTTCGTCGCCGGCGCCGCCGCCGCGGGCGTCGCCTCAAGCTGCGCCCGCAGCTTCGCCATCTGCGCTTCCATCGCGTCGAGCTTCGTCTTCAGATCGTCCGCCGTCTTCGTCCTCTGGGCCAGTTCGTCCTTGAGCTTGTCGGAGTTGACTTTCGCCGTCTTGGCCGCTTCGATCTCCGCCTTGAGCTGTTCGGTGAGCTTCTTCACATCGTCGATCGCCGCGACGTCTTCGGGCCGCTTCGTGTCAAGCTCCTTCCATCTGGCACGCAGCGCATCGACGGTCTTCTGAAGCTCCTCTCGCTGATTCTTCGCGTCGGCGAGGGCTTCGGGCGTAATGACCATCGCCGGGCTTTCCTCGCCGGAGCGCAGGATCCGCTTGACCGCGTCGCTGACGCCAAGCTGCGTCATGATCAACAGGATCACGAGGATGCCCACCACGTTCGTCATCGTGTCCAGCAGTGAGTCCAGCGACCCCTGGTCTTCTTCCTGAATGCGACGTCCCATGCGCTAGCCCGCCTTCTTTTTCTGGAAGAGCGTCAGGTCGATCTGCCCCTGGCCCGAGATCGGCAGCTTGCCGTTGCGCGTCTGATTCACACGCGCCACATCCGACGCCGTGTTGTACGTCCAGATTCCGTCCGGCCTCACTAGCAGAATCAACACGCCCTTGTCGTCGGCCCGCACTTTGGCCATGAAGTCGGCGTACGCCTCGCTCGTGGATAGATCATTGCGGCGGACCCGTGTGTCCGAACCATCGAGAATCACCACATCGTTCCGCGCACACTCGGCGAAATAGGGATGGATGTCGTCGCCTGATCCACCGGGCTGGATTTTGACCTGCGCCGGCGGCGGCGGGGCGGCCCGCTTGGCCAGCTCCGCCTGCAATCTGGCGATCTCCGCGGCGAGCGCCGGCTGATCCTTCTGCATCTGCGCGATCCGCTCACGCTGGCGATTCATTTCCGCCAGCAGCTTCGCGCTCGCATCGTCGGTCGCCATCGCGTCGTGTGCCGCCTGCTGGACCTTCAGTTCCGCGCGGGCGCGTTCGAGTTCCTGCCGAATCGCCTCCGCCTGCGCGACAAGCTGTTTGATCAGCGTCAGGTCGGAGTTCAGGTCGGTCATGTCCTGCTGAACCTTCTTGTTTTCCTCCGCCCGCTGCTCCGCTTCCTGAATCTGCTTCTCCGCATCCTTGACCGCGTCCGGGTCGAGCTGCCCCAACGCCATCGCCGTGATGAGCAGCGTCAGCACGCCGATCACGCATGCGAGAATCGACAGGAACGGGAAAAGCGAAACCGCATTTTCTTCTTCGCGGTTGCGGCGGGACATGGGTCAGTCTCCGTTGCTCGCCGGCTTCTTGGCGAAGGGCCACCAGCCGCGGCGCGGCGAGCCCTGAAACACGATCTGCTTCTCGCCCAGTTCCCCAAGCACCCGGTTGAGCGCCGTGATGCCCTCGGTCATCGCCTCAAAGTGACCGCGCAAGGAGTCCGCCGAGACGCGCATCGACGCGCTCGTGTCCTTCTCGACACGCTCCGCCCGTTCGGTGATCTGGGCCAGCAGTTTCTGCATCTGCTCAAGCTGCTCGCGGTGCGCCCCGGCCTGGCTCGTCTGCGATTCGTCGATCTCCTTGAAGATCTTGGTCCAACCGTCGACGACTTCGTTCGTCAGCGTCGAGCCGATCGACTCGAGCTTCTCCGTCCAGCTTCGCAGTTCCGCGTGATGCGCCGTCATGGCCTGCTCGATGGCCTTGCGGATCGCCTTGGAGCTTTCGGCGGCGGCGATCTGGCCCTCGTCGTCATTGATGCGCTTGAGCAGATTCTCGTTGCAATATTCGTCGATGCTGTTGAGCAGATCGTCTTCGCTCTTGCGCAGCGCGGTGGTGAGGATCGAGATGAACAGCGACATGACCAGCGCGACGAGCGTCGTATCGAATGCCGTGCTCAGCCCGCCGGTCACCGCGCCGAGTTTTTCCTTCAGGGCGGCGATGTCGGTCGCCTTGCTCATGTCGCCGCTGAATCCGCCGACGGCGGCGCTGATGCCGATGACCGTGCCGATGAAGCCCAGAATCGGAATCGCCCATGTGAACACCTTGACGAGCGCATAACTGGAATGCACCGCGTTGGCGTCGATGTCGCCCTGGCTTCCAAGCAGACTCGCCACTTCCGGATTCGACCGACGCACGCGGAAATGCTCGAGCCCGCGCAGCACGCGGTTAATCAGAAAGCTCTGACCCGGATCGGAGGGGAGCGAGCGAATGTGACGCGTGAACTGCGGAACGGTGTCGACGGTGATCTCGTCGGCGATTTCCGTCGGCAAAAGGTCAAAGAGCATGGCGTCCTTCTGGCGTCGCATGTTCATGTGCTTGAACACGAGGATCGCCAGCGACCAGTACATCAGGAACACTTCGGCATAGTTGACCCATCCGCCGTCCGTGAGAATCGTGCCCAGGTAAGTGGTGTGCAGGGGCCAGATGATCAGGTAGGACACGACGGTCAGCCCGGCGGCGATGGCGGCGGTGAGCCAGGCGGAAACGTTGGTGCCGTCGGCGCCGGACTGGGTCAGGTTCTCGATCGAACTGGTGGACATCGCCGGGTCATGCTTGGGCATCGCGGGGGCGGCGGCGGTTGGCGTGCTGGCGCGGCGCGGCGCGGCCGGGCCGGACATGGCGCTGGCGGCGGCGGCCAGTTCGTCGGTCGGGTCCTTGATCTTGGGCCTTGCATCGGGAATGTCGGCGGGGGTGAACTTGGGCACCATCACCTGATTCTTGCAATAAGGACACCGGGCGCGCTTTCCGCCGGCCTCCTCGGGCACCTTGAGATTCTTGCCGCACGATGGGCATGCGAATTTGAAATACATGCTGGTCTCCGTCGACGTTGGGAGGCGCTGGTTGGGGCCGAACGCCTGGAACCCCGACCGGGCGTCTGGAGCTGGCAAATCGCCGCTCCCACGTGAAATCATCTCCCGCCGCGGGCGGGCAGACAATGTAGTGTATCGTTTTAGGGGCCAATTCCCAAGGCGTCGGGGCATTGCCATTTATCAGGCGAGGCCGGTACACTGTCCCGGCGGTGTGTGCGGAGGTTCGCGGAGTTGTATCTATGACCCAACAAGCCGTGGCACACGCCTTGATCGTCTCGGCGCAGCCCGCAGAACGCCGCCGCCTTGTCGCATGGCTCGAAGGCCGGGACGTGACCACATGGACCTGCGCCGACCTGGCCCGCGGCGTCGCCGAGTGCCGCCGGCAGAAACCCGATGTCATGTTCGTCGATGTGGGCCTCGCCAGGGGCGGCGTCCTCGATTTGCTCGCGCGCCTGCCCGGTTACAAGAAGACGTCGATCGTGCTCATCGCGGAAGACCCTTCGATCCGTCAGCTCGTCGAACAGGCGGGGGGACGCAAGGTCATGTGCCTCATGCGCCCGATCGCCGAGGCGGACCTGAATCGCATCCTCCGCTCCGTGCTTCATCTCATCGTCCCCGGCCCGGCCAAACGCGTCCGCAAAATCAAGGACCGATTCGAATTCCTCATCGGCAACTCCGATGCCATGCGGTCGATCTACAATATGATCGCCAAGGTCGGCCCAACCGACGCCACCGTGCTCATCTGCGGCGAGAGCGGCACCGGCAAGGAACTCGTCGCGCAGTCCATCCATCAGCGCAGCGATCGCAAGACCCAACCCTTCCTCGCCGTCAACTGCGGGTCCATTCCCGAGAACCTCATCGAAAGCGAACTGTTCGGCCACGAACGCGGCGCTTTCACCGGCGCCGACCGCATGCGCCGCGGCGTCTTCGAACGCGCCAAGGGCGGCACCCTCTTCCTCGACGAAATCGCCGAGATGCCCATGGAAATGCAGGTCCGGCTCCTGCGCGTTCTCGAGGAGCACAAGGTCACGCGCGTCGGCGGCGAAAAGCAGATCGACATCGACGTGCGCGTCATCGCCGCGACGAACCGCGATACCGCCGCCGCCGTCGAGGACGGCACGTTCCGGGAGGACCTCTTGTATCGCATCGCCGTCTTTCCCCTGAACCTCCCGCCGCTGCGCGAGCGCGATGACGATGTGATCCTGCTCGCCAATCACACGCTCTCCGAATTGAACACCAAGCACGAAAAGGACAAACACCTCTCATCCCTCGGTGAAGAGCGCTTGCGCGAATACCACTGGCCCGGCAATGTCCGCCAGCTTCGCAATCTCGTGCATCGCTCGTTCATTCTCGAAGACGACACGATCGACCTGGAGCCGCTCGCCGGCCTGCTCGAGCAGAACAGCGTCGCGCCCGAATCCTGCGGCGCCGCCCCCAATGACGGTGCGTCCTGTCCGCCCGAGCCCCCGTCCAAAAAAGCTCAAAAGCCCGGGAAAAAGACGGATGTAGTCACGCGCGATAACGATGAAGCGGACGAGCGGGTGATCGAGGTCGAGGTGGGCACGCCCCTTTCGGATGCCGAGCGCGAACTGATTCTCTCGACGCTCGAACATTGCGAAGGCAACAAGAAGGACGCCGCGCAAAAGCTCGGCATCAGTCTCAAAACGCTCTACAACCGGCTCAAGGAATACGGCCAACCCGATGCGTCGGACTGATCCGCCCGCAAAAAAATCGGCGGCGGTGATGCTGGAGCAGCAGGGTATTTATCCAGCACCACCCGCCCGCCGGGATCGGATTCAATGACACATCACGGATTGCTCGAAGGCGTCTGGCCCGTCGTGGGCGTCGTCGGCTTCGGCTCGCCGCTGTCGCTGAAGCTCGCCTTCGCATCGTCGTAGGCCTTCTGCAGATCGTTCATCGCATCGTCGAACGCCTGCTTGGTCTTGTCCCATGCCTCGCCGCTGGCGTCCTTCATTTCCGCGAATTTCTGCTTGGCGACGTCATACTTCTCCGACATCGTCGTCTTGGTCTTTTGCCACGCCTCGGACGTGTTGTCCTTGGCCGAGTCCGACCAGGCGCTGATCTTGTCGCCCCATGCATCGAGCTGCCGCTGCATGGCGTTCATCGCGTCCGACGACTTTTCCTTGATGTAGTCGCCCGTCGTCCGTGCCGCTTCGTTCGTCTGCTGCTTCACGTCGTCTGCCGTGACGCTCGGCTTGGGCGTCGCCGGCTGCTCGGGTTCGTTTTCACATGCCCCCAGCGGCAGGCACAGCGCCAGCCCCAATAGCCAAAGGCAACGATTCGTATGTTGCTTCGTGCCGGTCATGTTCGTGCTCCTTGCAAAATGGGTGTCTCGGCGAAATGCCTTGGGTCATCACTCGGACGCATCCTGGATCGCTTCGCCGCCTTTCTCGATATCCTTGCCCGCCCCGTGGATCGTGTTGCAGCTCGCCAGCGCCAATAGCGCCAGCGCCGCGAGCATCATCACAATCTGTCTTCTAAGTCGTTGCATGTCAGGACTCCTTGAGCCGGCGTTCACTGTTCCCGCCCCGGACTGCGCTGGAAGGTTGATCGGTGCATCTTCAAAACCAAGGCGTGCCTTCGATCGTCCAGCTCCACCGATCCGAAGGGCACCGCAAATCGTCTGCCGTCGACCGTCAATTCGAGATACGCCACCATGCCGTTGTTCATGTCAACGATGATGTCGGTGAGCGTTCCCGCTTCTTGACCGTCTTTGTCGCAGACGCGCATCCCGATCATCTCTTTGAGGGAGTGAGCATGGTCGGGATGTCCGTCGAACTTGTCCTTTCTGTCGATCATGGTTGTTGGCTTCTATGCACATCCGGGAGAGCAATTCGCAAACTGCATGCCGCAAATCTCCGTGCGATTCACAAGCATCGACACAACATAGGGATGAACGATATTGTCGCAACGGACGGCGCCTGCGATGATTGAAAACGTCTTGGATTGTCGGGCATTTTGTAAATTTTACACGCGGCGCGGGTAAATCTTTCAATGGCATCGTCATCGGGCTGTGCGCCAGTGATGCGACTCATATCGAGTACGCGTCGCGCAATCGCACGGACGATCGTCAGATACGTTCATCCCCGCACGGCCCGGCGCGTTGACTGGCATGCGCCTTGCGATGTGAATCCCAGCGACCAAAACTTTCACCCGAAAGGAGCTCATCATGCTTTACTGGGCATTCATCTTTCTGGTCGTGGCGATTGTCGCCGGCCTCCTGGGGTTCACCGGCATCGCCGGCGCGGCCGCTTCCATCGCCAAGATTCTCTTTGTCATCTTTCTGGTGATCTTCGCCATCGCGCTGATCAGCGGACTGCTCGCAGCCCGATAGTTCATGACCGACGAAGCATCACCGCATCCGTCACCAAGAAAGGAAGACCATGACCAATCATCGAAGCAAACATGAAGTCGAAGACGATGCGCTGACCGATCAGGTGGCGCATCTCAAGAGTGATCTGACGACCCTCAAGAGCGACGTCGGCGGAATCGCCCGGGCGCTGGCCTCCCAGGGCCGGGCCTCCGCCGGCGCCGTTTATGACGACATGGAGCGGCGCGTCAACGACGTCGCCGACCAGGGTCGCACCTACGTCAAGCAGCGTCCGCTGACCGCCGCCGCCGGCGCGTTCGGCGTGGGGCTGCTGGCGGGTTTCCTCATGTCCCGGCGGTGATGCCATGATGCATGCGCTGGGTCGATTCACTGTGAAGGTCGCCGACCTGGTCGAGGCGGAGGGGCGGGCCGCACGCCGCGAAGTGTGGCGCCTCGTGGAGATGGTGCTGGTCGGCATCACGGCGATGGTGCTCTTTCTGACGGGCATCGCGGCCGTCGGCGGAGGCGCTTACCTGGCGCTCATCATGCTC
Organism: Planctomycetota bacterium; assembly: GCA_016125255.1. NCBI lineage: Bacteria > Pseudomonadati > Planctomycetota > Planctomycetota bacterium. Next base: position 734,927 of record WGMD01000002.1, on the reverse strand, counting down.
ATGCCCCCAGCGGCGGCGCTGACGCTTGTCGGCGCCGCCTTGCTGGCGGGAGCCCTTGTCGCCCTTCGTCTCATTCACCGCTTTTCCGATCGCGTCGAGACGAGGCACTATCATCATGACTCGCACGCCGCCTGAAAGATCGAAGCACGCACCCGTCCGTCGCACGCAACCCGCGGGCGACGAATTGACGCGCACCAAAGCCGCGCTGCTCGATGAGGCGGCGAGTCATGATGCGCAATTTCAGAAGTGGGTGAGCGATCGCCCGCTCGGTGTTGTCGCGGCGGCGCTGATGACCGGGTTCACGCTCGGCATCAGCCCCGCCGCGCGGCGCGCCGCACTGCACGCCGCGCGACTCGTCCTGCGCGTCACTTTCCGCTGAGCGTCGTCATGGCGTCGGCCCCGCCCTTGATCGACTGAACCGTCACCGTCACCGGGCCCTTGCCTTCGATGAGCCAGCGCACGTATGTCACATCGTTGCCGCCGATCGATTCGAGCTTCACGACGCCCGGCTGACGCGTCTGCTCGGTCGGCCGCTCAAAGAACATGTTGTCCGACACCAGCGCGGTGATCACCTTCAGCCCCTCCGCCGAGATCGTCACGCGATCGGGCGGATTGATGTGATGCCTGACATCGACGGCCAAACGCGTGGGCGTCAGCTTCGTGTTCTCGATGATCGCCGTCACCTCGCGCACCCCGCCGGGCATGTCCCGCACCGTCACCGACTGCACCTTCACCAGCGGCATTTCGTCGGCTTGGTAAAGCGTGAACGCCATGTTGCGATGGCATTCCTCTTCGAGCATGAACGAAGGCGGCTGGCGGAGCCAGTCCTTCTTGAACCCGCCCACTTCGATGCGCCCGTACTGCGGGTGATCCACTTCGTGCCAGGGCACGACGCCGTCACCGAAGAGCAGCAGCTTATTGAACGCCCGCTGATCCTCGCGCGAGCCGAAGAAACCCTCCGACGCCCGGCGGAAGAAGTTGAAGCCGGTGAACATCTCGTTGGTGAAGCTCACGATGCCGCGCATCGAATAGAGCCAGTCCAGTTCCGCGCCATGCGTCTCGTAAAGCTGCGTCGCCGTCTCGATGTACCGGTAGCCCGGCAGCATCAGTTCGCCCTTCGCCCCCAGCGCGTCATACACGCGCAGATCCGCCGGCTCATAACGGTCGCCCTTGACCGTCGGCCCGCGCAGGATCATGCCTCCGGCGTTGTGATATGACTGCGCTCCGGCGATGTTCAAATGGCCGGCGATGAAGTCGGCGACCATGCGATTCTCCGGCACCGACAAGGGATACCGATACGCCCCCGGCTGCTCCTGACTCGGGGCCCATAGCCACGGCCAATCGCGGTTCGGATCGTAATACCCGTCGCCGTCCTCGTTGACCTTCCCGTCGCCGTCGTTGTCGAAGCCCTCTTCGCCCAGCAGCGTGTACTGCCCCTTCTCGCCGTCCTTGACGCGCACCATCATCTGCGGGTACTCGTCATCGGGTTTGAACTTGCCGTTGGGATCGCGCACGCGCATCTGCGTGATGTTCCCGTCCCCGTCCAGATCATCCGGCCCGTCCTCGTCGATGAGACCGTCGCCATCGTCGTCAACGGGGCGCTGCCCGCTGCGGGGCGAGTGCGTGTCGTTGGGTTTGTGCATATGCGCATCGCGCGAATCGGGGCTCATCATCGGCAGAATGTAGAACGTCCGCTCGCGCAGCAGCCGCCCGATGAACGCACTGCGGTCCGACATTTCCAGGAGGTACCACGCCGTGTAGAGCGCCGCCTCCGTGCCCTGAATTTCGTTGGCGTGAATCCCGCCGTCGATCCAGAACGCGGGCTTATCGGCGTCGGCGCCGGTGGTCGGGTCGGTGATGATCATGACCCACATCTGCCGCTTCTGATACGACGCGCCGAGACTGATAAGCTGGCACTGCTTGGGGAACGCCTTGGCCAGCGACTGCATGATCTGCGTCGCAGCGGCGTAGTCGTGGTACATGTTCCACCGCACATTGACCTTCGGATCCGCCGGAGCGCCCTGCGGTTGATACGGCTTGTCCGCGCCCAAAGCCGCGCTGATCATCACACATACGCTCAATAGTCCATACTTCATCATGGCAGCGTCACCTTCGTCGAAGTTGAACCCGTGGTCGGACTGTACACGCGCATCGTTGCCTCGCCCGCGTCGCAATGAATCAGCCAGGCGAGCTCCTCGTGTCCGCCCGAGCCGGCGATCGGGCCGAACTGCCGGCGGGAAAAGCCCTGCAAAAACGTCGCGCCTTTGGGCAGTTCAATCGCCGCCTGAAGCGGATTGGGCTCACGGCTGATGCGCCCCATCTCGCTCATCGTCGGCAGATACCCGTCATTGATGATCAGCGCCGTGAGCCGATACACGCTCCCGCCCAAGGGTTCGACCTTCACATGGTCGATCTTCACGCGCGGCATCAGGTCAATGAGCTTTGCGATCGCCTTCATGTGCTTGTCCGCCAGCGCGTCCAGTTCGCCCGCCGGCGGATTGATGGCGACAAACGGCTTGAACCCGCCCACTTCGACCTTGCGATCCGGGAAGTCCGGGTGCTGGATCGGCGTCCAGTTCACGAAGCCGTCGATCTTCTCCTTGTCCATCCAGTGCAGCAGATTCATCTCGTCCGCATCGCGGCCGTCCTTTTTCTTGTCTTCCTTCTTGTCGTCCTCCTTCTTCTGCTCGATCGTCGGGGGCCACCAAGCGCGGGTGCCGAAGGACCATCGGCCGAAATCCTCATAGCACCACGGCACGAACGCGCCCTTGCCCGATCCCGCCGGCGGCGGATTCTTACCGCCGTGAAGGTCGCTGTAGATCTCCGCGAAATGACCGGCGTACATCGCATCCTTGCCCGGCATCGTCATCGACTCGTCGCGCTCGCCCCGGCCCTTCCACGGATGAAACAGATTGTCGTCCGGGCTGAACGTGAACACGGCGGCGATGTTGTTGTGATCGAACGCGAAGTCGGCCACTGCCCGCGTCTCGACTTCGCTGACCTGATGCGGGCCGGCGCCTTCCTTGAAGTAGGGGTAGTCATTGGGGAAGTTGCGATTGAAGTTCACGCCCCCCGGGCCGTCTTCGTTGAAAAGCTCATCGTGATCGTTGTCCACGCCTTCGACATAGAGCTTGTACTTGCCCGCTTCACCCTTGGATGCGTCCGCCTTGATCATCAAGCGCGGGTCATCCGGATGGGCGATCCATTCGCCAGTCGGGTCCTCGATGCGCATCATCGTGATGAACCCGTCATGGTTAAGGTCTTCAGGCCCGTCCTCATCGACGGCGGCGTCGCGGTCGTCGTCGGTCGGGCGGTGATTGGTCGATCGCTCGACATACGGCTTGGTGAAGAACGCCTCCGAAGCGTCGGGCGTTGGACGGGGGATGATGTAGAACGTGAAGCGCTTCAGTAGATCGCCCTCATCGGCGAGTCGGCGGGCCAGTCGCATGGCCAGTTCGGATCCGAATAATTGCGGCGCCTCGACGGAGCCGACGATCAACAAGGCGGGCTTCGTCGCCGGTTCGCCGTCGGCGATGGTCAGGGCGTACACCTCGCGTTTGCCGAGCGTCTGGCCCAGCGCGTCGACTTTGACGTGCGGATGTTTGGCCAGGTCGGCAACCTGCTGCGCGAATGTCTGATAATCGGTGTAGCCGGGGAGTGCGCCCGTATCGGCGGCGGGGGTGCGGGAAGCGGCGACGCACAGACAGATGAGAACATGGGCAAAGCGCTTCATGGGAGACCTCAAAATCGGGTGTCAATTCAGCCGACTGTACCCGCACGGGCGTCATAAACCAACATGGCGACGGTTAATTGGGCTGGAAAACTGGCCGATATCCCCATGAGTATCTCCGGCTAACGACGTTCGAGAGGAACGGACCATGGGTGAGAAGCAAACGGCGGGTACGGCGGCGGCGACGCATCATCGTCTGCTGCTGCGCGGCGAATCGACCATCGCGTCGATCGGCATCGCGCTGGCGGCCATTCTGCTCTGCGCCATCGGTGCTTCGGCATGGTGGACGACGCGCACGCATCGCGAGGAAGCCCGCGAGGCAGAGGCGCAGCGCATCCGCACCATCGCATCGCTATTGACCAACAGCGCCGAAACCATGCTCAACTCCGACGAACTTTCCTCGCTACGGCGTCTGGTCATCGACACGGCGCGGCAGCAGAAACTCAGCGCATGCAGCATCGTGCTTCCCGACGGGCAGATCATCGCCGACTCCGAGCCGTCGAAGATCGCCCGGCAGGAGATGCCCGACACATGGAGCGCCGGCCTGAATCCGCCCAAGGCGTCCGAACGGACGGCGGAGTCCGAACTGAAAGTCACCGCGCCGCTGACGATCACCGGGCGCGGCATGGCGGAGCTTCAGGTGAGCGGGCCGCTGGAGGTGGCGTCGAATCAGCTTTGGCCCGTGCAGGCGGGACTGGGCGTCATCGGCGCCGTGTCGCTCGCCGCCGTGCTGCTGGTGTATCGCCATTCGCGGGCGCGCCTGCGGGCGGTGGGCGCGATTCGTGAAGCATTGCTCGCCATCGTCGCCGGCGAAGACGCCTCGTCCGCGCTTTCGATCAGTTCGGACCTGGGCGTCGAAGCGACGGCGTGGAACCGGATTCTGGAACAGTCCGATACGCTCAAGCAGCAGAAAGTCGCTGAAAAAGCCCGTGAATCGCTCGGTGACCGGCGCCGGTCCAAGAGCGATCTGGATGACGCCGCCGACGTGATGCCGCAGGGCATTTTGCTCGTGGACGAGAAGATGCGATGCAAGTACGCCAACGGAGCCGCCGCGGTGTTCTTGCAGGCGGATCGCGACAAGCTCACGGGCACGGACGTGCGGCAGTACATCAGCGCTGAATCGGTGCGGTCGATGCTCGACGCATGGCTGACCGGCAAGTCGCGTCAGCGCACGACGCTCGAAGCGGAGCGCGGCGACGGGGCGACGGGGGCGGCGGGCGTCCTGCGTTGGAGCATGCGACCGGTGCGCCGCGAGGACGGCGGGTCGGCCATGATCATCATCGAAGACATCACCCAGCAGCGCGTCGCTGAGGAAGCGCGTCACGCTTTCGTCGCCCATGCGACGCACGAACTGCGCACCCCGTTGACGAACATTCGGCTGTACGTCGAAACGGCGCTGGACGACGGCGAGAACGACGCGGCGCTGCGGGCCAAGTGTCTGAACGTGATCAACAGCGAATCCCGCCGGCTGGAGCGCATCGTCAACGATCTGCTCTCGACGGCGGAGATCGAGGCGGGCTCGTTCTCGCTCAAGAAGGACGATGTCCATCTGAAGGAGATATTCACCGACCTTCAGGCCGATTACGAGGCGCAGGCGAAAGACAAGAAGATCGAACTTGTGTTCAACCTGCCGCCGAAGCTGCCGGTCATTCAGGCGGATCGGGACAAGATCGGGCTGGCGCTGCACAACCTGATCTCCAACGCGCTCAAGTACACGCCCGCCGGCGGAACCGTGCAGGTCACCGTCGAGGCGGACGAACATCAGATGACGGTCGACGTGGTCGACACGGGCATCGGCATCAGCGAGGAAGACCAGTCGCGGCTGTTCGAAAAGTTCTACCGCGCTCACGACAAGCGCATCGCCGAGATCACCGGTTCGGGACTGGGCCTGGCGCTGGCGCGCGAGGTGGTGCGCCTGCACGGCGGCGACATCGTCGTGCACTCCAAACTCGACCAGGGCAGCACGTTCACGATGAACGTGCCCTTCGGACAGGAAGCGGCGTAAGAGAGAAAATGACCAATGACCAAGCACCAATGACCAAGGTAGGAACGGCCCGCGGCCATTCATTTTGACATTGGGTATTTGAACATTCCCTTGGTCATTGGTGCTTGGTCATTGGTCATTCCCGTTGATTCGGGAGGTGGAAGATGAAGATTCACGAACAGCGCCACGGAGCGGTGACCGTGCTCCGGCCGGAAGGTCCGCTCGTTGAGCAGGACGTGGTGCCGTTCCGTCAACAGCTCAACAATGTGCGGCGGGAAAGTCTGGGACGCGTCGTCGTCGATCTGTCGATGACGCCGTTCGTCGATTCCAAGGGGCTTGAAACGCTGCTGGAGGTCACCAAGGAACTCAACGATTCGGGGCAGGCGTTGCGTCTGTGCGGGCTCAACGACACGGTGCGCGAGGTGCTGGACATCACGGACCTGGCGCCGCTGTTTGAGCATTACGAAGACGTGAACTCGGCGGTGAGGAGCTTTCTGTGAGCCAGGGCGTGGGGAAAATCCGCATCGGCGAGGCGCTTCTGGAAGCGGGCGTGCTCAGCGAGGAGCAGCTCAAGGAGGCGCTGCGCGAGCAGAAGCGCAGCGGCAAGCTGCTGGGCGAAATGCTCGTCGACGGCGGATACATCACCGGCGCGACGCTGGTGCGCGTGCTGGCGGCGCGGTTGAGCGTCAAAGGCGTCGTGTTGCGTCACGGTCTGATCGACCCGCCGCTCATCAAACTTATCGGCGAAGAGGAATGCGAGCGGCTCAAGCTCATTCCGATGTTCCGCGTGCACGACACGATGACCGTCGCCATGTCCGAGCCGCAGAGCTTGCCGACGATCGACCGGCTTCGCCAGATCACCGGATGCAAGATCCGCCCCGTACTCGCGCTCGAGGCGAACATTCTCGAGTACATCAAGAAATACGCCGGCGGCGACGTGGACGTCGATGCGTTTTTGACATCGCTCGTCGAGTCGGACGTCGAAGTCGTCGAGCGCGAAGCGGTCGATGAAGGGCCGGCGACGGACCTGGACAAGATGGTGGCGGGCAGCCCCATCGTGAACCTCGTCAACGTCGCGCTTTTGACCGCCATCAAGGACAAGGCCTCGGACATTCACATCGAGCCCGACAAGCGGGGCACGCGCATCCGTTACCGGATCGACGGCGTGCTGCGCGATCTGATGAAACCGCCGGCGGGGATGCATGCGGCGATCATCTCGCGCGTGAAAATCATCGGAAAGATGGACATCGCCGAGAAGCGACTTCCGCAGGAAGGGCGCGTGCGCATCGTCGCCGAGGGGCGCGAGATCGATTTGCGCGTTTCGTCGATGCCGACGCTGCTGGGCGAGAAGCTGTGTCTGCGCATTCTCGACAAGTCGAATCTGTGCGTACGCATGGAGGATCTGGGCTTTCGGCCGCAGGGGCTGGAGGTCTTTCAGCGCATGCTCAAGAAGCCGCACGGTCTGGTGCTCGTCACCGGTCCAACGGGCTCGGGCAAAACGACAACGCTGTACTCGGCGTTGGAGCTTTTGCGCAGCCCGGAGCGGAACATCATCACGGTCGAGGACCCCGTCGAGTATCAGCTTGACCTGATCAATCAGGTGCACGTGCAGGCGTCGATCGGGATGACGTTCGCGCGGGCGCTGAAGACGATTCTGCGTCAGGACCCGGATGTGATCATGGTGGGCGAAATCCGCGATGAGGATACGGCGCGCGTGGCGGTGCAGGCGGCGCTGACGGGTCACCTGGTGCTGGCGACGCTGCATACGAATGACGCGCCCGGCGCGGTGGCGCGACTTTTGGACATGGGCATCGAGTCGTATCTGCTTTCGACGGCGCTCAACGGCGCGGTCGCACAGCGACTTTGCCGCACGATCTGCCCGCACTGCCAGACGAAGTATTACCCGGCGGAGCATGTGCTGGCGGACGCGGGATTGAGCGACAAGACGGGCAAAGCGTTCCGTAAAGGCGCGGGGTGCAACGCGTGTCACAACAGCGGGTATCAGGGCCGGCTGGGCATTTACGAAGTGCTGGAGATCACGCCGGAGTTGCGGCGGATGGTGCATCACGCGGCGCCGTCGCACGAGTTGCGCGAGAAGGCCAAGCATGAAGGCATGCTCTCGCTGCGCGAGGAAGGCGTGCTGATCGCGCTGGATGGCAAGAGCAGTCTGGAGGAAGTGCTGCGCGTGACGGCGAGCGATGATGAAGTGTTCGAGGAGAAGGGCAAGGCGGCTGACACGACGGCAAGCGCGGCCCCGGCGGAGGCGACGTCATGAAACTGGCGTACGAAGCATATGACAAGGGCGGCAAGGTCGTGAAGAACACGATCGAAGCCGCCGACGCCAATGTGGCGACGGAGAACCTCAAGCGGCAGGGGCTGTACGTCACGCTGATCCGTCCGGCGACGGCGGCGACGGAAGCGAGGACAAGTGCGAAGCCCGGCGGCAAGCGATCGAAGAAGCGCGTCGGCAACGGGCGTCGATTGAAGAATCTTTCGATGTTCATGCGGCAGATGTACGTGCTGGTGTCGACGGGGACGCCGCTTGTCGAAGGACTCGTCGCGATCGAGCGTCAGACGAAGGACGTGCAGTGGCGGGGGATCATCGAATCGGTGCGCCAACGCGTCGAAGAAGGGCAGGCGCTGTCGATCGCCATGTCGGACCATCCCGAATATTTCGATCCGATTTGCCGGAGTCTGGTGGCGGCGGGCGAGACGGCGGGCAAGCTGCCGACGATGCTCGATCGGCTCGCGTCGGTGGCGCGCAAGCAGCAGCATGTGCGCTCCAGCGTCATCGGCGCGATGATCTATCCGGCGATGCTGCTGATCGTCGCGCTGGGCGTGCTGGCGCTGATGCTCATGTTCGTGCTGCCGCGTTTCGGCGGGCTGTTCGAGACGCTGGACATGCCGCTGCCGCCGACGACACAGGCGCTGATGTATCTGAGCAAATTTCTGCTGGCGTACTGGTGGTCGGTGCCGCCCATGGTCGCCGCGATGATTTTTGGATTGAAGTACTGGCTCAAGACGCCGCAGGGCGTTTACGCCATGCACACGATCGTGCTGCGCCTGCCGATGTTCGGCAAGATTTCGCAGAGCTTCGCCACGGCCCGGATCGCGCGGCTGATGGGCATCCTGCTTGAAAGCTTCCTGCCGCTTCTGGAAGTGCTGGCGCTGGTCAAGGAATCGACGACCAACACGCATTATCGGAATCTGCTGCAAAGGGCCGAGGACGCCGTGACGCGCGGCGAGCCGATCAGCACGGCGTTCAACAACGACAAGCTGATCAACCCGATGGTGTACGAAGCGATCCGCAGCGGCGAATCGAGCGGGCAGGTCGGGCCGCTGCTACTGAATATCGCGGGCTTTTTGGACGAAGATAACGAAGTGATCGTCAAGTCGCTGACCAGCATTGTCGAGCCGATGATCCTGATCGTGCTCGGCGCCCTGGTGGGCTTCGTGGCGGTGAGCATGTTCCTGCCGCTGTTCGACATGACGGCGATGACCGGAGCGCACTGACGATGGGGTGGCGAAGGACCAAATCCAGAACGGCGATCGGACTCGACGTCGGCGCACGGCTGATCAAGGCGGTGCAGATGGTCGGCAAGCGCGGGTCGTGGCAGGTGGCGGCGGCGGCGTCGTTCGAGCGCAGCTCGCAGGACCGCCTGCCGGATCAGGCGGAGCTCTCGCGCCTCGCCGAGGTGCTCGACCGGCAGGGTTTCACAGGCAGGCAGATCGTGCTGGCGGTGCCGGACGACAAGCTGTTGAGCGGTATTCTGGAATTGCCGCCGCGCGATTCGGGCGCGCCGGTGGAGCAGATCGCACGGATGGAGCTGGCGTCCATGCACCGTGTCGATCCGCAGTCGTTCGAGCTGAGCTACTGGGAATTGCCGGAGACATCGCGGGCGCGGGAGACGGCGCGCGTGATGGCGGCGGCGTGTGCGCACAATGATGCGGAAGAGCTGATGGACCTGTTCGAGAACGCGGGTTTCGAGGTCGTCGCGCTGGACACCTCCGCCGGCGCGATCGCCCGCGTGTGCGACATGACGCACGAGGGCAACGAAGCGATCCGGCCGGTGCTGGACATCGGCTGGCGCGCCGCCCGGCTGGTCGTGCTCTTTAAAGGCGTGGACATCTACGAACGCCAGCTCACCGACGCGGGGGTCAAGAGCTTGTGGGAATCCTTGGCGAGCCGGCTCGAACTCGAATCCGACGTCGTCGATTACCTGCTCACGCAGATCGGGCTCAACGACGATCCGAACGCCGAGACGGCGATGCCGCTGGACGATCTGCATCAGGCGATCCGCGAGCATTTCGAGTCGATGGTGCACGAACTGGGCATCTCCTTCTCGTACGCGCTGCACCAGTACAACGACGCGGCGATCACCTCGCTGACGCTCGTCGGCGGCGGGGCGTCGATTCCGGGTCTGGCGGATCATCTGAGCAAGGCGCTGGACATGCCGGTGAAGCTTCTGACGCCGGGGCAACAGGCGACGTGCCCGCCTTCGCTGATGACGGCGGGGAGTACGGGGACGCTCACGTCGGCGATGGGCCTGGCGTTGCACACGCGTGAGGCGAAGGGCAAATGACCGCGATCAACCTCATTCCGACGTACCGCATCGTGTCGCGCCAGCGGCGCAAGCGCCTGCGCGGTTGGGTGACGGCGCTGACGGTGTACACGCTGCTGCTGCTGCTGGCGTGTGCGGCGGCGCGTGTGGTGTGGGGTCAGAGCGACCGGGCGCTGTCGGGGGAAGTGGCGGATCTGGAAGCGACCATCAAGAAGACGAACGCGGACCTGGCGGCGCTCAAGCCGCAGCTTGCCGAGGCGCAGCTTCAGCTGGAGGCGAGTCTGGCGGTGGCGGTTCAGCCGGACTGGTCCGTCATGCTGGCGCTGCTCGGCAAGGAACGGGGTCAGAGCGTGGTGCTGGATCGGATTTCGATCAAGCCGGTCGAGCCGGTCAAGCCCGTAGCGACCGCGCCCGAAAACGGGCGCTTGGGCGCGGCGGTGTCGGCCGCTCCCGAAGGTTCGAGCAAGAAGGACAAGGAAAAGGACACGCGCAAGCCGATGAACTTCGCCGTGGAGATCACGGGGCTGGGGCGCGAGCAGACGGATGTGTCGCAGTTCGTGCTGCGGCTTGAGCAGACGGGCTTGTTCCGCCGCGTGCAGCTTCTGGACACGGCCCGCTATCCGTTCGGGCAGGGCATGGCGGTGTCGTTCCATCTGATGTGCTCGATGGGCGACGGGGAGGCGACGCCATGAGCGATGTGAAATCCAACGCATGGCAGATCGACGCGGCGGCGCTGGGGGCGTGTCTGCTGCTCACCGGCGCGGTCTACTTCGTGGGCCTCAAGCCCATGCTCGATCGGGAAACCGAGCGGGCCTCGCAGCAGGAACGCCTCATCGATCTGCATTCGCAGTCCGCCCAGCTCGCGACGCATCTGAACGACTCCCGCGCGACCCTCACGCGCATGCGCAAGAAGATCGAAGACAGCGCCATCCAGCTTCAGTCCACCGCGCACCTCAACAAGCGCCTCGCCGATGTGACCGCGCTGGCGACCGAGTGCGGTCTGCAAGTCAACGAGATCCAGCCCGGGTCCATCACGCGCGGCGAGCGCTACGAAACCGTCCCCATCAATCTCGCCGGCACCGGCTACTACAGCGCCTGCGCCAACTTCCTGCACCGCCTTCAGGCCGCCTTCCCCGACACCGGCGTCTCCGCCTTCGAAATGACCGGCAAACCCGCCGACCCCAAACAGCCCGCCGGCTTCACCTTTAATCTGATCTGGTACGCCGCCCCGACCTCGGGCAAGCCGGCCGGCAACTGAATCGGCCCTGGTTTGGGCGTAATTTCGAGCCCTATAAGCGTGATCTCTGTTAAGCGACCGCATCCGATCCGGCGCAGCGACGGTGGCTGTGTCGATCGTGCGGGCGAGACGCCGATCTGCACCTAGGATAACTCGTGAATCCTGCAATATGGCGAAGGACCCCCGCGTTATGCCGATGAACCGGCTGAGGGGCCGATTCGGTTCTCGATCATGGAGCTTAACCATGCGTTCAAGCACGATGACGGTTTTGGCCGTTTGGGCGGTCGCTGTGCTGGCCACATCCGCGGGCGTCTTCGCCAAGGACCCAGACAAGCTTAAGACCCTCGCCCTCGCTCAGCAGGTCGATAAGCTCGTCGTCGAGGGACTCACCGAACACAACCAACAGCCCAACCCGCCCGTCAGCGACGAAGTGTTCCTCCGCCGGGCGTACCTGGACATCGCCGGCCGCATCCCGACGCTGGAGGAAGCCCAGCGGTTCCTCAGCTCCAAGGACATTACCCGTCGCTCCCAGCTCATCGACGAACTGCTCGACTCCGAGGGCTACGTCAGCAACTACTACAACTATTGGGCGGACATCCTCCGCGCCCGCTCGCGCTTCGAGACGGCGAAGGTCGACGGCGAACCGTACATGGCCTGGATCAAACAGTCGCTCAGGGACAACACGCCCTACGACAAGTTCGTCTATCAGATGCTCGATTCGGAAGGCGCGATCTACGAAAACGGCGCGGCGGGGTACTACCTGCGCGACTCGGGCATGCCGCTCGACAACTTGTCCAACACTGTCCGCATTTTCCTCGGCACGCAGGTCGGATGCGCCCAGTGTCACGATCATCCGTTCGACAAGTGGACGCAGCGCGAGTTTTACGAGATGGCGGCGTTCACGTACGGCGTGCAGACCCGCTCCAAGCCGGACTTTCAGAAGATGCGCGAAGTCCGCAACCTCGCGGAAAAACAGCTCGACGCCAATCAGCAGGCCCGGCTCCGCAATATCCTCCGCCCGCTGACTTACAGCGTGCATGAGGACGCCCGCCGCAAACTGCACCTGCCCGACGACTACAAGTATGACGACGCCAAGCCCGGCTCCACCGTCGAGCCCGCCACGATCTTCGGCGCGTCGATCAAACTCGAGGGCAACACCAGCCCGCAGGACGCCTTTGCCGCGTGGGTCACGTCCAAAGACAATCCGCGCTTCGCACTGACGATCGCCAATCGGCTGTGGGCGAAAGTGATGGGCATCGGCGTCATGCCGGCGGTGGACGACATCAAGGACGATTCGCCGAACGTGAACCCGAAATTGATGGACTTTCTGACGCAGCAGATGGTCGCGGTGAACTTCGACATGAAGGCGTATCTGCGTATTCTTTACAACACGCGGACGTATCAGTCCCAAGCGTCCCGCGAGGAACTGAAGCTCGATGAACCCTACTACTTCCCCGGCCCGGCGCTAAGGCGCATGACGGCGGAGCAGGTGTGGGATTCGCTTCTGACGCTCAAGGTCGATAATGTGGACACGCGTGTCGGGCCCGCGTCGTTTGCCGGCCGGTCGGCGGGCGTGGCGATGATGGCGACCATGACCCCGCAGCAGCTTGTCGACATCGGCAAGGACCCGCAGAAGATGCGCACGATGGTCATGACCAACTCGGACGTGCGCGAGCAGATGAAGCAGCGGTTCAAGCAGGGGCGGGGCGGCGTGGACATGGTCCGCGCCAGCGAGCTCACCTCGCCCGCGCCGGCGGGGCATTTCCTCCGCACCTTCGGTCAGAGCGACCGCGAGCAGGTCCAGGCCGCGTCGGTCGAACCGTCGATCACGCAGGCGCTGACGATGCTCAACGGCCCGATCGACAAGGAGATCACGCGCTCCGACAGTTTGCTCGTCACCAACTTCAAGAAGGCCGCGACGGATCAGGAGCGGATGCATGTGATCTGGCTCTCGATCCTCGGTCGCGAACCGAGCAGCTCGGAGGCCGCTGCCGCGATGCAGTGCATCAAGAGCGAGGGCCAGTCCGACGGGTACACGGACATTGTCTGGGCGCTGCTCAACACGCGCGAGTTCATCTTCGTTCAGTAACCGATTGCGAGGTTTGTCATGCGGATGCACGACACGATGCGTTTGATGGACGACGTTTCCCGCCGGCACTTCGTCGCCGGGGCCGCGGCTGCGTTTCTGGGCGTGAGCTTCGTGCCCGGACTTGAGAAGGTCATGGGCGCGCCCGCGGCGGACATCCCGGCCAACCCGCCCGGCGGCGGCAAGGCCAAACGCTGCATCTACATCTTCCTCACCGGCGGGCTGAGCCACATCGATACCTTCGATCCCAAGCCCGGCACTTCCGAGCAGGGGCCGACCAAGGTGATCCCCACCAACGTCCCCGGCATCGCGCTGACCGAATATCTGCCGGGCCTCGCCAAGCAGATGGACAAGATCGCGCTGATCCGGTCGATGACGACGAAAGTCGGCGCTCACGAGCGCGGCCAGTATTTCATGCGCACCAGCTATCAGCCCATCGCCACGATCCGTCACCCCGCCATGGGCGCGTGGGTCATGAAGCTCGGGCCGGCGACGCACCTGACCCTGCCCGGCAACGTCATCGTCAACCCCGACTCCGGTCACCCCGGGGCGGGCTTCCTCGATTCGCGCTTCGCCCCGCTGGCGATCGGCGATCCGGATGCGGGATTGCAGAATTCGCATCTGCCCGCCGGCGTGACGCAGTCGCGCTTCGAGAACCGCCTCAGTCTCACCAACCAGTTCGATCAGTCCTTCCGCGCCCGCTATCCGCAGAAGGATGTGCAGGCGTACACCGACTTCTACCAGGATGCGGTGAAGCTGATGAGCTCAAAGGACCTCGAAGCGTTTGACCTGGACAAGGAATCGAAGTCGACGCGCGATGCGTACGGCGACAACAAGTTCGGGCAGGGCTGCCTGCTGGCCCGCCGCCTCGCCCAGCGCGGCGTCCGCTTCATCGAGATCGACAACGGCGGATGGGACACGCATCAGGACAACTTCGACCGCCTCGGCGACAAAATGCCCGAGATCGATCAGGGCCTGTCCGCGCTGCTGGCCGACCTTGCCGCGCAGGGCATGCTCGAGGATACGCTTGTCGCCGTCTGCTCCGAGTTCGGGCGGACGCCCAAGATCAACGAGCGCACCGGGCGCGATCATCACCCGCGCGTGTTCACGACGCTGCTGGCCGGCGGGGGCGTCAAGGGCGGGCAGGTCCACGGTAAGTCGGACGACAAGGCCTTCGCCGTCGCCGATCAGCCCGTCGAAATCCCCGACTTCAACGCGACGATCGCCTGGGCGCTGGGCCTGCCCATTTCCGTGCAGACCAAGTCCGCCTCCGGCCGACCGTTCACCGTCGCGGCCAAGGGCCAGCCCGTGACATCACTCTTCGCATGACCCCGTTGAGCGACGCCGCTTCTTGCCGTGAGCTTGTCGAACGGGCGGCGTGCTCTGCCTTCATTGAGTCAAACATTCATGTTGCATCTTCGCCGTGTTGTCGCCGTGGTCATCCTGCTTCTTGTTCACACGGCCGCGCATGCGGAATCCAAAACCGTCCGCCTGCTGACCGTCGGCAACAGTTTCGCCGACAACGCTCTGTCGTTCCTTCCGCAGATCGCCGAGGCGGGGGGCGACAAGCTGATCTTCGCCCGCGCGAACCTCGGCGGGTGTTCGCTGGAGCGGCACTGGGGCCTCGTCGAAAAATATGAGGCGGACCACGATGACAAAACCGGCCATCCCTACAACGGCGGCAAGTTCAGTCTGGCCGAGATGCTCAAGCAGGATGCGTGGGACGTCGTCACGATTCAACAGTACAGTTTCATCAGCCACGACCTGAGCACGTACGAACCCTTCGCGAAGAATCTCAACGATTACATTCATCAGCACGCCCCGCAGGCGAAGGTGCTCATTCAGCAGATCTGGGCGTACCGCGTCGATGACCCGCGCTTCAATGGGCAAGACGACGGCAAGCAGCCGCGCACGCAGAAGGCGATGTACGAGCAGGTGCGGGCCGCGTATCACGCAGTCGCGAAGGAATTGAACATCGGCATCCTGCCCAGCGGTGACGCCATGTACATCGCCGACTCCGATCCGACATGGGGCTACGCGCCGGACAAGACATTCGACTTCGCCCACGCCGCCGCCCCCGCGCTGCCGGACCAGACGCACTCGCTGCACGCCGGTTACAGCTGGAGCAGGAAGTCCGGCACCGAAAAGCTCGGCATGGACGGCCACCACGCCAGCTCCGCCGGCCGATATCTGATCGGTTGTGTCTGGTATGAAGTGCTCTTCGATCGCAACGTCGAGAACAACCCCTTCGTTCCCCCCGGTCTCGACGCCGACTACGCCCGCTTCCTGCGCCAAACCGCGCACAAAGCGGTGATGCAGGTCAGGGACGCGAAGTAGAAAGCACGCCGCCCGTTCGACAAGCTCACGGCAAGAAGCGATGTCGCTAAACTGGTGGGATTGGAGGTGACGCATGTCCGATGCGAACTGCATTTTCTGCAAGATTGTGGCGGGGCGGATTCCCTGCACGAAGGTTTATGAGGATGCGCGGGTGCTGGGGTTTCTGGATGTCGGGCCGCTGAGTGAGGGGCATTGCCTGATCGTTCCCAAGGCGCATGCGGTGCGGCTTGAGGAGCTTGCGGCGGCGGATGTCCAGGCGTGCGCGGCGGCGGCGGCGAAGGTCGGCAAGGCGGTCGTGGCGGCGACGGGGGCGCCGGGGTGGAACCTTCTGCAGAACAACGGCCCGGCAGCGGGGCAGGTCGTCATGCATGTGCACTTTCACATCATCCCCCGCCGTGACGGCGACGCCCTGGGCTTCCGCTGGCCGGCGGGGAAACTCGCCTCGGAAGACGCCCAGCGGCTTGCCGCAGCGATCACGGGCAAGCTCTGACGCATCGCAAGTGGATGTGCCGTCGGCACTAAAAATTTTCGGCACATCGCTGTTAGCTTTCGCGCCCCCGGCGGTATTAAGGGGGTGGCGAATCGGGCATCGCGCCTGATCGGCCGCTCGGAACGATGCAAATGCCGCCCGCCGCTTCCGATACCGAACGCTTCATCCGCCACCTGACCAGCGTGCAGGACGGCGTGTACGCCTACATCCTCTCGCTCGTCGGCGACGCCGAGGCCGCCCACGACATTCAGCAGGAAACGCACGTCGTCCTCTGGCGCAAGTTCGCCGAGTTTGCTGAGGGGACGAGCTTCCCGGCGTGGGCCCGGCAGATCGCGCTGTATCAGGTCAAGGCATGGCGGCGCGACGCGGCGCGCGATCGGCTGCTGTTTGATGATGCGCTGCTCGAGTGCGTGGCGGGCGAGGCGGAGGCGTTCAGCGCCTCGGTGACGCCGCGGTCCGTCGCGCTCGATCGCTGCATCGAGAAGCTGCCGGCCGAGCAGCGTCAGCTCATCAAGCTGCGCTACACCGACTGCGATGCACCGATTCAGCAGGTCGCCGATCGCATCGGCAAATCGCTCGCCGCGGTGTCGATGTCGCTGTCGCGCATTCGCCATGCACTGATGGAATGCATCGAGCGCGCCTTGGAGCAGGGGGGTGACGCATGACGCCGACACCTCGTGAGATGGATCGGCTGCGCGTTCTGCTCAACGCATTGAGCGACGGTCAGCTTGATGCGGCGGGTCGGTTGGCGCTGCGCACGATGCTCCGCGACGATGCGGCGGCGCGGCTGTATTACCTCAAGCACATGGCGCTGCACGCGGCGCTGCGCGCCAGGAACCAGACGCTTCGCCTCAAAGCAGGCGCAGCGTCGGCGTGGCGCGCAACGGAGGATTCTCGCATCAACTTCATGCCGACGCTGAGCCGCGCTTCGCGGCGAAGCGTCTGGTACGCCTCCGCCGCGCTGATCGCACTCGCCGTCACCGCATGGTTCCTGTTCGTCCCCGAAACCCGGACGCCGACTCCGCAGTCCTCGCATGCCCCCGCATCGGTGGCCATGCTCTCCGACGCCTCCTCGGATGCGGTCTTTGAAAGCGGCGATCAGGCGTTGGGGGCGGACCTGATCGCCGGACCGATTCGGCTCGTGTCGGGCAAGGCACAGATCATGTTCAAGTCGACGGCCGTCGTCGATCTGACCGGGCCTTGCGAATTTGAGATGACCGGCCCCAACAGCGGGCGACTGTCGCGCGGTGCGATCAGCGCGCTGGTTCGCACCGAAGCGCACGGGTTTTTCGTCGATTTGCCCGGCGGCGTGCGACTGGTCGATCTGGGCACGCAGTTCGCCGCCGACGTGGATGCGGCGGGCGATGCACGCATCGAAGTGACGCAGGGCCGCGTGCGAATCGACCTGCTCGGGGCCTCGGGCTTGATGCGATCGGTGGCACTCGCCGCCGGCGACCGGGGGCGAAGCGAACGGACGGTCGCCGGCGCCAAGGTGTATGTCGACCGCGCGATCGCCGTCGTCAACGCATCCTTCGAGAAGGACGGCGACGGCCCGCACGGTCGCGCGCCGAGCGGCTGGCAAGCGACCCTCCCCGCCCGCACGTACGTTCACGATCACGCCAGTGACGATGCGCAGGTCGACGGCGCGGTCGATGGACAATACGTCGGCACGATCAACGCCGCTGTTCCGGGACGCGATGATCGCAACGGCCCGCCGCCGGCGCTCTATCAGAACCTCGACGCCCGCGCGGTCCCCGAATGCGTCTACACGCTGAGCGTCGCCGTCGGCCGCCGCGCTGACTATGACAAGCTCAAGCAGCCGCCGACGCGATGGGGCCTGCGCATCGAAGACGCGCAGACCGACGAAGTACTCGCCGAAGCCGTCGGCATAGCGGAGCCGGCGGGTGTGATGGCGGATCAGAGCGTGCAATGGACCGCCGACGCCGCCCACGCAGATCACCCGCTTCGTATTCGGCTGCTGAACATGATTCCCTACGGCGCCTCAGGCGGCAAGGTGATCTTCGATCATGTCCGTCTGAACATCGAATCTCAAATGAATCAGAACCCCACATTCAAGGAGAATCTGCCATGAAGTTCAATCTCACCACATTGCTCATCGTGCTCGTCACGCTTGCCCTGAGCGCCTTCGCACCGGCCGCGACGATCACCAACACCGTCTACAGCTCCAACACGACGCTCAGCTCCGGCCTCGGCGACTTTTTCCTCGAAGGCACCGCGGCCGCCACGTGGACCATCAACCCCGGCGTCACCGTCACGACCACCGCCAGCACCAATCGATTTTTCATTGACTCCAACACCAACCCCGACGGCACCAGCACATTCATCGTCACCGGCGGCGGCACGCTCGACATCACCTCCAACAACCAGTTCGCCATGCGCCTCGCCCATACCGATGCCGGCACCAACGGCGTCCTGACCATCAGTAGCGGATCCTTCGTGACCTTCTCCAATGGCGGCACGATTCTGGAGGGCCGCAATGACGGTGGACTCATCAATCTCAACGGTCTGGGCTCGCGCCTCTTCGCCAACTTTACCTACAACACCTCGACCAATGAATTCAACGGCATCCGCGTCCGCGTCAACGGCGCGCTGCCGATCCTCACGGGGTCCGGCGCCAATCTCGAAATCACATCCGTGGGCGGAGGCACGCTCCTGACCGTCATCCCCACCCCCGCCGCGCTGCCCGCCGGGCTGGCGCTGATGGGCCTTTTGACCCTGCTCCATCGCAAATGAAAAACACGCCGCGCCATCCCGCTGCCTTCACGTTGATCGAACTGCTGGTCGTCGTCGCCATCATCGCGCTGCTCATTTCCATTCTGCTCCCGTCGTTGCGGCAGGCGCGCTATGTGGCGAAGCTGACGGTCTGCTCCTCCAATCAGCGGCAGATCGGCATGGGCTTTCACATGTACGCCGGGGACAACACGACGCTCTACCCCGCCCGGCCGCGCATCGTCAACAACACCAACCTCAAGCCCGAGCAGCTCAAATCCAGCGGGTCCGACTATCGACCGATGATCGCCCGGTACGTGGACATCAACAAGCTCTTCAACGAGCCGCTCGCCCCGCGCTGGTTCGACTACGAGCAGACCGGCACGACCGACATCACCGGCGGCTACGCCGTCTGGGCCGGGTGGAAATACATCGGCAACGAAGACGGCTCGACGCGCCTCGGCGACACGTTCACCTACAACGGCAACAAGTTCTCCGTCATTATCAGCGACTGGGAAACGCAGAACTTCACCAATCAGAAATCCGAATCCGGCCACAACGACCAGCAGCAGTCGCTTTCGGAGAACACGACGACGCTCTTCTCGCGATGGGACGGGTACCGACGCGGCTTCATGGACCGCAACTTCACCTTCGACGATCTGCACGTGGAGCGTTTCTACAACGTCGACTACGACCACACGACCGCGCTAAGCCGCCCGATGAAGGCGGTCTGTCCGTGGAACACGAAGATCAATACGGGGACATGGCGCACCTGGCTGCCGATGTGATGCTCTTCTGACCCCTCCCTTCGAGGGAGGGTTTGCGATTCAGCTCAGCCGCGCCACCGCATACACCGCGACTCCCAGCGCGATCGCGGCCATGATCCAGCTCGTGATCGACAGCACCGTCATCTGGCGCGATTGACGCTCCATGAGCTGCTGCATCCGCTGCTCGGCCGACTGGGCCTGCTCGGTGACGCTGCGAAGGGCGGCGCTGGAAGCGCGGGTCGATTCGGAAAGGTCCTCGAGCGTGTGGTTCATGGCGGAGAAGCTCCCGAGTAGCTGGGCGTCGTTCTGCGTCGCGGCGTCCATGTGCTGCTGGATGCACCCCATGATCTGCGTGTGCTGCTCGCTGACGCGCGTCAGGGCGCTGATCGACTGGGCGAAGTGCGAGGCGTGACGGTTCTGCTGCTCGACCTGCATCTGCATCACTTCCAGCATCCGCGCCTGATTGCGCGAATGTTCCGGCAGCGACTGCAGCGCCTCCGGCAGATGCTGCATCAACTCAAGCAGCCGCGCGGACCGCTGCGACTGCGTCGACAGATGCTCGCGCACCGTTTTCATCAGGTCCACGACCTCCATGTACCCCTTCTGTAGATCCACGATCGCCGCATCGCGCTTCGCCCCCGGCAAGAGCGAAAAGAATCCCCGCGGTCGATGGTCGCCATTGCCGTTGGAACCGTTGCCGTTGACCGGCTCGCGCCGCTCGGCGGTCGCCTTGATCACCGGCGGGTCGGCCAGCTTCGCCAGCGAATCGACGAGGCGTTCGGGGCTACGCTCGGCGGATTTGAAGATGTCGATCGCCACGGGCTTGCGCGGCCGGGCGCGATGGAAAAAGCGGGAAAGTCGGGCGGTCAGCGTTGCCATAAGCGGCCTCCATTGCCTGAATTGCGTACTTTTGACAGTCTCCGGGTCCGCCCATACGATGCGCCGCATGATCCGCCTCGCTCAATGGCGCAGCATCGCATCCGCAGCGGCCCTCGGGGCGGCCCTCTTCCTTTTTATCGGTTGTTCACGCGATTCCGCACCAGTCCCCCCCGCCCCCGGAACCCCCGGAATCTCCGCAACCCACGGTAGTAGCGCCGCGACGACTGGGCAGCGCATCGTCTGTCTTTCCCCCGCCATCACGCAAATGCTCACCGATCTGGCTGTCGACGACCGCATCGTCGGCGTCGGGGCCTACGATCCGGTCGCCCCCGCCGGCGTCGCGCTCGTCGGCGACCTCTACCGCATCGACTACGAAAAGCTCCTCGCCCTCGACCCCACCGACATCATCGTGCAGATCAACAACCCCGACCTGCCCGGCAAGGCGATTCCCGCCAAGCTCGTCGACCTCGCGGCGGATCATCATTGGAAGCTGCATCAATTTCGCATCGAGTCGGCGGATGACGCGCTGAACGTGCTCTCATCGCCGACCGGCGAATGCGTCGGGACCATCATTGACGCGCCCGATCGGGCGGCGGCGCTGGCGGGACATGTGCACGAGCGGCTTGAAAAGCTGGCGCTGGTCACAGCCCTGGAGGATCAGCCGCGGGTGCTGCTGGTCGTGGCGACCAGTCCGCTGACCTGCGTCGGGCGCGGTACGTTCTTGAATCGGCTCCTGGAATGGGCGGGCGGTCAGAATGTTCTCGCTGACAGTGATGGACTCTACCCCGTCATCGACCGCGAGAAGCTCACCGCCCTCAACCCGGATGTGATCGTGCTGTTTTTGCCGTCGCAGGGCAATGCGGCGATCGCGTCGCACGCCGGGGCGACCGAAGGCGCGAACCTGCTGACACTGCCCGCTTCGATGCACGCGAAGCAGATCGTCATCGATGACCCGCGGGCGCTGTTGCCCAGTTCATCGATGGGCCGCACGGCGTTGGAGTTGGCGGAGCATCTGCACCCGGGTCTGGCGGATCAGCTTCAGAAGATGCGCCAGTTGGGGAACGCATCATGAGCGGGCGCGACCGGGTGGTGCTCGCGGTGCTTGCCGCGCTGCTGGCGGGCGTGTGTCTGGCCCGGCTCATGGTCGGCGACACGTTCGGCTGGCCCGGCGGCGACCTTTTGAACATTCGACTCGACCGCATGGCGATCGGCCTGACCGTCGGCGTCGCGCTCGCCGTCGGGGGCGTCCTGCTTCAGGCGCTCCTTCGCAATCCGCTCGCCTCGCCCTACGTGCTGGGCGTCTCCAGCGGCGCGGCCGTGGGCGTGATGATCAGCTTCGCCGGCTGGCTTTCATTTCTCGCTACCGCCGCCACGCACACCGCCGCGCTCGCCGGCGCGATCGGCACGATGGTCATCGTCTACCTCTGCGCTCAAAAACGCGGCCGGGTCGACCCGATCGGACTCCTCCTCGTCGGCGTCATCGCCAACGCCATCAATGGCGCGATCATTATGTTCGTCAATTACATCAACCCCCTGGGCATGCGCGGCGACATGATCCGTTGGATGATGGGCTACATCGACGACAACATCGAAGCCCCCCGCATCGCGCTCATCGGAATCGTCACGCTCGTCGGCGTCGTCATCGCCTGGGTCATGGGTCGGGCCATGGATGTGGCGACTTTCTCCGACACCGAAGCGCACAGCGTCGGGCTCAACCTCGCCAAACTTCGCCTCGTGCTCTTCGCCGTCGCCGGCGTGCTGACGGCCGGCGCGGTCATGCTCGCCGGCCCCGTCGGGTTCGTCGGCCTGATCTGCCCGCACATGATCCGCGCCCTTGTCGGTCCGACGCATCGCACGCTCATCGCCGGCTCCGCACTCGCCGGCGCGATCATGGTCGTCGCCGCCGACACCCTCATCAAGCTCATCGCCGTCCGTTACAACATCGGCCTGATGCCGCTGGGTGTGCTGACGGCGATCATCGGCGGGCCGGCGTTTTTGTTCATGCTGCGCCCGCACCTGGGCCGGGGGATGGAAACATGAATGAAACCCCTATGAAAATCCAGGAAATGCACTTCGCGTATCGGCCGGGTCGGCCGGTCATCGAAGGCATCGGAGCCGAGGTGCACGCGGGGGAGGTTCACGCATTGATCGGCCCCAACGGGTGCGGCAAGACGACATTGATGCGGCTCATGCTCGGCGCGCTCGTCCCGACGTACGGAAGGGTGCTGCTCGATGATCGCCCCGTTGCGAAAACGCCCGCGGCGCAGCGGGCGAGCGTCCTCAGCTATGTGCCCCAGCGTTCGACCGCCAGCTTCGCGTTCTCCGTGCGGCAGGTCGTGGCGATGGGCCGCTTCGCGCTGTCGCGCGATGAGGCGGCGATCGACGCGGCGATGCACGCATGCGACCTCGATGATTTGAAGGACGAGGCGTATGCGGAACTGAGCGTGGGGCAGCAACAGCGGGTCCTGCTGGCGCGGGCGATGGCGCAGGCGGCGGGGGGCGGGCGGATCATGCTCGCCGACGAACCGACGAGCGCGATGGATTTGTCGCATGCGCACCGGACGATGACGATGCTGCTGGATCGGGCGAAGCGCGGCATGGCGATCGTCGCGGTGGTGCAGGATCTGAATCTCGCCGCCCGGTATGCGGATCGGGTCTGGCTCATGGACCGCGGCAAGCTGGTGCGGGCGGGCGCGTGGCGCGACGTGCTGCGGGCGGACGTGCTGGAGAAAGTGTACGGCGTCAAAATCCGCGCCATGAACGATGCGGAGACTTCCGGGGGTTCCGGGGGCGAGCGGCCGGTGTTTGATGTGCGTTTGCCGCTGGCGTCGGTGCGGGGTTAGAATCACACGTGATGCATCACCTGTTTGCCAGCACGATGCCGCTGACGCTCGCGGAGGGTTGGGTCGAGTTCATCATCCCGGTGGTGTTTTTCATTTTCTGGATCATCAGCGCCATCAATAGTCAGGCGAACAAGAACGCTCCGAAGACCCCGCCGCGTTCGCGCGGGTCGGGAGATGCGGGTCGCTCGACGTCGGGGGATCGGGCCAAGTCGGTGCGTGAGCGGCTCAACGAGTTGGCGGAGATGCGGCGTCGTCAGCTTCAGGAGATGGCGCGGCAGAAGGAGCAGGGTCAGTCGCCGGCCCGTCCGGCGCCGCGGGCGCAGGAGAAGCCGCGCTCGGTGATCGTGCTCGAAGAGGTCGCGCCCACCGAAGACGAACTCGCCCGTCAGCGCCAGCAGGCGGTGCAGCGGGCGGCGGACGAACTTCAGCGCCGGAACCTTGAGGCAATCCGCCAGCGCGAGGAGCAGCAGCGCCAGCTCGAGCGCCAGCGCCGTGCGGCGGAAGCGAAGCGGGCCGCCCAGTTCGATCGCGATGAAGCATCACGCATGGCGGTCCACCGCGACGCCCCGGGTGCCGACGAGCAGGTGCACCGCCACGTCGCCGACGCCGCCATGCCCGAACGCCGCAAGGTCCACCCCCTCGTCGCCAAACTCGACCGCCAGCGTGCCCGCGAAGCGATCATCCTCATGGAAGTCCTCGGCAAACCCCTGTCGATGCGCAACCCGTGGGAAATCCCGATGGAGCGCTGACCGCTTCGTCGAGTCGCCCCCCGGCTGGTCAACCGGTATAATTCCGCCCCATGAAATCGACCAAGACATCCTCACGCCGCTGGCCCAAGCATCTGGCGGCCCGGCTGGCGCTGCTGCGGGAAAAGATGCGGGACCACCAGCTCGACGGCCTGCTGGTTGTCGAGCCGCGCGATATCCGATACCTGACCGGGTTCAGCGGGGAGGACGCCTGGGCGCTGGTCACGCACCATGATGTGGTCATCTTCTCCGACCACCGCTTCCATGAAGAGCTTATCGACCTGTTCGCCTACGCCCGTTCGATCATGCGCAAGAATTCGCTCAGCGAAGAGCTGGGCAAAGTCGTCGGCAAGAAGAAGCTCAAGGCGGTGGGCGTGCAGGGCGAGCATCTGACGCTCACGCAGCAGAAAGCCGTCGCCAAGCAGATCGGGGCGAAGGCGATGAAGCCCGTCACCGGCTGGCTCATCGAGCAGCGCGCGGTCAAGGATGCGCCTGAGCTGGTGCTCATCAGGAAGGCGATCGCCATTCAGGAGGCGGCGTTTCTCAAACTCAAGAAACAGATTCGCGTGGGGATGACGGAGCGGCGGATCGCGGCGCAGCTCGAATTTAACATGCGCAGCGGCGGGGGCGACGGGCCGTCGTTTTCGACGATCGTCGGCGCCGGTCCCAACAGCTCGATCAACCACTACCTGCCTCAGAACGTCAAGCTCAAGAAAAATTCTCCGCTGCTCGTCGACTTCGGCGCGTTGTACAACGGGTATCACAGCGACATGACCCGCGTGCTGGTCGTGGGCAGGTTCCCGAAGAAGATCGCGGAGATTTACGAGATCGTGCGCGCGGCGCACGCGGCGGCGATCGACGCCATCGCCCCGGGCAAGACCTGCGCCGAGATCGACGCGGTGGCGCGGAACCTCATCAAGAAGGCGGGGTACGACAAGCAATTCCGCCACGGGCTCGGTCACGGCATCGGGCTTGAGATTCACGAACAACCCCGCTTCGGGGCCAAGAGCAAGGACGTGCTGGAGCCGGGGCATGTGGTGACGGTCGAGCCGGGCATTTACATACCGGGCCTCGGCGGCGTGCGGATCGAGGACGACATCCTCGTGACGGACAAGGGTCATCGGAACCTTTGCAGCTTGCCCACGACGATGGAATCGGCGATGATTAACGCGAGGTAAACACGCAATCCGAACTTTCGACGGCGGGCGATCCGGACCGCAGTCCGACTTTTGGTGAAACGACGACATGATTGACCTGAAGACACTCAAACAGCTCATCAAGCTGATGACGGACAACGAACTGTCGGAACTGGACCTGCGCGACAAGGACGAGCAGGTGACGCTCAAACGGGGCGCGACCGGCATCGTGCAGCAGCTTGCGCCGGCGCCGATGATGGCGGCCCCGATGCCGATGGCGGCGGCCCCGGCTGTCGCGGCGGGCGGCGCCGCCCCGGCGGCGGCCAAGCCGGTCGATGACGGGCTGATTCCGATTCCCAGTCCGATGGTGGGCACGTTCTACGCCGCCCCGTCGCCCGATGCCGAGGCGTTCGTGAAGGTCGGCTCGCCGGTCGACGCCAATACGGTCGTCTGCATCGTCGAGGCGATGAAGGTGTTCAATGAAATCAAGGCCGAGGTCAGCGGCACCATCGAAAAGATGCTCGTCAACACGGGCCAGGCCGTCGAATACGGCCAGCCGCTGTTCATGGTGAGGCCCCATTGAGTTCAAGCGGTCAGGCGTCAGCGGTCAGGTGTGAGCCAACACCTGAGGCGTCGCCCAGTGCCGCTCGGATGTCGCCGTCGCTTCTTGTCATTGCTGATCCCTGACACCTGATACCTGAAACCTACTCAACCATGTTCAGCCGCATTCTTATTGCAAATCGAGGCGAGATCGCGCTGCGGATCATCCGGGCGGCGCGTGAGCTGGGGATTCAGACCGTGGCGGTGTACTCGGAGGCCGATCGCGAGTCGCGGTATGTGCGGCTGGCGGATCAGGCGGTGTGCATCGGGCCGGCGCCTTCGTCCGGCAGCTACCTGAACATCGCCTCCATCATCGCCGCCGCCGAAGTCGCAAACGTTGACGCCATTCACCCCGGCTACGGGTTCCTCGCGGAAAACGCCCACTTCGCCGAGGTCTGCCGCTCGTGCAAGATCGAGTTCATCGGCCCGAGCGTCGAAGCGATGCAACTGCTCGGCGACAAAGTCGCCTGCAAGAAGCTCGCGGTCAAGCACAAGGTCCCGACCTTCCCCGGCTCCAAGGACAAGGTCGGCGACGAAGACGAAGCGATCACGATCGCCCGCGAGATCGGCTATCCCGTCATCATCAAGGCCGCCGCCGGCGGCGGGGGGCGCGGCATGCGCGTCGCCCATAACGACATCGCCCTCCGCTCGGGACTGCGCTCGGCCATGACCGAGGCCGAGGCGGCGTTCGGCGACGGCCGGGTCTACATCGAAAAATTCCTCGAACGCGCCCGGCACGTCGAGGTGCAGATCGTCGGCGATACGCACGGCAACGTGGTGCACCTCTATGAGCGCGACTGTTCCATGCAGCGCCGCCATCAGAAACTCATCGAGGAAGCGCCCTGCCCCGTCCTGCCCAAGGATGTGCGCGAGTCGCTGTGCAAATCCGCGGTCCGGCTCTGCAAGGCGGCGGGCTACTACTCCGCCGGCACCGTCGAGTTCCTCGTCGACGACGCCACCAAGAAGTTCTACCTGCTCGAAGTCAACACGCGCGTGCAGGTCGAGCATCCGGTCACCGAAGCGATCACCGGCGTGGACATCGTCAAGACGCAGATTCAGGTCGCCGCGGGCATGAAGCTGCCCTTCAAACAGTCGCAGATTCAGATCAGCGGGCACTCGATCGAGTGCCGCATCAACGCCGAGGACGTCGACCGCAACTTCGCCCCTCAGCCGGGCCTGCTCGACACGTTCAACCCGCCCGGAGGCCTCGGCGTCCGCGTCGATACGCACTGCTGCGCCAACTACCGCGTGCCGCCCAATTACGATTCGATGATCGCCAAGCTCATCGTCCATTCCCCCACGCGCGACGAAGCCATCGCCCGCATGCTCCGCGCCCTGCGCGAATTTGAGATCGGGCCCATCAAGACCACCATCCCGCTGCACCAGCGCCTCATGAACAACTCCAAATTCGTCCGCGGCGACGTCGATATCGACTTCGTCGGACGACTGCTGTCGCGCTGACAAGCCGACGCGTTTAGCGACGCCGCTTGCGGCGTGCTTTCCGTGTTGACCCGTAAGAAGAACCCGCCGCGAGCGGCGTCGCTAAACGGGGGGCGATCATTCGACTTTGAGCGGGGGGTCGACGCGGGTGCTTTTGGCGCCGCCGAGGTCGAAGCGGGCGATGGAGACGCCGATGGGCGCCTGGAAGTACAGGACGATTTTATCTTCGGCGCTGGCGGAGCCCAGTTCTTCGATCTGGCTCAGGGCGCGGAGCGTTTCATTGGGGTTGATCGAGAGGATGAGCCCGCCGGGCTGGACGATGGCGTAGCCGATGGCGAAATAGACTTTGCCGTCGGAGTCGACGATGGTGGGCGCCTGCGTTTTGGCGGTGGCGACCTGCATGATCTGCCCGAGGAGACTCTTGGCGTCGCCCTGCTGGCCGAGGTTGGCGCGGACGATCTTGGCGCTCTCGGCGTGGTGGATTTTGTTGACGGCCAGGCCCTCGCCGGGGCGGCCCTTTTCCTTGCGGATGCGTGCCCGGCCGGCCACGACCGAGTCGCCGTCCGTCGTGACGTTGTTGGAGTTGAGCACGTTGCGGTTGATCGTGAAGGGCAACACGTCCGACACGACCAGCAGGGGCTCTTCCTCCGAGCCGCCGGCGGTCGGATTGGTGTTCGTATTGGGATTGGTCGCCACGGGGACGGTGTTGACGTAGTAGATCAGCCCGTCCGCCGCCGCCACGTCCGCCGCCGGCTTCTCCGGCAGCATCAGGCGCGTCTCCTTCATGTTCAGGTACAGCGGCGTGGCCTTGGCGGGAATCTGAAACACGAAGTGAATCTTCGTATCCGCCACCGACGGGGCCGAGTACGCATACTCGCCCTGAAGCGCCAGCGCCTTAAGCTCGCCGTTCTGAATGTACGCCACGGGAAAGACGGTCCGCGTCGTCCCGGCCGGGGCGTAGGGATCGTCGTAGGCGAGCATGATCTGCCGTCGGGCCACGCGGAACGTCGCGTCGCCGTCCGCCGCACCGGCGCGGCCCTGCACCTGAAGCTGCACGTCCGTGCCGATGATCACCGTCTGCACATCGGGCGTCTGCTGAATCCGTGCGGCGAGCGACTTGGGCAACTCGCCGGCGAGCGCGAAATAGCCCTTGTCGCTCATGAGCGACACGTTGTCGGGACGCAGGGCTTTGCGGCTGGGTTCGAAGGCGGGTTGGGTGAACAGCGACGCTTCGATGGCGATGTTCGGATGGTACGTGCCGAGCCGGGCATGCCCGGTGATGGGTGCGAAGGCGCCGCGGCTCAGGAAGGTGAAGAACCCGCTGGCGACCGAGTCGACGGGGATGAGCAGTTTCTGCGTCCGCTCGGGCTGTCCCGCTTCGTTGAGGTCCCATCCGCTGTAGCCGAGCAGACTCGAGATGCCGGTCATTTGCAGGCCGATGACGAGCATGCCGCAGGTCAGCACGCCGGCGAGGAACCCGAGGAATCCCCCGACGCCGCGCTGGACCATGTTGTGAAAGTCCTGATTGCCCGTGATGAACTGATCGAAGGGAACGCGCAGGGCGATCAGGGCGCAACCGAACGGCAGCAGCAGGCCGACGCCCCATGCCGAGTCGGGCATGCGATTGAGGAGCCAACCGTACACGAGCGGCTCCCAGAGCGCGAAGGCGATCACGCCGGCGAGGATCGTGATGAACAGGTGCAGCAGGGCGGAGAAGACGCCCTGCGAGCCGTACCAGTAGATCATGAATCCGAGGATGAGGATGATGGCGAGGTTGAGCATGGCTTAGCTTCCCTCCTGCTGCTGACCCATGGCGCGCATGACTTCGCTGATGCTCGTGTGTCCCTGCACGACGGCGGCGAGGGCGGCTTCCTGGAGATAGATGATCTTGTTGCGGCGCAGATGCGCCCGGAGCTGTTCCAGGTCGCCGGCTTTGAGCAGCGGGCGCGCGTCGTCGTCGATGACCATCACCTCGAACGCCGCGAGCCGCCCGTGATATCCGAGGCCCTGACAGTTCGGGCACGGCTCGGGCTTGCCTTTGATGAGCACTTTCCCGCCGGATTTGTACAGTTCCTTGATCCGGTCCGCCGGGAGGTTCATCTTGCGAAGCGCCTCCGCGTCGGGCGTGTACTTCTGCCGGCAGACGGTGCAGAGCTTGCGCATCAGGCGCTGCGACACGATCGCCGCCAAACCCTGCGACACCACGCCCGGATCGCCCACGGCTTTGAGCCACATCTTCAGCGCCATGAACGTATCGTCCGCCCGGATGCCCGCGTAGATGCGTACGCCTTCCGCCCCCGCCTTGGCGATCACCTGAGCCGTCGATGCATCCGGCACCGACGCCACCATCACCACCCCCGGCTCACGCAAGAGCAGCGACGAAAGCGCCTTGCTGAGCTGGTCCGGCTCGACGACCTTCTGCGTGAGCCCTTCAAGCTCCGCCTCGATCGCCGACTCCATCGTGTGAATGTCCTGCGTGTACGGATCGTGCTGGCCCACGAGCGTGTAGAGCGTCGTCGTGCGGCCCTGATGCGCCGGCGTCGCCACCAGCACCGTCCCGCGCTGCGTGCCGATCACACCCTTGAGCCGCTCCAACTGCGATTCGAGCATGCCCAGTTCGCCCAGCGGGCGGATCACGCTCTTGCGCGGATCGACGAGGATCGTGCAGGTCAGTCCCTGCGTCGAACCGGCCGTCGAAACCGAAAGCTCGTGCGCTCCGCCTTCGAGCAGTTCGATCCTGGTTTTGCCCGTCTGTTTGCGCCGGCGGTCGGTCGTGTCCATGCCGCACTGCGCCTTGAGGTAGTCGATCATCGCCACCGCCGGCGCCGCGTCGAGCTTCGTCAGCTTGTACCCCACGCCGTCGATGTGCACCTGCACGGCGAACTCGCCTTCGGTCCCGGCGATGTCCAGCCGCTCGCCGCGCCGGGCGATGGCGGGCGTGATGATCTGTTCGAAAAGAAGATGCGGCGCGTACATCGGGTCGTCGGATTTGGGCACCTGCGCCAGTCCCGCCGCGGGCTTGGGGAACTTCATCGTCGCCTGCGCCAGCGCCTTTTCCTCCTGCTTCTTCGTGAACGCCGCCAGCAGCGTCTCCTTGTCGAAGCGCCACCGCTTGGCCTCGTCCACGTTGCGATTGCGCGTCACGATGTACGCCGCCGCCGCACCGCCCAGGACGCAGACGCACAGCAGGAACCCGACGATGAAAAACGGAATCATCACCAGCGCCAAAAACGCCAGCGCGCCCGAACCGGCCTGGATCGCGTTCCACTTGCGCCGGCCCTGGTAGTAGAACATCGCGTCCTTGTCCACCAGCGCCGCCCACTTGCCCCAACCAAACAGCAACACCGTCATGAGCACCACTTTCGTAATGCTCATCGGTACGATCGCGTCCGCCGCCAGCGTGTGCATCATGTTGCTACTCGATCTGACTTCCGGCTACTGACCTCTGACCGCTGTCTTCCTCATCCCGTCCCGCGCGTCGTGATGCCCTTGAGCCGCATCTTCAGTTCGTCCACGTTCCGGGCCGCCTCCATCGCCGTCCGCGGGTGAATGTACTCCCTGTTGACCAGGTCCACAAGAGAGGAATTCAGGTCGATCATCCCTTCGCCCTCGTTGTTGCGGATGACTTCCGTCAACTCGACTTCGCGGCCCTCGAGAATCAGTTTCGTCACGATCGGCGTGTTGAGCAAGACCTCCACCGTCGGCACGCGGGGCAGCTCCGGCTTGATCGTCTTGAGGAGCCGCTGATACACGATCGCCTTCATCGAATACGCGAACATGTCGCGGATCAGCTCGCGCTCCTCCGGCTCGAACAGGTTGTAGATGCGCCCGAACGCGCCGGCGCAGCTTGATGCGTGCACCGTGCCGAAGACGAGGTGGCCCGTTTCCGCCGCCTGCACCGCCGCCTCGAACGTCTCGCGGTCGCGCAGTTCGCCGATGAGCACCACGTCGGGGTTCTCGCGCACCAGCGCGCGAAGCGCCGTGGCGAAGTTCGGCACGTCGATGCCGATCTCACGCTGATTGACCAGCGCCTTGGCGTCCTTGAACATGTACTCGACGGGGTCTTCGATCGTCAGTATGTGGCACGGGCGGGTTTCATTGATCTGCTGGAGCATCGCCGCGATCGTCGTCGACTTGCCCGAGCCCGTCACGCCGCAGAGCAGGATCATGCCCTGATGCGCCTCGGCGATCTTGCCCATGATCGGCGGCAGGTGCAGGTCGGCATAGCCGAGAATCTTGGAGCTGATGCGACGGGCGGCGATGGCCTTGCGGCCCATCGTGTGGAAGATATTCACGCGGAAACGGTTGTCCGCATCCAGCGCGTATGCCATGTCCACCGAGCCGGCATGATGAAGCTGCTGCCACTGCTCGTCGTTGAGCATGTCGCGGATTTCCGCGTCGAACTCCTCGTTCGTGAACGCCGGGGCGTCGGCGCTGCGCAGCGACCCGCGCAGCCGGAACTTCACCTGCTGCCCCGGCCGAATCAGAATGTCCGACGCCTCCATCTTCACCGCCGCCTCCCAGAACTTGCGAAGCCGACCGGTCGGTTGCATTTGCGGTGCGGGTGTGTCACTCATTTGGACGGTTCCTGTAATGATTCGATTCCAAGAAGAAGAAATTGGTCATTAGGCATTAGGTAATGGTCATTGGCCATATCGGAGAATCTCGCGAGGTCGCGTCCTGCCCTTCATTGACCATTGACAAATACCTAATGCCTAATGACCAATTTCCGCTGCCTTCATCACCCAACCGCCTCAATCACCCTCACCGGAATCCCCCGTTCCGCCAGGTACGCTTTGGTCTGTGCGATGGTGTATTCATTGTAATGAAAAATGCTCGCCGCCAGCGCCGCATCCGCCCCCGCGCCGCCATCCGCCAGCGGCCTGAGCACATCGACCATATGCTGCGGCGACCCGCACCCCCCCGACGCCACGACCGGCACATCGACCGCCGCCGTCACCGCCGCGGTAATCTCCAGGTCGTATCCATCCTTCGTCCCGTCCGCGTCCATCGACGTAAGCACAATCTCGCCCGCCCCCAGTTCGACGACGCGCTTGGCCCACTCGATCGCTTCAATCCCCGTCGGCGTCCGCCCGCCGTGCGTATGCACCTCGAACACCGTCTTGCCGTCGCGCGTGACACGTTTGGGGTCGATGTTCACGACGGTCGCACATCGACCGAACCGCCGGGCGGTTTCTTCGATGATGGCGGGGTTGACGACCGCGGCGGTGTTGATGCTGACCTTTTCCGCCCCGGCTTGGATCAGCGCGGTGACGTCGTCGATCGTGCGGATGCCCCCGCCGACGGTGAAGGGCATGAAGCACTGCTCAGCCACGCGTCGGACGACATCGAGCATGATGTCGCGCTTTTCGTGGCTCGCCGTGATATCGAGGAACACCAGTTCATCAGCGCCCTGCTCGTCGTACCGCCGCGCGACCTCCACCGGATCGCCCGCATCGCGCAGCCCCAGAAAGTTCACCCCCTTGACGACCCGGCCCGCCTTGACGTCCAGACACGGAATGATGCGACGCGTGAGCATGGGAATATTTTATCAGATTTCCCGCCGGCGATGGGACTTAGATCAATCTTGGCCGATCAGGGAAAATACTGTTGCGTTCCTGACAAAGTACTGCGACAATGCGGTCGTCCGTTCCCTGAGCGGGCAGAGAAAAATTGGTTCGCGCAACGATTTCGAAAATTGGAGACGTGCCATGATTGCCAGCCGGACGCGGATGGTTTGTACTTGTTTGATGGCCCTGGGCATGGGGTCGATCGTGTCGTCTGCGAACGCCGCGGCGGTGGCGTTTGATGGGGGGACCAACGGCACTGGTACGGACATGGATAGCGGCGTTAATTGGACGGGTGATAACAAGCCGCTGACGAACGACGCGGCGATCCTCGACAGTACGTCCGTCTCAATGAGCAAACCTCTTCCCGCACAGTTGACTACGACTAGCGCCAATCAGACCTACGGCAACCTGATCTTCAACGCGACCACCAACTCGACCATCACGATTAACACTGGCACGGGCACCAATGCCACCATCACTCTGACCGGCAACGCTGGCTCAGGCGCCCTGACCGCACGCGGCGGTGACGCCGCCGACCTGCTCCTCATTGGCTCCACCACCACTTCCAACACGCTGACCTTCACCGGCAACGTCGGTGTCGGCACCGGTCGCCTCAGTCTCGTCCTCGCCAAAGACGGCAACTTCGACGTCCTCAACTCCGGCGCGGCCGCCAATGTCGGCGTCGTCGTCTCCGGTGCGTTCAACCTCGCCAAAACCGGCGCGGGCAAACTGACCCTCAGCGGGACCAACACCTTCGGTGGCTCCGGCAAAACCTTCACCCTCGCCGCCGGCACCCTCAACATCAACAACGCCTCCGCCCTCGGCAGTTCCTCCAACACCTTCGTTATCTCCGGCGGCACCCTCGACAACACCTCCGCCGGCAACATCACCACCTCCAACTATGCTCAGACCTGGAACGCCAACTTCACCTACGCCGGCTCCATCGGCAACAACCTCGACCTCGGCACCGGCGCCGTCTCCCTCGGCTCCGCCGCCGGCACGACACGCTCCGTCACCGTCTCATCCAACACCCTGACCGTCGGCGGCATCATCAGCAACGGAACCACCGCCAACTCCCTCACCAAGCTCGGCTCCGGAACCCTCGTCCTCGGCGGCGCCAGCGCCTACACCGGAACCACCACCGTCTCCGCCGGTACGCTTCGCCTCGGCGCTTCCGCTTCGCTTACCTCCGCCGTGATCGACGTCGCCTCCGGCGCGACCTTCGACGTCTCCAACGTCTCCGGCGGATATACCCTCGCCTCCGGCAAAACCCTCAAGGGCAAAGGCACGGTCCTCGGCAACATCACTCTCGCCGGCGGGTCCAACCACTCCCCCGGCAACTCCCCCGGCAAGATGACCATCACCGGAACCTACACCCAGCAGCAGAACGCCACCCTCAACATCGAAATCAACGGCACCGATCAGGGCGACCTTTCCCCCGTCGACGGCGTCGGCTATGACTTCGTCTCCATCTCCGGCGCCGCCTCCCTCGACGGCATCCTCAAAGCCATCCTCACCGATGGCTTCACCCCCACCTTCGGCTCCGCCTTCAACGTCCTGACCGCCTCGTCCATCACCCTCGGCTCCCACTTCACCCTCGACACCACCATGGCCTCCTTCGGCCCCAACTACTTCGAATCCCGCATCATCTCCGGCGGCAACGGCCAAATCCTCCAGCTCGTCGCCGTCCCCCTCCCCGCCTCCGGCCTCATGGGCCTCGCCCTCCTGACCACCATGGTCCTCCCGCGCCACCGCACCTTCCGCCATTGACCTCTCCCCTAAGGCGCGGGGACTTCAGTCCCCGCGCACCTCAGTGCAGCACGCCCCACAGTGCCGCGCCGCTCAGGATCATCAGCGCGATCATCGCGGCGCAGCCGGGCGCTTTGGCGAACTTCTCCGGCGAAGTGGCGCGCAGGCCCGCTTCGATTTTCTCCACTTCCTCTTTGGCTTCCTTGAGGCCGACGCCGGTGTGTTCGCGGTAGATTTTGATCGCCTGGATTTTGCGGCCGGCGAACAGGTCGGCTTCGATCTGGTCCAGAAGTTTCTGCATCTGCTCATCAGACATGGTGCGGCTCCGCAAGTGGTTCACAACCCCAACACGGCTCACATTACCAGCGATTTCCCGCTGATTTGGACCATGTTATCCGGTCCGCCGGTTAATGCACGCGCGAATCCGCCCGATGAAAAAGAATGAGGCGCGATGCGGCGCTTCGATCCAGGAGAAGATGCGATGTGCGAGATCAAGGGTTTTGTTTCACGGGTGGGCATCGGGCTGGTGCTGATCACGGTGCTGTTCATCAGCGCGGCCGGCTGCGCGACGTCGGGCGTCGGCGTCGGTTACTCGGCGTACGCGCGGCACGACTATGACAAGGCGCTCAAACATTGGCAGCCGCTGGCGGCGGCGGGGGACCGGGAGGCGCAGTTCTTCATGGGGGTCATGTGCTTCGAGGGCCGGGGCGTGCCGCTCGATCACGCGGCGGCGGCGGCGTGGTATCGCAAGTCGGCGGCGCAGGGTTTCGCGCCGGCGCAGAACAATCTGGGACTCATATGCTATTCAGGCGACGGCGTGACGCGCGATGTGGACGAAGCGCGGCGGTGGTACGCCGCCGCGGCGGATCAGAATTACGCGCCGTCGCAGCACAACCTCGCGGTGATGCTGCTGGCCGGTCAGTCGGGCGGGCGCGACGTGGCGGGGGCGCTGCGGCTCTTCCGTGCGGCGGCCGATCAGGGACATGCCCCGGCGCAGTACATGCTCGGCGCGATGATCGATGCGGGCACGGGCGTCAAGCCCTCGCCGCACGAGGCGGCTCACTGGTATCGGCTCGCGGCGGAGCAGGGTCATGCCGCATCGCAGCACAGTCTGGGCGTGCTCTACGAGCGCGGCCGGGGTGTGAATCAGAGCGACAGCGAAGCGGCGCACTGGTACGCGCTGGCGGCGAAGCAGGGGTACGCGGCTTCGCAGAACAATCTGGGACTCATGTATCTGTCGGGCCGAGGGGTGAAGCGCGATGAGGCGGCGGCGGCGAAGTGGTTCGCCCGCGCGGCGGATCAGGGTGTGGCGCAGTCGCAATATGCGCTGGGGTGTCTGTATCACAAGGGTCAGGGCGTCACGCAGGACGACGGGGCGGCGGCGATGTGGATCGAGCGCGCGGCGGATCAGCATCTTTCGGCGGCGCAGTGCATGATGGGCGTGATGTATCTGAAGGGTCAGGGCGTCGAAGTCGACGAGCCGCGCGCGGCGAGCTGGTTCGCCCGCGCCGCCGAGCAGAACAACGGTCGCGCCCAGTTCCGCCTCGCCCAGATGTACGAACACGGCAAGGGCGTTTCGCCCGACGCGGTGACGGCGGCGATGTGGTACCGCCTCGCCGCATCGCAGAACGATCCGATGGCGAGCGAAAGTTTCACGCGCCTCGCCAACGCCATGACGCACGACCAGACCGCCGAGGCCGACGCCTTGGCGCGCCGCTGGCTCGAAGTGCACAGCGCATCGTCGAGTCAGCTCGCGGCGTTTGGGGATGATCAGCCCTGAGCGAAACGGTGCGTGCGCGGTCTGGTTGCCGCATCATCGATTGGGCGGCACGAGCATGACGGGGCAGGTCGATTTGCGGGCGACGCCGGTGCTTATGGAGCCGATAAGCGCTTCGTAGACGGCGCCGTGGCCGTGGGTGCCGATGACGATGAGCTGGGCTTGGGAGCGCCGGGCTTCTTCGAGGATGCGATCGACGGGCGGGCCCTGCATGAGATGAGCGGTGACGCAGAGGCCCTGCTCCTTGAGCCGCGCGGCGATGCTTTGAAG
The DNA here is from genome assembly GCA_016125255.1 of Planctomycetota bacterium. Taxonomy (NCBI): domain Bacteria; kingdom Pseudomonadati; phylum Planctomycetota; species Planctomycetota bacterium. The sequence continues at coordinate 697,994 of WGMD01000002.1, read as the reverse complement.
TTCGCGGTGGCCCTGCTGGATGCGACTGGCTTCGCTCACCATCGCCGTCTCCAGACTCACCTCGTCGCTCGCCATCGCCAGGTCCGGCGGCTCCACATGCACGAGCACCACCGCCGCGCCGAGCCGCTTCGCCAGCGCCGCCCCCGTGTCGACCACGTGACGGGACGAAGTTGAAAAATCCACCGCGATCAGGATCCGTTCCATCGATCAACCGTCCTTTCGTGCATCGTCCGCATCACCCGACCCGCCCCATCGCCAGCGCGGCCTCTGGCCCTTCCAGAAACAGATCGCCGTCAGCACGCCGATCATCACCGCGATGAAGATCCAGAACGCGGTCAACCCGTGCTGGATGAAATACGCCGCCCCGACGCCGATCATGATAAGCCAGACGACCAGCACAGCCCATCCCTCCCACCGGGCGGGCAGTCCCCAGCCCCAGCCATAGCGCTTGGCGTAGAACCAGAATTCCGGTCGCGTGTCGTTCATGAAACCCGCCTTCGGTTGATCATAGATCGTGCCGCCGGGCGGCTGATGAATCAGCGGCGGCCGCTTCGGTGTCCGTTCCGGATCCCGCCCGTTTTCCTCAAAATTGGCTTGAAATCCGTGATATTTGTCATTCTTTCCAAATTTTCGCAAACTTGTCTTGATGACGCCGACGGATGCCGTTAGTATCCGCCTGACGGGACAAACTGCCGGGACAAATCGCCTTCCTTTGTTGAACCTATCCGTCGGGAGATTCGCCATGACCACCGCCGCTCGTTGCTCGAACCGTTTCGCGCTGATCGCCGCTTTGTTGCTGGCTTTGATCAGCCGCCACGCCTTCGCCGTGTCCAAGGCCTTCACCGTCCCCATCGACGAAAACACCCACTGGGTCTTCCTCCACTCCGGCACCGAGACGGACTTCCAAGGCGTGTTGACCTCGTTCGGCCCGTTCGTGCAGGACATCATCTTTCAGGCCACTAATCGAACCCTCTTCGGCCAGCAGGCCGACCTCGCCCTGACCGTCGACCAGCCCAGCTTCTACGTCTCCAACGCCGATGGACTTTTCGACATCGTCGGCGGCGACCCCGATGCGTCGCATGACTTCACCCACTTCCTCGATCCCCATCCGTTCACTTCGACCCAGCTCATCCCCGAAGGCGGCTCGATCCATTTCATGGGCCAACTCGAAGGCGAGAACGAAATCCCCGATGAATTCGGCGGGGGATTCGAGACGTTCGCCGGATCATTCGATCTGACCATCTCCTATCTGGGCCGCGAAAAGGTCACGACCCCGCTGGGCGTCTTCGGCACCGACAAGTTCAAGACCGTCGAAGTCATCTCCTACGTCGACAGCGGCGGCGACAAAACCACCGAAACCGGCACGACCTTCAACTGGATCGTGCAGAACCAGGGCATCATCAAACGCACCGAGTCGTACGTCGACGAGTACGACTTCGGCAATGACGGGTCGATCGACGGCATGGACTCCGCGACGGATTTGTTCGAAATCGTCAGTCTGACCGGCGACACCGTGCCGACCGATCCGCCGAGTTTCATGAAGCCGCAGTACACCTCGAACGGCGGGGCGACGCAGGCGGCGGTCAACGATGCGCTCGACGCCGTGGCGGCGTCGGCGACGAGCACGCCCTTCACCGGCCCGCCGGCGATGGGCACGGCGTTCGGCGTGGTGTCGTCGCTGGTGCAGCTTGCCGATGACGATGTGCAGGCCGCCGTGCATGCCCTCGAAGCCGACGGCGCTTCTCCCGAGCAGGCCTTCGTCCGACTCGAAATTCACTACGACGAAGCGTCCCTCGCCGCCATCGGCCTCTCCGAATCGCAGCTCGCCCCGTACTGGTGGGACGATGTGCATGACAAGTGGGTCGTCGTCGGCACCACCATCGACGGCCAGGTCGGCGCCGGCATGCTCGCCGTGAACCCCGAAGACGAACAGCACATCGGCTACTACGGCATCGACTTCGACAATGACTTCATCTGGTTCAACGTCAACCACGCCTCCCTCTACGGCCTGCTCACCCCCGCCCCCGAACCGACGACGCTCATCCCCTTCGCTGCGGGCCTGCTCCTTCTCAAACACCGCCGTTCGCGCCGATAGCCGGGCCGCGACGCGGCCCCGGTCATTGCCCCAGGTCGCCGCCGCCCAGCACAAAGATGCAAACAAGTATGGCGGGCAGCTCGATCGAGTAGATCGCCATTGTCGCGGCGACGAGCGAGATGCATCTCCACCACTCCGGCAGTCCCAGCCGGATGCTGAAGACGATCGCGCCCACGACGGGCGCAATCGTCACGAACCCGACGATGAAAAAGTCGTATCGATGAGGCGTCTGATCCCACACCGCCAGCGGCAGCAGGCACCACGGTGCGACCATGCACACGATCCACCATGTCCATTGCCTTTTCCGTGTCATGATCCCTGCGGACTCCGCGCCGGCGTGCCTGTCGTGAGCTTGTCGAACGACCCACCCGCCGGGGCATTCTCATGTCAATTCGCACACCGCCCGGCCTTCACACAGTTTCGTAGGTCCGGGCCTGCCCGGACCAATTGACGAACCCGTATGCATCATAGGTCGGGGCGTGGATTGGCGGCGGACATTTCATTCGCGTCGTGCCTCTTCATGGCTTTCGTGTCCGGGCTGGCCCGGACAACATCTGAACCGGACCTAGGTGACTGCGCCGCAGAACACGGCGCCGACCAGCAGCCGCTTTCCGCGCCGGTGGTCGCGGCTGCGGGGTTCGTTCAAACGTTGAAGCCGTTTGCCTTCGATGATCATGCTGATGCCGAGCATGATCAGCAGGGCAGGCATCAAGAGGTCGATCATCACAGAGACCCCGAAAAATTGGTTGCGTCCACCGGACCGCTTGTTCGTGATTGGTGATATCAGATCATCGCGCCGTGCTCAAGTTCAATTTTGACCATCGAATTAAAACCCCGGGCTGAGGGCAGCCCGGCTCGGACTTGCCGCGCAAAACGGAAGTTGATCGTAAGCCGCGGGGAGTCGGAGCCGGCGTGCTTGTCGTGAGCTTGTCGAACGGCCCTCACGCGGGGGTGTGGGTCGAAATGGGATGTCGCAGAGGTTGGCGCATCGTGGTGTCGCTTTTCGCGCACGGGGATGGCGAATCGGACGCGACGGTGCGCATGAGTTGATATAAGTCGTGGAAAGGCGCGCATGGGGGTGACGGAGCCGGTCGCGCCGGTGCGCACGGGCGTGCGGAGGCGCGCGTTGTGACGGCGTGGTGCGCGAAAAGGTGCGATTTTGAGATGGGAAGGGGGGCGCACGGGGAGGGCGAAAAGCGGTGGGGTTGCCGCGCCGGTGCGAATGGGGATTTGACGTGGGGGGGTCCCGCCTCGCTGAAGCGAGGCGGGCCGGGGGGTGGGTTATTCGAAGCGTGGGCGGCGGGCCCAGTGCATTTTTTCGGCGAGGGTCTTCCAGTAGCCGGAGTTGGGGTTGGCGATGACGTTGAGGCGTTTGGGGTAGGCGCGGATGGTGAGGACGGAGCCGGCGTGGAGCGGGGCGGAGACCTGGCCGTCGAGGACGACGGTTGTGCCATCGTTGACGCGGAGGACGCGGAGTTGGATGAGGTCTTCGGTGGACAGGACGGTGGGGCGGAAGGAGAGGGTGTGCGGGCAGACGGGGGTGACGACGAGGGATTCGACATCGGGGGCGACGATGGGTCCGCCGGCGGAGAGGTTGTAGGCGGTGGAGCCGGTGGGTGTGGCGACGATGACGCCGTCGCCGGAGAAGATATTGGCGGCGGCGGGGCGGTGGTCGGGGTTGATGGTCAGTTCGAGTTCGATCATGCGGTAGGGCGGGCCGGCGGTGACGACGCAGTCATTGGTGCCCAGGGATCGGAAGTGCGGCTTGTCGGCCCCAGTTTCGGTGATGGTGGCTTCGAGCATGACGCGTTGACGAGCGGGGAGCTTGCCGGCGGCGATGTCGTCCCATCGATCGCGGACTTCGTCGAGTCGGAAGGGTGCGAGGAATCCGAGTTTGCCGAAGTTGACGCCGACGACGGGGATGCCGGCGTCGACGATGCGGCGGGCGAGGCCGAGCATGGTTCCGTCGCCGCCGAACACGACGGCGAGGTCGGCTTCGTGGGTGATGGGGTCGGTTTCGTACACGTCCAGTTCGCCGACGATGTGCGCGCGGCCCTCGAGGAACGGGCGGAATTTCGCCAGGGCCTTGTGGACCTCTTCCTTGTTGAGATTGGCGATGATCAGGACGCGTTTCATGGCGGATAGTCTACGCGGGCTGATCGGGATGTGCGAGGGCTACTCGATGTCGCTGTAGCCGCGGGCGAGATTGTTGAAGCGCGTCGTCTTTCCGTCGAACTGGAGGGGGACGGTGCCGGTGGGTCCGTTGCGCTGTTTGGCGATGATCAGTTCCGCCACGCCGACTTTGTCGGGGTTTTCGGCCCGCCATTCGTCATCGTGATGGTAATAGTCTTCGCGGTGGAGCATCATGACCACGTCCGCATCCTGTTCGATCGAGCCGGATTCGCGAAGATCGCTCAACATCGGCTTCTTGGACTCGCGGCCCTCGGGGTTTCGATTCAGCTGCGACAGACAGATGACCGGGACATTGAGTTCGCGCGCCAGCGCCTTGACGCCGCGGCTGATCTCGCCCACTTCGTTCTGCCGGCTCTCGGCGCCGGGGCTGGTCATCAATTGCAGGTAATCGATCATGATGGCCTTGATCTGATGGCGCGAGTAGAGTCGGCGGGCCTTGGCGCGAAGCTGAAGGACGGAGAGGCCCGGCGTGTCATCGATGAACATCGGGGCGTCGGACAGCTCGCCGCCGGCGGACTGGAGCCGGCCGATGTCGTCGGCGTTGAGCATGTTGCGACGCATGCGCTGTGCATCGACGCCCGACCGCGAACTGAGCAGACGCTCGGCGAGCTGCTGCTTGCCCATTTCGATGCTGAACACCGCCACGGGCTGACGATTATCCACGGCGATATGCTCGGCGATGTTCAAGGCCAGCGCGGTTTTGCCCATCGACGGGCGAGCCGCGAGGATGATCATCTCGCCGCGCTGAAGCCCGCTGAGCATTTCGTCAAGCTGGTAGTATCCGGTGTGCAGCCCCGTGATCGACCCGCCCGCTTCGCGACGCGCCTCCAGTGCCTCGAATGTCTGATGCACCAGATCGCTCAGCGCCGCCGCCTCGTCGGTCGTGGCGAACTGCGCGATGTCGAAAATCAGCTTCTCGGCCTTATCAAGGATGAGGTTCGGCGGCTCGGCGGACTCGTAGGCCTCATGCAGAATCGTCCCCGCCGCATTGATGAGCCCGCGCAGCTTCGCCTTGTCGCGCACGATCCGCGCGTAGTGCGGCGCGTTCGTCGACGTCGGCACCGACTCGGCGAGCTGCACCAGATAATCGATCCCGCCCACCGCTTCGTCCGCCTGCCGGTCGCGCAGACGCTGCATGAGCTGCACGAGGTCGATCGACTGGTGCTGGTCGTAAAGCTCCAGCAGGCATTCGTAAATCTGGGCGTGACGCGGCTGATAGAAATCAGCGGGGCTTTTGATGGCCTGCATCACCTCGCCGACGATGTGCACGTTCTCCGTCCCCGCCATGATCAGCGAACCGATCAGACTCATCTCCGCTTCGATCGAGTGCGGCGGAAGCTTGTCGAAAAGCTTGCCGATCTCAATGCGCTGCGGTTCGAAATGTTGGCGCGTCCGTGCGAGGCGTGTCATGGGGAGCGTTATCCATCCGTGGTGATTTGATGTCAATCCGGGACGACCCTGTGCAATACCTGTCGGTATCGCATCGCTCGATTATAGCGCTGCACATTCAAGTGGATCGCGCGGTACAATGGGGTGACCTTGCCGTACAGGGAGCTTTTCATGTTGCGTGTCCGTAACGCCCTGCTGATCGTGCCGCTGCTCATCGCCGCCGCGACGGCGCAGATCAAGAGCGGCCCGATCCACGATCCGCTCACGCCCGAGCCGCCCAGCAAGCAGATCAAGAGCGGGCTCGCCGACCCGCTCACGCCGCCGAATCTCGACGACGCCTCGCCCGGCGACGCGCCGGCGGGGGCCAACGCGACGGGCGATGCGACCGACCCGAACCTCTTCGTCGTCTCTAATTCGCAGGAGGCCGCGCTTCTGGCCCGCATGCGCAAGGCCATGTTGATGCCCGGTCCCGCGGCCGACGAAGCCGCGGTCAAAAAGCAGCTCAACGACCTGGCCGATGATGCGTCGCAGCTTGCGATGATCACCCAGACCGGCCCGCTGCATATGCACGCCCTGTCGATGCAGATGCAGGCCCTGTACGCCATCGTCCAGCGCTGGCCCGCCGACCCGGCGGTCGACCGATCACTGTCGCGCCTGCGCTCCGCCGCGCGTCGCACCAAGGCGCTCGATCAGCCGGAGGCGGCGGCCGTGGGCGATTTCTGGCTCCTGACCGCGGACCTTTTTGACATCAATCGCTCGGGTCTGACGCTCGACGAGCGCCGCCGTCAGACGCAGCAGTTGTTCGACGGTTTCCTCGAAGAGCATGGCACCGGCGCGACCTCCGACGCCGTCCGCGCCATGCTCGCCCAACTCAATCCCCCGCAGGCGCCCGCACCTCCCGTTAGCGGCAGCCGCGAAGCGGCGCCAACACCCGCACCAACGACACCGCCCCCGACGCCCACCCCAACCCCCGCCCCCGTGACGCCCCCCGTCACCGGCGCCAATCAAACCGCCGACCTCGGCCCGATGCCGCCCAAGCCCGTCGCCGCCCCCGAAGCCGCCGGCCCGATCATCACGCCCGCCTTCGAACTCGGTGACAAAAAACAGGAAGGGCACGTCACGACCGTGATTCTCCGCTCGCGTTTTCAGCCCGGTGAAAACACGCTGCGCATCCTCACACCCGACAAACCCTTCGACGCCGCCAAGCCGATGCGCGTGCTCTTCGTCCTGCCTGTCGAGGCCGGCCGCGGCGAACAGTTCGGCGACGGGTTCACCACCGTCCAGCGCCTCGACCTGCAAAGCAAGTACAACCTGCTCGTCGTCGCGCCGACGTTCACCGCGCTGCCCTGGTACGCCAATCATCCGTCCAGCGCCGACCTGCAGCAGGAAAGCTACATGGTCAAGGCCATCGTCCCCGCCGTCGATGAGCTTTATCCGCAGGCCAAGCAGCGCCTGCTGCTGGGCTTTTCCAAGAGCGGTTGGGGCGCGATGAGTCTGGCGATCCGCTTCCCCGATCTGTTCGACGCCGCCGCCGCATGGGACGCGCCGCTCATGAAGGAAGCGCCCGACAATTACGGCATGGGCCCGATCTTCGGCACTCAGCAGAACTTCGACCTCTACGCCCTGCCCCGCGCCTTCCGTGACAAGGCCCGTATCCTCCACCGCCGCGAACGCCTCGCCCTGCTCGGGTACGACCATTTCCGTGACGACATGCAGCGGGCGCACACATTGCTCGATCAGCTTCAGATCCCCCACGAATTCGCGGACGGCCCGGAGCGCCGCCACCACTGGGACTCCGGCTGGGTCGAACAAGCCGTCGAAATGCTCATCAAAATCGCTGATCAACCCCCCATGTAAAGCCGCGACCGCCGGTCGCGCTCCGCCAAACGTGGACAACCCTACAAAGAGCGCGACCGCCGGTCGCGGCTTTACACGTCGGGCATTCGCATGGGGGTCACCCATGCGTACGGCCGCGCTCCGACACCGCGACGGATGTTGTGGCGTTCGATGTAATCGACGATGTGATTCCAATACGCCGCGTCGTACACGAATGAGCACCATTTGCCCTTTGCCCAGATCGGTCCGACATGCCGCGTGTGCTGATGCACCGCCTTGGTCGTCTGATCCGCGAGCCATTTCGTCGTGCGGTCGATATCCGTCCCCGAATACGTGATCAGCAGATGCGTGTGCGTCGGTTCGATCGAAGCGGCGGCGATTCGCCACGGCGACTCCTCACAACATCGCGCGATGGTTTGCGACACCCACAACAACATCATCGCGTCGAGCCGAACCGGCGGGTGCTTCATGCGCTCCGCCGCCATGCGCTGCCGCACCGCATCGCCGGCATGCAAAACATGGGGCTCGACATATCCGATCTGTTCATCCCACGCATCCGACCAATGCCCGCGCTCATCACCCGGCAGCCACAACCCATAACCGGATTTGACGACGTGATAACCCAATGTCCGCGCCATGCGTGACTCCCTGTAAAGCCGCGACCGCTGGTCGCGCTCCGCCAAACGTGGACAACCATACAAAAAGAGCGCGACCGCCGGTCGCGGCTTTACATCATCGAATGCGATCCGCGTCGCGATTCATCTTGATCTTCCCGCCGACAATCGTCGCGATCGCGCGCCCGGTCACGTTCCATCCCCCGAACGGACAATTGCGCGACTTGCTCTCGAACGCGTTCACATCAATGGTCCATGTCTCTTTCGGATCGATGATCGTCACATCCGCATCCGCTCCCTCGGCGAGCGTGCCCTTGCCGTGCAGCCCGCACAGCTTCGCGGGATTGATCGTCATCATCGCCAGCATCGCCGCCCAGTCGATCGCGCCCGAGTCGATCAGCGCCAGGGCGTAAAGCGGCAGGGCGCAGTCCAGGCCGATGATCCCGAAGGGGGCGCTGGCGAATTCCAGTTCCTTTTCCTCGCGCGTGTGCGGGGCGTGGTCGGTGGCGAGGATCGTGATGACGCCGTCCTTGATGCCCTTGATGATCGCCTTGATGTCCGCCTTCGTCCGCAGCGGCGGATTCATCTTCGCGTTGGTGTCATACTCGGCACAGGCGTCCTCCGTCAATAGCAGATGATGCGGCGAGGCCTCGGCGGTCACGGGTTGGCCCGCCTTGCGCGCCCGGCGGACGATGTCGACGCCGCCGGCGCTCGTCAGATGCTGCACGTGATACGCGCAGCGGATCGATTCGTTGAGCATCACGTCGCGCTGGATGATCAGTTCCTCCGCCACCGCCGGCCAGCCGCCGAGTCCCAACCGCGTCGCCAGCAATCCCGCGTTCATCACCCCGCCCTTGGTGAGCGACGGCTCCTCGCAGTGCTGCATGATCGGTCGGCCGGTCGTGGCGATGTAGCGCAGCGCCTTGGCCATCACCGACGCGCTGGCCACCGCGATGCCGTCGTCGCTGAACGCCACCGCGCCGCTGCGCGCCATCAGGTTGATCTCCGCCAGCTCCTCGCCCTTGCGGCCCTTGGTGATCGCGCCCACCGGATACACGTTGCACAGGTCCGCCTTCGCCGCCTGCTTGTAGACGAATTCGATGCGCCCGTCGTCGTCGAGCGCGGGCCGCGTGTTCGGCATGCAGCACACGCTCGTGAACCCGCCATGAACGGCGCTGGCGGCGCCCGTGGCGATCGTTTCCTTTTCCTCCTGCCCCGGCTCGCGGAAGTGCACGTGCGGATCGATCAGGCCGGGGCTCACGAGGCAGCCCGACGCGTCGAACACCGGACCGGTCGGCTTGGCCACCTTGCCGATTTTGGCGACTTTTCCAGCCGAAAGCGTGATGTCCGTCACCGCGTCGAGGCCCGACGCCGGATCAATCACGCGGCCGTTCTTGAGGGTCAATGTCGACATAGAGCCGGTAGATTAACCGCAACGCCCCGTTTCACCAAAGGCGGGGGCACTTCAGTGCCCCCGTGCCTTCACGCGCGCTCAAGTCTCCGTGCGGATCACGCCGTTTTCCTCATCCTGCTGCGTGACGACCTGATGCGCCGCGCGGATGATCCGGTTCATCGTGCCCGTCGGATCGCGATACACCTGCGGGGTCCACACTCGATGCAGCGTCCAGCCCTGCGACTCGAGCACCATCGTGCGGAACGCCTCCCATTCGATCGGGTCCTCCGCCTTCTCGAAGCGCGTCAGGTCGCACAGCACGCCCAGCGTCCGGTCCTCCGCCCGCACCGGATGATGCAGCGCCATGTCCACGCAGAACCCGTCGTTGCCCCAGTGCACATCCGACCCGACGTTGTGCGCGCCCGCCAGATGATGCGCCGTCGCCGCCGCGAACTTCGAGGGGAACGCGCTGGACCGCACGAACACCTGCGCCTTCTCCGCCGTGCGCGCCGCTTCGAGAATCCGGAACTGCTGTTCGTACAACTCGGCGAGCCGCTCCGCGTAATGCAGATACGAAAAGAGCAGATACCCGCCCGTCGGCGCCTGCCCCGGCGGAATCGGCGGCAGGGCGCGGTAGATCTCCGCCGGGATGCTCGTCACCAGATGCACCTCATCGCGCGCCCGCGTGACGAGCACGTTGAGCCGCCGCCCCCCGCCGGCGCGGCCCAATGGGCCGAATCGCCGGTAAAATCGGCCCTTTTCGTCCGGGCCGTACGTCGTGCTGATGATCATGTGATCCCGCTCGTCGCCCTGCACGTTCTCCAGGTTCTTGACGAACAAGCCCTCGAACGAAGCCGTGCCGCGCCGCTGCCGCGCCTCCGCCAGCCGTCGCCCGAACTGGGCATCCTCCATCGCCGCCGCGTCGAGCGTCTCGACGATCAAGTCGCGCTGCGAAAGATTGAAGCACGCGATGCCGATCGACGGCGGACTCGCCCGCTTCAGTAGATCGCGCACGATCTGCACCACGCGCTGGGCCTCCGCCGGGTTTGTCCGATCCTTGTAGATGCCGCCGGCGGTGTAGAGCGTCAGCGGGGCGTAGCGCGTGCGGTTATTCGGATGCCCCGGAATCGGCTGCAACCGGCTGTGATAAAACTGATCGTTGCTGAACGCGATCAGATCGGAATTGCTCGAGCGGTAGTGCACGTCCAGATAGCACGACTGCACCTCCAGACTCAGCGCCGCCGTGAGCAGGTCCTCGATCTCGCCCGTCTGCGATTCGAAAAGCTGCTCCTCGTTTTCGATTTCCTCCGCTTCGGAGGCGACGACGGCGGACTCGAAAAACCGCGTGGGCGGAAGCTGCTTCGGGTCGCCGGCGATGACGACGCGCTTCGCCCGCGTCAGCACGGGTAGCGCTTCCTCCAATCGGCACTGCGAAGCTTCGTCGAACACGACGACATCGAACACCGGCGTGCGCCCGAACACCTGCGCGACCGTCTCGGGACTCGCCATCCACACGGGCCGCAGGTCCATGAGCGGATCGCCCCCCTCGACCGTCGCGCCCAGCGCGACGACCTGCCGCAGGCGCAGCGCATTGCGCCCGCGCATCGTCAGGCGGCGCTTCATGTCTGCGCCGACGCTGTTGAGCCGAGAGCCCGTCGACGCCAGCAGCCGCTCCTTCTGCACGCTCAGCCACCGATGCACGACCGCGTCGCGCACCAGCGTCTTCTTATGTTGATCGAGCTGGCGGTAGCGCGTGAAGCTCGCTTCGATGCGCTGGCCGTCGATGTTCTGCAGGTTCGCATCGCTCTTGAGCCGCCGGGCGATTTCGGCGGCAAACCCGGCTTTTCGCAACACCGCAAGCCCCGGCTCGACGCGCGAGCCGGCTGTAATCAGCGGCTTGACCAGATCGCGCATCGTCTGCGGCAGCGCCGCCAATCCGTCCCGCACGCGCAGCACGCCCTCCAGATGATCCAGCGACTCCGCCAGCGCCGCCACATCGTCGCCGATCGTCTGACCCGCCAGCACATGACCCCACGCCTTGTCCAACCACGCGACCGTGAACAGCTTCGTTCCGCGCAGCCGGGCGAACAGCGCCTCGAGCGCGGCCGCCCGCTTGGGCGACGCCTCCAGTCCGACCATCAGCGGCTCGACGGCCGGCGCCTCCGCCTGCGCCATCGCCTCGAAGATCGCCTTCGCGCATGACTTGAGCGCCGCTTCGCCGTCGACGCGCGTCAGCAGATCGAGCACGGCGGTGTGATCGATGATGCACCGCTCGAGCGTCGCGTCATCGAGCTGCGGCGAAACGGGCGTCTGATGCGTCAGCTCTGCATGCAGTGCGGTGAGCACCATGCGGGCGCGCACGCCTTGCAGGAACGTCTTGAGCCGCTCCGCTGATGCCGCATCGACGCTCAATCCGAACGGCCGCAGCGTCAGTCCCGCCGCCTTCTTCGCGCCCAAACACAGCAGCGCGTACCACTTGTCCGCGATGCTCAGATACGCATCGAGCGCGCCGATGTGCCGGGCCACGTCCGCAATGCTCAGCCGCATCTCGCGGGCGATCATCGCCAGTTCGCTCTCCAGCGGGGCCGCCAGGAAGGTTGTGACATGCGGCTGAGCATCGGCGAGTTTCTGCTTGGCGGTCAGCCGCGCGGCGGGCGTCGCCTCGGCCCAACCTTTGCGCGGCGCCGGCGGAATGTGCGACATCACTTTGCGCAACTCGGGCGCGATCGCCGCCCGCGCCGCCGCCTGCTCGCCGATCGGCGGCGCGACATCGAAGGGCAAACCTCCGGGGGTCGCATCCGCCGCGCGTGCCGCCGTCACGCAGTCGCTCATCGCCGCGCGCACGTCCGCCATCGGCCGTGCCAGAAAATCGCCCAGCGCGACGCCCGCACACTGTCGCCACGGATTCGTCGGATACCCGACCCGCCGCGCATGCTCGAGCACGGTCGTGACATCCGTGACGTGTGCTTCGACCATGTCGGGCGTGACCGCCGCCGCGGCTTCCGCCGGCAGCGTCACCGGCTCGTCGGGCGTGATCGACATCCACTGACCCATGAGCTGATGAAACCCCGCCGCGCCTTCGTGGCCCGGCTGCATGAGCGTGCGCCAGTGGGCGTGCAGTTCGCTGTGAATCTTCTGCAGCTCCTCATCGGTCTTCGCCAGCGCCCGCTCGGCGTTCGCATCGCTGCGCGCCTCGGCGAGATTCTCCAGTTGTTCGCGGATGCTCTTGTAAAGATCGTTCTGATCACGCCGCGGATCGTGCACCAGGGCGCACAAGCTGGCCAGGCCCAGATGTTCGAGTCGATTCGACACCACATCGAGCGCGGTGCGCTTGTCGCAGACGAACAGGACGCGCTGCCCGCGGGCGAGGTGGTCGCCGATGATGTTGGTGATGGTTTGCGATTTGCCGGTGCCGGGCGGGCCGTGCATGACCAGTCCGCGGCACTGGCGGGCGAGCGTGACGGCGCGGGCCTGACACGGGTCGGCCTGCGCGACGAGGCGCTCGTCGGCGAACACGCGCGGGCGTTTGGTCTGCGGCTCGTCGGGCGGGGCGTCGGCGTCAACGATCGGATGATCGAGACTCACGCCGACTTTGATGAAGCTTTCGACGGGCCCGCTCAGCGCGTCGCCGTCGAGCATCGCCTGCGTGTCGCGCATGAGACTTTCGTTGGCCAGCGGGAACAGGCCGATCACCGCACTGGGCAAAATCACCGCGGCGTCGTCGAGATCGTCCGTCCGGGGCGTGGCGCGAAGTTCGAGCGCCGACGGCGGATCGTCGACCTTGAACAGATCGGGCACATCGATCGACAGCGACCCGCAGACGTAACGGACAATGTGCGCGATCTCGCGCCACGGCTGCGTGCCTTCCTCATCGTCAAACAGTTCCGTCGGCGCCTTACCGGTTTGCCGTTCGAGCCACGCCAATAGCGCCGCATTGGGCACGACGCGGTCGATCTCGTCTTCCTTGCAGGCGAGCGTGACGCTCTGCGTCGCGCCGCCGGCGACGGTCAGGGCGACGGGGATGAAGGCGACGGGCGCGAGGATGCGCCTTCCGGCCGATCGGGCCGCGCCCGCGCCGACGCCCGGCGGCAGACTCAGAAGCGGAAACCCGATGTTGAGCACATACGCGCCGGTGTCGGATTCGTACGTGCTCGCTTCGTCAGCGACGATGCGCAGCTTGGTGAAGAGACCGGCCTGATCGAGCCACGCCTGTCGGGCCGCCTTCAGTTCTTCGGTCAGAGGTTGATCATCGTCGTCGGCGTCGAGCGCGCGCCTGGGCGGCGGTTTGACGTGGCCGGTGAGTTTGATGTGTCGCTCATCGCTGAGCATCGTCAGCAGGGCGCGCCCGCCGTCGACATCACCGAGGCGGCCGAGCTGATGAAGATCGACGCGCTGACGGCTGTGATGCGGACGGCAGTTGAGGGAGGGACTGTTGGCCAGGGCGCCGAACAGACGATCGAGCATCATGGAGAGGATGCGAGTTCCCGGTTCGGTCATGATGATACAGCGTAGGCGAAGACAGGAGCCCGCCGCAAGCGGCGTCGCTAAACGGGGGGTACGGCGGTAGGATGGACGCATGAGCGATGTACGTCCGACAATCGGGATCACGATGGGCGACCCGGCGGGGATCGGGGCGGAGGTCGTGGTTAAGGCGCTGGCGGATCCGGCGCTGCGGGCGGAGGCGCGCTTCGTCATTTACGGGATGAACGAATTGCTGGCGTACGCGGCGGACCTGGCGGAGATCAATCCGTACTGGTGGCGCGTGCAGCACGATCAGGCGCGGATCGGGCCGGACATGGTGCATGATGTGACCGTGCTCGATTACGACGAGTACACGCTGCTCGGCCCCAACACGCCGCAGGCGACGCGTCAGGGGGGCGAGGCGTCGATGTCGTTTTTGAATGACGCGATTGATGCGGCGCAGCGCCCGCCCGGCGATCCGGGGCGGCTCGATGCGATCGTGACCGGGCCGATCTGCAAGGAATCGTGGTTCCTGGCGGGGCATCGCAAGTATCCGGGCCACACCGAGCTTTTCGCCGCGCGGACGCAGAGCCGGCGGAGTGTGATGATGTTCTGCTCGCCGAAGCTCAATGTCGCGCTGGCGACGATTCACCTGCCGTTGATGGACATCCGCAACGTGCTGACGATCGGGCGCGTGTTCGATCCGATCGATCTGGGGCACGCGGCGCTGAAGGCGATGGGCGTCGAGGAGCCGGTCATCGGCGTGTGCGGCCTCAATCCGCACGCCGGCGAGCACGGGCTGTTCGGCGACGAGGAGGAACGCCTCATCGCGCCCGCCATCACCATGGCGCGCGAGCAGGGCATCGACGCCCGCGGACCGTTCCCCGCCGACACGCTTTTCATCGAAGCGTCGCGCCATCGCTACGACCTGATCGTCGCCATGTATCACGATCAGGGCCTCATCCCGCTCAAGATGCTCGCCTTCGACGAAGCGGTGAACGTCACGCTCGGCCTGCCCATCATCCGCACCAGCGTCGACCACGGCACGGCCTTCGACATCGTCGGACAAAACAAGGCCA
Organism: Planctomycetota bacterium; assembly: GCA_016125255.1. Lineage (NCBI taxonomy): Bacteria > Pseudomonadati > Planctomycetota > Planctomycetota bacterium. The sequence goes on along the minus strand of WGMD01000002.1, from coordinate 682,934 downwards.
GCGCCCGACCGATGGCGGCGGCGATCCGGCTGGCGATCGCGATGACGAAAATGCGGGCGAAGTAGTGCCTTGTCATCCGTGATATTTCATGTTTTCGTTCAGCCGCGACCCGCAGGTGAGCGTCATCTGTCATCGCGCTGGGGCCCATGTCGAAAAAAACCGGCCCCGCGCTTGACTTTGATTAACATATCGGTTAAATAAGTGATATGTTAAACATATCCGATCCACGACTCGACCGCACCTTCGCCGCCTTGGCCGATCCGACCCGGCGGGCGATTCTCTTGCGTTTGTCGGAGGGCGAAGCGGCGGCGGGGGAGTTGGCGGAGCCGTTTGCGATTTCCGCGCCGGCGGTGTCGCGGCATCTGCGCGTGCTCGAGGAAGCGGGGCTGATCGTGCGGCGGGTCGATGGGCAGCATCGGCGGATGCGGCTCGATCCGGCGGCCCTGCGCTCCGCGTCGGCGTGGCTGGACTTTTATCGAAAGTTCTGGTCCGAATCGCTGGACCAGTTGGATGAGCACCTCAAGTCGCTCGCGTCCCCCAAACCCACTTCCGAAAGGAAAACCCGTGTCCGTACCCGCAAACAGCACCGCCGGTCCAAGTGAGAACATCAGTCTTCGCATCACGCGTCTTTTCGACGCCCCGCCGCAGCGCGTCTTTGACGCCTGGCTCGACCTGGAGCAGTTCGCCAGATGGGTCGGCCCGCGCGATCATGTCGAATCGGTGACGCCCGTCGAGCACGATCCGCGCGTCGGCGGACGATACCGCGTCGAAGTGCATCAGCGCAACATCCCCGAAGCCGGCTGTTGCAAATTCATCGGCGGCGTCTATCGCGAAATCACCCGCTTCACCCGCCTCGTCTTCACATGGGGCTGGAACGATGATCCGACCGAAACGCTCATCACCGTGACGTTCCGGCCTGTCGGGCATCAGACCGAGATGACGCTCGTGCATGAGCGCTTCGACACGACCGATCGCCGCGACGGTCATCAGCACGGATGGGGCGGCTCGTTCGATCAGCTTGCCGCACTGTTGGCGTCGAACGACGAATAGTTTCAACGGTACTGTCGCCACCACCTGCCAAACCCCCCGCGGCCTATGCGGGGGGTTTTTTTGCGGTGTGTGCGTCGAACCATTTGATTCGCGCGGATGTACAAGAGAACGCGGGGCGCTGTCCCGCCGCTAAACGGACTGCGGATCGGTTACACTACGCGCGGTGATTCACCTGGATATGCGAGGCGCTGATGAAGCTGACCCAATACATCAGGGACAATCTGGCGTGGGTGATCGACGGCGAGGGGCAAAGCCGCGATGAACTTTTGCATGCATTGAGCGAGCGGGTGCATGCGGCTTCGTCGGGGATCGCGACGGAGACGCTGTACAAGGCGCTCCTGGAGCGCGAGGGCAAAGGGTCGACGGCCACGCCCGAGGGCGTCGCGCTGCCGCACGCCATGCTCGACGGCATCACGGAGAATTTCGTGGCGGTCGCACTGGTCAGAGGCGGCGTCGATTTCCAGTCGCCGCGCGTCAAGTCGGTCGACCTGGTGTTCATGCTCATCGGCCCGGCGAATCAGGCGTGGGAGCACATTCGCATTCTCGCCCGGCTCGCCCGCATCTGTCACGACCCGTCGGGACTGGCCCGGCTGCGTGACGCGGAAGACGGGGCGGATCTGTACGAGCGCCTCACGGCGGAGGACGGGCGGCATGTCTGACGAAGCCGTCAATCACAAGTTGTTCGTGATCATCCTCAATCAGCCGGACCTGCTGGACGAGATTCTCACGGGTTTTCTGGACGTGGGCGTGCAGGGGGCGACGGTGATCGAATCGCGCGGGATGGGCGAGATCATCCGCAGCGAGATGCCGGTCTTCGCCGGACTGGCCGGGATGTTCGGCGAGAGCACGGGCGGGCGCGTGATCATGAGCGTCATGCCCGAGGCGATGGTCGAGAAGGTGTTCAAGCTGGTGGAGGAAGTGGTCAAGCAGGTGGAGCAGCCGAACACGGCGATGTGCTTTTCGCTGCCGGTGGACGATTTCCGGGGGATTCGGCGGTGAGCGACGAGGTGCGGCGGCGTGGACCGATTCGGCGCGGCGGTCATAGAATGCGGTACTTATGAGCACGATCAATGTCCGACTTCCGGATGAACTCAAGCGTCAGCTTGAAGCGCTCAGCGCCCAGCAGCATCGGCCCACGGCGGACCTGGTGCGCGAATCGCTCCGACGCTACATCGCGGCGGAGCAGATGAAGTCGATCCGCAGGATGACGACGCCGCTGGCGGAGGCGCAGGGGTATCTGACGGACGAGGACATCTTCGGGGCGATCTCTTGAGGGTTGTGCTCGATACGAATGTTCTGTTGGCGGGATTCGCGACGCACGGGTTGTGCGCGGCGCTGGTGCTGCTGTGTCTGCGTGATCATCAGGTGGTGGTCTGCGATCACATTCTCAACGAATTGGCGACGCATTACCGCGACAAATTCAAGGCCACGCCGGAGCAGGTGGAGGCGGTGCTTTCGATGCTGCGGCTGCACACGGAGTCCGTCGTGCCGGCGGCCGTGCCATGGGAAGCGTTTGCGGATGCGGACGATTTGCCGGTGCTTGGCGCGGCGGTGGCGGGGAGCGCGGCTTGCATCGTCACGGGGGACAAGCAGCTCATTGAACTGGGCGCTTATCAGGGCGTGTCGATTCTTTCGCCGCGTGCTTTTTATGATCGCCTTCGCAGTGGATAACTTCTTGTATCCGGCGCGACGCGGCGGGGCGCCGGTGAGTTTGATGTGAGGCAGGGGACGCAGCCAGATGCGGATATTCATCGGACTGGTCATCTTGGTTTCGCTGGCGCTGTTCGCATCGAGCGAGCGGTTTTATGGTTTGCGTCGGACGCGGATCGGGGCGGCGCTGACGACGGGGGGGTGGCTGATGGTGGGGATCGGTTTCGCCATCGGGCCGCACGGGATGCGATTGATATTGCCGGAGCAGCTTCTGGCGGTCGCGCCGCTGATTTATTTTTGCCTGGGGTGGGTCGGCTTGATGGTCGGATTGCAGGCGCATCGCTCGCTGCCGCGGGTCGTGCCGGGGCGGGTGTTCGGGCTGGTGGTGCTTGATGCGGCGTTCAGTCTGCTCATCATCGCGGCGTCGGCGGAACTGGTCATGCTCAGCTTCGGCGTCGATGCGTGGACGGCGATGCCGATGGCGCTACTCATCGGGATTTTCGGCATGGGTTGGTCGCCGGAGGTCAAGAGCTTGCAGCGCGGGCTCGGCGATGCGGAGAAGGTCATGCCGGTCGTGCGCGCCGGCGCGGGGCTGGCGTCGATGCTCGCCCTGGTTCTGTACGGCGTGCTGTACACGGCGTTCGACTTCAACCCGTCGGCGGGCGAGGCGATGTGGTCGGCGAGCCGCATGTTCGGCGGCGTGGGCATGTCGGTGCTGATCGGGTTGGCGATGGGGCTGCTGGGCAAGGGCCTCATGACGATCGCGCAGCGCACGGAGGGCGAGTTCCTCGTCGTGCTGCTCGGACTGGTGAGCTTCACGGCCGGGGCCGCCACGACGCTCGGATGCTCGCCACTGCTGACGGCGGGGGTGACGGGGGCGGTGGTGGTGAATCTGCCGGGCAAGACGCTGGAGCGGTTTCAGCGGGTGATCGTCGATGCGGAGCAGCCGGTGGCGATGCTTTTGATGCTCGTGGCGGGCGTGCTGGCGGACGCGGCGATCGGGATCATGGGCGTCGCGCTGGTGCTCCTTGGTCTGATCGCGCGCGGCGGGGTGAAATGGATCGACCGCATGCATGTGCGTCGGTCGATGAATCTGACGCGGACGCCGCCGGGGATGATGTCGATCGCGCGGCAGAGTCCGTTGGCGTTGGCGCTGGCGGTCGGCTACCGCATGTCGCTTCAGGCCGAGGCGCCGGCGGCGCCGCTGGGCGGGGCGCAGCTTCTGATGATCGTGATCGTGATGGGGCTTGTCGCGGAGGCGATGGCGATCGTGCATCACGAATCGGTGCAGACGGCGGCGGCCAAGGAGAGCGAACCACGATGAAGGTCGCGCTGAGTCTGGTGCTGCTGACGGCGTTGGTGTTCGTGGCGCTGTCGCTGCGCGATGCGGAGGCGCCGCAGCGCATGGTGCTGGGGCTGTCGGTGGGGTATTTGATGCTCGGGGCGTGGCTGACGGGGCGGATGTTCGCGGCGGTGAAACTGCCGCGGGTCAGCGGATACCTGGTGTTCGGGTTGATCGTCGGACCTTCGTTCTGGCGGGTCGCGCTGGAGCCGATGCTCGGCGGGGTGCTGAGCCGGGGCATGCCGCTGATTTCGACGGAGCAGGTGGAGCGGATGCGGTTCATCAAGGACCTGGCGATTTCGCTCATCGCCATCACGGCCGGCGGGGAAATCCGCATCGACTGGCTGCGCGGGCGGATGCGGCGCATCGCGGCGCTGACGGCGGCGAATGTGCTGGGCGTGGCGATCGTGGTGTTCGCGGTGGTGCTCGGGGCGTCGAGCACGATGAACATTTTCGGCACGGCGGAGCCGATGACAAGGATGGAATGGATCATCGCCGCGGCGCTGGTGGGGCTCATCGCCTCGGGCAACAGTCCGTCGATGGCGATCGCGCTGATCAACGAGTGCCGGGCGGACGGCCCGCTGAGCCGGACCACGCTGGCGGTCACGGTCTGCAAGGACCTGTTGATCATCGTGCTGTTCGCCACGCTGGTCGCCGTCGGCAAGGGGCTGCTCGACGAGCAGGCGGCGATTTCGTCGGCGTTCCTGCTGGCGGTCGGGGCGCAGCTTGTCGGTTCGATCGCGCTGGGCGCGGTGATGGGATTGGCGATGGCGTGGTATGTGTCGGGCGTGAAGGCGCATCTGGTGATCTTCGTCATCGGGGCGTGCTTCATGATCGCGCTGCTCGGCGAGCAGGTGTTCACGCTGCCGGGCACGGGGCAGCACATTCACATGGAGCCATTGCTGATGGCGCTGGCGGCCGGGCTCGTCATGGAGAATTTCGCGCCCGAGCAGTCGGCGCCGCTCTTTGACACGATCGAACGCATGAGTCTGCCGGTCTACTGCCTGTTCTTCGCGGCGGCGGGGGCGCAGCTCGACCTGTCCGTGTTCACCACGCTCGTGTCCATCCTCGCCGTCGTCGGCCTCGTGCTCGTGCGCGGCGGAGCGATCTGGGCGATCGTCAGCGGAACCGGTCGGGCGATGAATCTCCAAGGCGCATGGCGAAGCAAATTATGGATGGCGCTGACGCCGCAGTCGGGCGTCACGCTCGCGCTGGCGGCGCTGTTGCTGCAGAGCTTCGAGCAAGAGCAATGGGCGCGGGGCCTGTTCAATCTGATGCTCGGACTGGTGGCGATTCACGCCCTCGTCGGCCCGGTGCTCTACCGCTACGCACTGGTGAGCACGGGCGAAGCCGGGGCCGCGGACGCCACCGACAATCCGGCGGGGCACTGAATCAATTGCATCAATGACGCATCGGCGACGGCGTCGGCGCATCGCTCGACGTATTCGACGGATCGCCGGGCAGCGGGCCGTCCTGATCGGGCCAGTCGTGGATGATGATGCGTGCTTTGCCCATCTGTTTCGCCCGGTACAGCGCCCCGTCGGCGAGGGCGACAAGCTGGTCGGCGCTGGCCGGATGGCTCAGCGACATGCACGCGATGCCGATCGACAGATCGCAATTCGTGTGTTGCGGGAACATGGCCCGGACGGAATCGACGAACTGCCGCTTGATGCGCCGGGCGACCTGCCGCGCGATCGAAGGATCGGTGTGCGGCAGAAGCAGCACGAACTCGTCCCCGCCGTAACGGCCGGCGATGTCGCATCGGCGGCAGTTGGCCTGAAGGATTTTGGCCATCGCCTGAAGCAGCCGGTCGCCCTGCTGGTGGCCGAGCGTGTCGTTGAGCTGCTTGAACCCGTCCAGGTCGATCATGATCCCCGCCAGATCCGTCCCGTACCGCTGCGACTCCGAGAAACTGCGCTCCAGCGTGATCTGGATGTGGCGGCGGTTGGCGAGATTGGTCAAAGGGTCGGTCGACGCCTGATCCTCGAGCTTGTGCACCGCCTCTTCGAGCTGCTGGTTCTTGATGCGCAGCTCTTCGAGCGTCTGCTCCAGTTCGGTATGGAGCTGAAGGTTCTGGGCCTTGATCTGATACACCGCCAGATTCTTCTCGACGATCAGCGGAATCGTGAACAGGTAGTCGCCCGCCTTGACGACGTAGTCGAACGCGCCCTTCTGGATCGCGCGCGTGGCGAGCTCCAGGTCCGACTCGCTGGTGACCATCACGATGGGCAGGTCGCGGCGGCGGGCGAGCAGTTGATCGATCAGGTCCAGCCCGTGCCCGTCGGGCAGATTCATGTCCGAAAGCACCAGGTCGATCGCGCTCAAGTCCATCGCCATTGCCTCCGCCACCGTCGGCGCGTGTACGAGCTGATCGACGTTGAAGTGATCGGCGAGCGTCTCGCGGACCAGCTCGGCGGTGTCCATGTCGTCTTCGACGAGCAGAATGTGCGGCGAAAGGTGTTCGGTCATGAGGCGGCTTCCTGGGGCTGCATGACGGGCCGGGCGGCGCCGCGCACGGCGGCGCGATAGTGCTGCGGGTCGATCGTGAAGTAGAACGTCGAGCCGTGCGGCGGCTCGCTCGCCACCCAGATGCGCCCGCCGTAGCGTTCGATGATCGTCTTGACGGTGGCCAGACCGACCCCTCGGCCGGGGGCGTCGTTGTGCCCGGAATAGCGGGCGCGACGGAACAGAACGAAGATCGCCTGCTGATCCGCCGGGGCGATGCCCATGCCCGTGTCCCGCACATACATCGCCTCGACGCCGTTGACCTTCTCCACGCCCACGCTGATGCGCTTGAGCGGTTGGTCGGCGGGCATGTACTTGATGGCGTTGTCGATGAGATTCTGGAACACCTGCCGCATCCGGTTGCGCTCCGCGTGCAGCACCGGCAGGGGGGTGTCGATCACGAATTCGATCTTGCGCTCCTCCAGATCGAAACTCAGCCCGCCGGCGATCGACTGCACCAGCTCGGCGAGGTCCACGTTCTGACGCCGGCCGTTGCGCGTCTTGATGCGGCTCAATTCAAGCAGGTCGGCGATGAGATCGTTTTCCGTCTTGATGTTCGCGCTGATGCGCTCGAGCTTGGAGAGGACTTCCTCCTCCATCTGCGCCCGGTGCTTGAGCATGAGCATGCTGGTGAGCCCGGCGATGTTGCGAAGGGGGGCGCCCAGGTCGTGGCTGATCGCGCGGATGAACTGGTCCTTTTCGACCATCTCCTGCTCGAGCTGCGCCTTGGCGTGCTCAAGCTGCCCGGTGCGCTCGGTGACTTTCTGCTCCAGATGCTCGTTGGCGTCGACGAGGGCCTGGCGGATATTGGCGAGATTGCGCGCCATCGTGTTGAACGATCGGGCGAGCATGCCAATTTCGTCATCGCGCTTGATTTCCAGCGGCTCGAACGTGCCGTCGGCCCCGAGCCGCATCGTCGCCGCCAGCATCCGCCGCAGCGGCCGGGTCAACCCCCGCACGAGCCAGACGACCAGCGGCATCGACAGCAGACTGATCACCGCCATGATCAGCAGCGTCGCGTCACGCATGTCATTGACCAGCTCGTCCTGCTGCGGATCGACCAGGCCCAGCTCCAGGCATCCGATGATCGAACCCTGATACGTGGTTGCGCCGGGAACCGTGGGCGCGACGGCGGCCTGCTGACGGATGAGCTGGCGTCGAACGACCATCTCGTCGCCGTTGTTGTACGCGAGGCGGATCGACCGGTTGAGCGTCAACGGACTGAGCCGCTCCTGCGGCGTGAGCTGCTGCTGATAACCGTGCCACGCCAGCGGCTCGTTGTAACGCTGATCGATCATGCGCCCCTGCGAATCCCAGATCACCATGAACGCGATGCGCTTGTCCTGTATGACCTGATCCAGCGCGACGCTCAGATCGCGCGTGCGGCCGGCTTCGACGTAGCCCTCGATGAGGTGGCTGGCCGTCTGCGCCAGCACGGCCGAGTCGCGCATCAGATTCTGCTCGAACGCCTCGGCGGCGCGCGCGTGCGTCAGATAACCGCACAGACACGTCGGAATCGTCACCATCGCCATCATCGCCAGCAGCACGCGCGTCTGAACGGACCGCCGCGGACTCGGCAATGAAGGTGTATTGGAAAGCTCTTTCTCTTCCTCGCGCAAGGGGCGCATATCTTCTCCAGCATGCATGAGGCGACGACAAGATGAAAATCGGCACGATCACCACGCCGATTGAGTGAAATCCCTGATCGAAGATGCACCCGATCGCGCCGCGTCGCCGGATCGGCCCGATTATCGGCCCCGTGCGCTGGCGGGCCGGGAGGGCAGGCGATAAACTGGCCCGGCATATGGGTAAAACCTTCCTGATCATCGTCGCCCTCGCCTTGCTGACGCTTTCGCTGGGCGGCTGCGCCCCCAAGGCCGTCGACGTCGACAATCCCATCGACATCGCCGTGCCCGAGTACGACCGCGTGTTCGATGCCGCGATTCTGGTCCTGCGCGAGCGGCGGTACGTGGTGGATCGCAAGGATCGACGCTTCGGCATCGTGACGACGGAGCCGCAGATTTCCGCAAGCGTGTTCGAGCCCTGGCGGAGCGACAACCTCGGCAACGACGAGACGGTCGAATCGACCCTCAACTTTCAGCGTCACATCGTCCGCGTCTCCGTCGCCCCCGCCGCCCCCGAAGGCGCCGCCCCGAATCCCAACGCGCCCAAGGATTACCAACTGCACGTCATCGTCGACATTCAGCGCCGCTACCATCCGCCGCGCCAGCTTGTCACCTCGGCGATGGGCGTCGTCTCCGTCCGCTCCGCCGACTCACGCCATCGCGCGACCTACACCGAGCGCGGCCTCGAAGAAAGCTACTGGGCCACCGTCGGACGCGACGAACTGCTCGAACAGCAGCTCGTCGCCGCCATCCTCCGACGCTCCGTCCAGCTTGATCAGCCGCTCCCGGTGGCGTCAGCGCCCCAGCACGTCAAGTGATGCATTTCCCGGCGGGATGACGCGGGCTTCGACGGCTTTGCGGTGGAGCATGTCCAGCGCCTTATGCCCCGTCTCGCCCAGATCGCGCGTCCATTGATTCACATACAGGTCCACATGCGCGAAGAGCACCTCATCGGTCTGCTCCTGCGCATGGCGGCGCATCGTCGGCAGGGTTTCATCGCGGTGGGCCAATCCATATTCGACCGAGTCGCGAACGACGCCGGCGAGTTTGCGGAGCGTGTCGTCGCCGAGGCGGCGGCGGGCGAGGATGCCGCCCAGCGGCAGCGGCGAGTGCGTCGCCGATTCCCACACGCTGCCCAGGTCCTCGACCCGATGCAGCTTCTGCTCCCGCCAGGTGAATCGGCCCTCGTGAATGCACACGCCGAAGTCGGCTTCTTCTCGCTGCAGCGCCGGCATGATGTCGCTGAACACGACCTGCCGCACAACGCCCTGCTGCGGGTGGAACAATTTGTAGAGGAGCGTGGCGGTCGTGTGCTCGCCGGGGCACAACACGCGGGCGCCCGGCAGGTCGGCGGGGCGGATGCCCGGCTGAGCCGCCAGAAGCAGCGGCCCCACGCCGAACCCCAGCGCCGAACCGGCCGGCAGCACGCCCATCTGATCGCTCAGCAAAAGCGCCGCATGAAAGCTCGCCTTCGCCGCGTCAAAGTCACCGGCGAACAGTCGCGTGTTGAGTTCCTGCACGTCCATCAGCTCGATGCGGAACGAAAGCCCGCGCGTGTCGATGCGATCGGTGAGCAGCGCATGAAAGGCGAACGTGTCGTTCGGACAGGTCGAAATGCCCAGATGGATCGGCGTCGTCATGGTGCCGTCTCCCATGTCGCCGCAAGCGCCGCCGGCAGAACCGCGCCGACCGCCCGCATCGCCTCGTCGATGCGCCACTGCCGGGCATCGCGCTGATGGACCGCATTGGAAATCCCGCGCACGATCGCAAGCGGAACACGGGCCATCGCGCACGCCATCGCCGCGCCGAACCCTTCCATGTCCTCCGCCGCCGCGCCGTGCCCGTCCGCCCCGACGCGCCAGACGGTTTGCAGCGCCCCGGCGCATCGCACGCCCGCCGGCCGCGCCAGCGGTAATGCATCGGTGATGTTCTCCCACTGCGGCATGACGCCCCCGCCGACGGGGTCGATGTGGACGCCGTCGAAGCACACCGCCTGTCCGACCGGCAGGGCGGCGGGGTCATAGGTCCCCGCGATCCCGACCAGCAGCACGCGCTGGTACGCGCCATCGGCCAGCAGTCCCGCCGTCCGCGCCGCCGCCGCAATCGGCCCGAACCCGCACAGATGAACCTCCGCGCGGTCTGTTGACAGGGCCTTGCGTTCCAACTCGGTGGGAATGAGGATCAGCGTGGGCGACATGCATGCAGTTTAGAGCATGTGGTGCGGGGATGAAACGACGGGCTGTCGCGACCACGGGTCATTGGATGAGTCGTTTGTAGATGCCGGTCGGCTCCCGTCGAAGATCGAGCACGGCATGAACGGTTACGGTGTCGCCATTGAGCGTGTAATAGATTCCAAATGGAAAGCGGCGCGCGAGTATTCGATGTTTGCCGTGCGCCATCAGGTTTTGCCCGGCGAATGTGTGAAGGGAGTCGATGTCGGCGATGATGGCTTCGATGAATGCATCGCCGAGACCGGCACGCTGTCGTTCTTAGAACCGCGCACCGGCGACAATGTCCTGCTCGGCGGCGTCGAGGATCAGAATGTTCATTTGGATCGGGTCTGCCGGAGCCGCCGTCTGGCGTCTTCCCAGTCGCTCAGTTTCGCATCGCCGCGGTCGATTTGCGATTGGCGTTCGCGGAGCACACCGGCGTGCCATTCGGGGGAGTCGACGGTCGCCGGATCGCGCGACAGGTCCGCCCACAGCGCCTCCATCAGGTCCAGCTTCTGTTCAACGGACATGTGGTGCAGGGCAGCGGAATCCATGCCGTATGATAGCGCCGGGCGGGAAGGGGACAATGCCGCGATGGCATCGACCGGGTCAGTTCCACGTCGGCATCCGTGGCCGGCCCTTGACGCATCCGGGGCGGGGGACAACAATGATGCTTTACCGAAAGAGCTCCGCCCATGCGCGATACTGATTTCTATGTCGTTGAAATGCCCAGGATGGGGCGTCTGGAATCGACCTATCTGCCGGAGGTGTTCAAGGGTCTGGGGACGACCTTTCGGCACATCGTCGGTTCGATGGGCCGGGGGCCCAAGGCCAAGACGTTCTACTACCCGGAGGAGCGCCGGGAGCAGATGCCGGTGCTCGAGGGCGGGCTCAATCGCGGGAACTACCGCGGGGTGCATCGGCTCAATCGCGATGAGCAGGGGCGGGTCAAGTGCGTCGCCTGTTTCATGTGCGCCACCGCCTGCCCCGCCGAGTGCATTCACATCGTCGGCGAGGAATCGCCCTGGGACGACCGCGAGAAATATCCCAAGCGCTTCGACATTGATGAGCTGCGGTGCATCTACTGCGGCATGTGCGAGGAAGCGTGCCCGGTGGACGCCATCGAATTGACGCCCGAGTACGACATTGTGGGCCTGACGCGTCAGGAGATGATTTTCGATAAGTCAAAGCTGCTCGGGGTTTACGACCGCACGATCGCGGATAAGCCCATGTGAGGCGGCCCAAAATTATTGGGCGGCGCGTCCGCAATCCGCTTGATATTTCCCGAGCCGTTGCTATATTGAGTTTGTGTTTAATGAGTGAACGTACCAGTTCGCGTTGTTTCCAGGGTGGTGACAAACGGTTACTGCGAAGATCGAAAAGTAGTTCAACTTAGCCCTCTCTCTTCCCACCAGCACCGTGTCGTTTCGACGCACGGTGCTGTTTATTTCGGAGCATGGCGATGGCGGACGCAGCGATGAAGACGGCGATCGTGACGGGGGCGGGCAGCGGCATCGGACGCGCGACGGCGTGTCAGCTCGCCGCGGCGGGGTGGTCGCTGGTGCTCGTCGGCCGCAATGAGACGAAGCTCACAGGCACGGCGGACCTCGTCGGCGATGCGCCCACGCTGATTTATCCGGCTGACGTGACGGAGCCGGGGGCGTGCGAGGGGGCGGTGCAGGCGGCGATGGAGCGGTATGAGCGGGTCGATGCGCTGGTCAACGCGGCGGGCTATGCGGCGCTGGCGTCGATCAGCGAGACGGATCCGGCTTTGTGGCGACAAACGATCGACGCGAATCTCTCGTCGGTGATGTACCTGACGCGCGCGGCGTGGGGCCCGCTCGGTCGGCGGGGCGGGATCGTCGTGAACCTCTCCTCCATGGCGTCGATCGATCCCTTCCCGGGCTTCGCGGCGTACGCTGCGGCGAAGATCGGCGTGAACATGTTCACATTGGTGACTGCTCGCGAGGGCGAGTCAAGGGGCATCCGGGCGGTGGCGATCGCCCCGGGGGCGGTGGAGACGCCGATGCTCCGGTCGTTATTCGATGAGGCGACGATCGCGCCCGAGCAGTGCATTTCGCCCGATCGCGTGGCCGACCTGATCGTCGGGTGCATCACGAACCGCAAGAATTTCGACAATGGGTCAGTGATTCCGATCTCGGCTTGACGCTCTGGGGCGGGGCTTCTTACGATGGTGCCCCGAGCAAAGGTCCTCACGGAGACGCATCATCAGCTATCCCACCGCCATCATCTCCGACATCCACGCCAATCTCGAAGCCCTGCGCGTCGTTCTGGCGGACATCGAAAAACGCAAGGTCAAGCGCATCGTGTGCCTGGGCGACATCGTCGGCTACGGGCCCAACCCCCGCGAGTGCCTCGATCTGGTCATTGAGCGCTGCGACTGGGCGCTGATGGGCAATCACGATTACGCGGTGCTCTACGAGCCGACGAATTTCAACGTCGGGGCCGAGACGGCCAGCTTCTGGACCCGGCGGCAGTTCGAACTCGAGCCGGACAAGGCCAAGCGGGCCATGCGATGGAACTATCTCGGCGGGCTGACGATCCGCCAGACGCTTGCCGACGGCGTCATCAGCGTGCACGGCTCGCCCCGCCGGCCCATCAACGAGTACATCTTCGCCGACGACGTGGCCACCGCTCCGACAAAAATGCAGCAGATTTTCGACCGCCTCGAACGCGGATGCTTCGTCGGGCATACCCATGTCCAGGGCGTCTTCACCGATGAACCCGACTTCTACAATCCGACCGAACTGAAGGGCCAGTACAGCTTCCGCGAAGAAGAAAAATTCATCATCAACGTCGGCTCCGTCGGACAGCCCCGCGACCGCGATCCCCGCAGCGGCTACACGCTCTTTTTTGAAGATCACGTCGAATTCGTCCGCCTCGAATATGACATCAAGTCCGTGATCGCCAAGGTCGAGAAAATCCCCGACCTTAACGACTTCTTCGGCCAGCGACTCCTCGAAGGCAGGTAACGGGGGGAACTCGAAAACCGAAGGATGGCCCATCCCTTCGAGTTTCGGTTTTCGAGTTTCGAGTTTTGCGTTTTCCCCATATACTGTGCGACTTCATTTGACCCGACAATAGAGGGTTTCGATGCAACGCTTCGCCATTACTTTGCTTCTTGTCGTCATCGCCGTCGGCATCACCGTCGCGATGGCGTTCCGTTCCGGTTCGACCGCGCCAGACGCTTCGACGGCCAAGCCCGCGGTTTCCACCACGGACGGCGCCCCGCCCGCGCCTGACAAGGCCGGGGAATCCGCCAAGCCCCCCGGCGAGGGAACCCAAACGCCCGCCGCCGTCCCCGACGATGTGAAGCCGATTTCGGGCCTCAAGGTCGTCGACGTCACCGAAAAACAGGATGAGCCCGTCATCGGCTCCACCGAAAAGGACGAGCAGACCAACCCGTACAATCTCGAGGCCAAGTTCACGCCCTGGGGCGGCGGCATCAAACATGTGCTCCTGTCGCGCTACTCGACGAGCGTGCAGGACCACATCCCCTATCCGCTTCAACAGCAGCAGGTCTATTCGCATGACGACGCCACCGGCGCGACAAGCTATCAGTACCCGATGGCCGCCTATGCCGTGGTGATCAACGGCGGGGACCCGGTCTACGTCTACGGGTCGCGCTGGCAGGTTGATCGCGAAAAGACCACCGCCACGACCGCCGTGTTCCATCTGACGATCGCCGACGCCGCGGACAAGCCGGTGCTGCGCCTGACGCGCACATGGTCGCTGCCCGTCGGTCGATACGATCTGGACCTGCATCAGACGTTCGAGAATCTGACGGACGGTCCGCTGAGCGTGCGGTTCACCCAGCTTGGGCCGGTCGATCTGCAAACCGAAGGCGGATATATCGGCGACCGGCGCAAGGTCGTCGAGTGCTATCTTCAACCGTCGCTTTCCAACCCCAAGTCCAAACACCTGACGACGAACGGCCATCATCTGCGCCGCCAGAACGTCGTCAGCCAGAAGACCGACACGCTCTGGCCCGATCCCAAGGACGCCGAAGATTCGGGGCGCGACCTGGCATGGGTCGCCATGACCAACCGTTACTTCGCCGCCGCCGTGCACACGACGGTCGATGAAAAGGTCGAAGGCATCCTTCCGCTCCAGTCGGAGTTCAACACGGTACGGCGGATGACATGGGGCGGGCCCAAGGACACGGACAAGTCGATGGCGCTGCTCATGGACAGCGTGCCGATGCGGATTGACGCGGGCAAGTCGGCGGCGCTTGAGCTTGAGCTTTTCGCCGGGCCGATGGATTCGGACCTGCTCAAGAACGATCCGCTGTACGTGCGGCTCGATCTGGGCGACGTCATCGAGTTCAACCTCGGCGGGTTCTGCGCGTTCTGCACATTCGCCTGGCTGGCCAACGGACTGCTGGCATTCCTTCAGTTCCTGCATTGGATCGTGCGCGACTGGGGTCTGGCGATCATGGGACTTGTCGCGATCGTGCGGACGATTCTGCATCCGTTGACCAAGCGTTCGCAGGTCAACATGATGAAGGTCAGCCGGCAGATGGCCTCGCTCAAACCCGAGTTGGAGCGCCTCAAGGTCAAGTACAAGGACAATCCTCAGAAGCTCAATCAGGAAACGATGGCCCTGTATCGCGAGAAGAACGTCAACCCCGCCGCGATGGGCCTCGGCTGCCTGCCGATGCTCTTTCAGATGCCCATCTGGTTCGCCCTGTACGCCATGCTCTTTTTCGCCATTCAGCTCCGCCACCAGCCCGCGTTCTACGACGTGTTCCACTCGATCGGACAATGGTTCGGCTTCAACTGGCAGTTCCTCCGCGACCTTTCCTCGCAGGATAATTTCATCACCTTCCCCGAGACGCACCTGGGCTTCGTGACGATCTCGAGCATCAACATCATCCCGATCCTCATGTCGTTCGTGTTCTTCATTCAGCAGAAGTACACCACGCAGACGACGCCGGCGATGAACGAGCAGGCGGAGCAGCAGCAGAAGATGATGAAGTTCATCGCGCCGCTGTTTCCGTTCCTCTTCTACAAGATGCCCTGCGGCCTGACGCTCTACATCCTCGTGTCCACCAGCGTGGGCATCATCGAGTCCAAGCGCGTCCGGGCGCACATCAAGGAGATGGAGGACCGCGGCGACTTTGACGCGGGGTCGATGGGCAAGGGCGGGGGCAACAGCCCCAAGAGCGGCGGATTCTGGGACCGCGTCATGAAAGCCGCCGAGGAACGTCAGCGCCAGGCGCAGGCCGCCAAGGGCGGCGGGCCGGGCCCGCGCGGCGGCAAGCGTCGCAAGTGATGCGGCCATGCACGCCGATGACCCCATCATCGCCGTCAGCTCTCCGCCCGGGCGCAGCGCCCGCGGCCTGATCCGTCTTTCCGCCGAGTCGCTTTTGCCGGTCATCGAAGCGCTCTTCGATCGCATGATCGAACCGCGCGTGCTCACGCCGGTGCGCCTTACATTGAAAGCTCAGGGATCGCCTTCCCTGAGCTTTCCGCTTCCGGCGCTCGCTCTGTATTTCCGAGGGCCGCGTTCCTTCACCGCGCAGGACATTCTCGAAATTCAACTGCCGGGCAATCCGGCATTGTTGACCCGCGTATTGCATCATGTGCTGGAGGTCATGCGTCACATCGCCGGCGAGGGCCGGCTCGCCGAGCCCGGCGAGTTCACGCAGCGTGCCTTCACCGCCGGCCGCATCGACCTGACGCGAGCCGAGGGCATCGCCGCCACCATCGGCGCCGTCAGCGATGCGCAGCTCGAGGCGGCCAAACTCCTCCGCGGCGGGCAGCTCGGGCAGTGGGCCGTGCATCAGACCGAATCCCTCGCGCAGCTCCTCGCGCTTGTCGAAGCGGGCATCGACTTCGTCGATCAGGAGGATGTGGTGGCGATTTCGCCCGCGGACCTGGACGCGGGATTGTCGCGCTGTCAGATGGAGCTCAACGGTCTGCGCGATCGCAGTCGCTCGTGGGCGTCGCTCGAAGCGATGCCGTGGGTCGTGCTGGTCGGCGCGCCCAATGCGGGCAAGAGCACGCTGTTCAACGCCTTGCTCGGACACGAGCGCGCGGTGGCGGGTTCGACGGCGGGGACGACGCGCGATGTGCTCACCGAGCCGCTGCGCCTGGGTGATGCGGAAGTCATGCTGGTCGACATTGCCGGGCTCGATGAGCCGACCGCGCTGCTCGATCGCGCCATGCAGCAGGCCGCCCGCGACGCCATCGACCGCGCGGAATTGATTCTGTCGCTGCACGCGCCGGATGCTCCGCCGGTGAAAATCGATGCGGGCAACATGCCTGTACTGAACGTGCGGACGAAGTGCGATCTGGACGGGGCTGAGGGCGTCAGCGCGATGACAGGTTGCGGACTCGACGATTTGCGTGCGCGCATCGCCGAGCGGCTGGCCGATCGGGCGGTGACGCTCGTCGGCGAGATGCTCGCCCTGACCGATCGGCATCGCGATGAGTTGATCGCGGCGATGGAGGCGATCGATGAAGCACGCCGCCTGCTGGGCCCGCAGCGGCATGCGCCGTCGCTCGCCGACATGGAACTGATCGCGGCGGCGATGCGGCGGGGGCTCGATCATCTGGGGGCGTTGGGCGGGCAGATGACGCCGGATGACGTGATCGGCCGGATCTTCGCGACATTTTGTATCGGCAAGTGATCCCGCTACACTCTCGAACCGACATGGCCAAAGGCAAGCCCAAACCGAACGATTCGCCGCGCATCGCCAACCGCAAGGCGTTTCACGATTACCACATTCACGACAAGTTCGAGTGCGGCATCGTGCTGCGCGGCACGGAGGTCAAGGCCATCCGCTCCGGCCGCTGCACGCTCAACGACGCCTTCGCCCGCGTCGAGCCCAAGACGATGGAGCTGTGGCTTTACAACATGGACGTGGGCGCCTACGAACACACCGCCGCGGCTTATCAGCATGAACCCAAGTCACGCCGCAAACTGCTGGCCCACCGCAAGCAGATCGCCGATCTTCTGGTGCAGACGGATTCAAAGGGCATGACGCTCGTGCCGCTGGCGCTGTATTTCAACGACCGGGGCATCGCCAAGGTCGAACTCGCCGTCGCCGGCGGCAAGGGCCACGCCGACAAACGCGAGTCGATGAAGAAGCGCGAATCCAAACGCGAGATCGATCGCGCGATGACGCGCAAACGCATATAGCGATGTGGTGAAGCCGTGAAGTGGTGATGTGAAGATCATTGCGCGGCTTGGTGCTGGGTCACCATCGTCGGCACGCCGATTTTTGCGTGCATTTCGCTGACCGCTTCCCATGCCGCCTTCTGAAGCGTGGCGGCGGTCGTCGGCGGCAGGTCGGCGAGTTTCACGGATTTTCCGCCGACGGCGGTTTCCAGATGCGCGGGCAGGCCGACGGGCGATTCGCCGCTGAGCACGGTGAAGAACACGCACGCGGACAGGTACCCGCCCTGTGCCGACGGGTGCTTGCCGTCTTTCTGAAACAGCTCGATGGTCGGATCGGTGGCGTAGGCCTTGGCGAAGGCGAGTCCTACCGGCGCGAGCACGCCGTTGTTGTCCTTCGTCGCCCGCACATAGGTCACGGTCAATTTTGCGAGCATTGATGCATCATGATTGACGCCCCACGTGCCGTAGAAAATCGGCGTCGCCCCGCGGGCCTTGATCTTCTCACAGAAGCGTTTGGCGTAGTCGAGCGTGTTCGTCGGGTTGACGGCGGGCTGGGCGCTTTGGTCCTGAAGCACGACGAAATCCCACGCCGTCTCGTCGATCATCTGTCTGGCCGACTGGCTCTTCGCATCCGTGCCGTCGGGGAGATTCCAGTGTTTGTCGAGCGTCGCGCCGCC
Organism: Planctomycetota bacterium; assembly: GCA_016125255.1. Taxonomy (NCBI): domain Bacteria; kingdom Pseudomonadati; phylum Planctomycetota; species Planctomycetota bacterium. The sequence goes on along the minus strand of WGMD01000002.1, from coordinate 664,729 downwards.
GATCGTCTTTTGCGCGATGACCCACTTGCGGTCGCGCGAGGCGAGCATTGCGCCGACGGTCTGCGGGATGGCGGTGACGTAGGTCAGCGAATTGCCGATGAAAAGAAGCTTCTTCCCGGCGGGCGTGTCGTCGCCGCACGCGATCGAGAACATCGCCCCGACGATCAGCGCGATCACAAACGTGCGTCTTCGCATGATGCGCCTCACTTGGCGGGCCAGGCCAGATTCTTCGTCACCGAAAGCGACTGGCCCGTGACCAGATCATCGAGCGTGACCTTCACCGTCACTTCAGTCACGCCCTCCGGCAGTTTGCCCGGCACACGACACATGAGCGTGTAGTGCGTGCCTGTCAGCCCGGCCCGGTACGCCGCGTCGAAGTCCTTCGCCTCGATCGTCGTCGAGCCGAGCACCGTCGCTTCCTTACCCGCTTCGATGGCCACGACGCTGATCGATACGCGGCCGATCGTCTGCACGAATCGGCCCTTGGCGTCGAGCGTGCTCAGATACAGCCGCAGCGCGTCGTCCACCCGGCCGCTGTAGCGATCGATGGTGATCTTCGTGCATGCGGGAATGACCAGTGACTCGGGCAGCTTGACGCCCCGGCGACTCTGCTCCGCTTGAAGCTGTTTTTCAAGACCGGCGACATGATCGGAAAGCTGCGCGACCTTTTCGGTCAGCGCCGTGTTCTCCTTGCGGAGACGATCGTTGTCGTTTTCGAAATTGCGCGGCCCGCTGGAGCAGCCCGTCGCGCACAGACCCGCCGCGCCGACAAGGAGCGCGAGCAAGCGATGCGTGCGGAATAGGGTCATGAGCAGCCCGGCTTATTCTTCGTCTTTTTCGTGCTTGGTGCCGAAGTCGGCGGGCACATGCTTCAGGACGCCGTCGACGAGGCCGTATTCCTTGGCCGCCTCGGCATCGAGCCACTTGTCGCGATCGCAGTCGGCGGCGATCTTGTCGATGGGCTGGCCGGTCGCGTCGTGCATGATCTCATACATGCGCTGGCGCGTCTTGATCATTTCCTCGGCCTGAATTTCGATGTCGGTGGCTTGTCCCTGGAAGACGCCGCCAATGAGGGGCTGATGGAGCATGATGCGGCTGTTGGGCAGGGCGAAGCGTTTGCCCTTTTCGCCGGCGGCGAGCAGCCACGCCCCCATCGAGGCGGCGAGGCCGACGCAGTATGTCGCGACGGGCGGGCGGATGAACTGCATCGTGTCATAGATGGCCATGCCCGCGCTGATCGAGCCGCCGGGGGAGTTGATGTAGAAATGGATGTCGCTCTTGGCGTCCTCGTTGGACAGGAACAAAAGCTGCGCAATGATCAGGTTGGCTGTATCGTCATCGACGCCGCCGCCCAGAAAGATGACGCGATCCTTGAGCAGACGCGAGTAGATGTCATAGGCGCGCTCGCCGCGGCCGGTCTTTTCGATCACCATCGGAATCAGCGTCATGGCGGTGTCATCCTTGATCAAGATCAGCCGCAGCATCGGCGGCAGGGTGGGGTCGCGGTCGGTTATTTCTTGTCGGGCGTCTGGGCCAGCACTTCGTCGACGAGGCCGTAGCCCTTGGCTTCCTCGGCGGAAAAGTACTTGTCGCGCTCCGAGTCCTTGGTGATCTGCTCGACGCTCTGGCCGGTCTGTTTGGCGATCAGTTCGTTGAGCATACGCTTGGTCTTGATGATTTCCTCGGCCTGGATCTTGATGTCGGCGGTCTGTCCGTAGACGCCGCCGAGGGGCTGATGGATCATGACCTTGGCGTGCGGCAGAGCGTAGCGCTTGCCCTTGGTGCCCGAGCAGAGCACGACCGCGCCGCCGCTCATCGCCCGCCCGATGCAGTACGTCGCCACATCGCAGGGCAGGAACTTGATCGTGTCGTAGATCGCCATCGTGTCGTCGACGCTGCCGCCGGGCGAGTTGATGTAGAGATTGATGTCCTGGTCCTTCTTGAGGTTCGCCAGGTAAAGAAGCCGCATGATTACATTCGTCGCGCTGATGTGATTGATCTCGCCGACGAGGAAGACGACGCGATTTTCGAGCAGCAGCTCGTCGATCGTCATCTCGCGGTAGCGCTGCATGCCGCCGGGTCCCATCGGCGGCATCAGGTGGGGCTGATAAGCGGGGTCGATCGATTGAAGCGGATGTGTCATGGTGCGGTTCCGTCCGTCCCAAAGAGTGCGTGGCGTCGCTGATATTGTCGGTGAATGATAACGGCGGCTTAAGGCAATGCCAAATCTCCGCCGCACCACACCGGCGCGCCGATTCAGTTGTGCTTATAGACGCCGATAACAAGGCGGGGGTTACACGCGCATGCGGCGCGGATCGCGCAATTGCTGCGTACTACTTCGCAGCTTCGTTTGCAAAATGCTTCTGTAAATACGCCGTGACGCGGCGGGCGCCGATGACGCCGATCAGCCGGCCGTCGACGTCGACGACGGGCAGATGGCGGAACATCCCGCTGCCCATCTGATTGAGCACCCGGGCCGGGCTGTCGGTGACGTTCACCACGACCGGGTCCGGCGTCATCACCCGGCTCACCGGCGCGTCCGCCAATTCGTCGTACCGGTCCGCGATGCGCATCAATACATCGCGCTCCGACACGATGCCGACCGGCTTCCCGCTCGACACCACCACCATGCACGCCGCGTCCCGCTCAAGCATCATCCGCAGCGTCTCGCGCACGCTCGTCGTCGGCGTCACATGCCCGAACGGCGTCGACTCGATCGCCGTCGCCGGGTCCTCACACAGCGATTTCTCCAGCGCGTCCGTGTAGTCGAGCGGATCGTAATTGCTCAACGGATCGTTGAACTCGCCCGTGTGCGGCGGCGTGCGGTGTCGCTTGGTCATCAGGCGCCCTCCCGCGTCCGCATGGACACATGGTTCTTGTCGATGGGCTGCACCTTGACCTGACGCGGGAAGTAATCGACGACGTATTCGATGAGCCCGCGCAGGCCGGTCAGGGCGGTGGGCCGGCCCTGCTCGTCGATGATGCACACCCAGCGCAGACTGAACTCCTGCATGATCGCCAGCAGTTTGGCGATCGAGTCGCTCTCGCGCACCGTCACCAGCCGGGGCGTCATGTGCTTCTCGACCGGCTCATCGAGCGATCCGGGCGATTCGAGCAGCAGGCGGATGAGCAGCTTTTCGTTGAACATGCCCGCCGCGCGCCCGTCCGAATCGACAATGATGGCGGCCCCGATCCCTTGGCGCTTCATCGCTTCGATCGTCTGCCGCACCGTCGCCGAGCGCGGCATCGCGACGACCGGCCGAAGCGTCAATTCGCTGATCGGATCCCGCAAGATGTTTTCACGCAAACCCATGGTGACTCCTGACGGTGATCGGCCTCAGGTGGTCGGCACACATGAAAATGAACAACGCTTTGTTTTTATCGCGCGGTCCGCGGGGTGTCAAGAAATTTACCGCCGTTTTAGATGAAGCCCACGCTTTTTAAGCGTGGGACTGCCTTCGATGCCCTTCCCGTGTACACTGTCCGCATCATGATTCTTTCGCGCATCGAACGGGTCGGCGCCAAGTTGACGAACACCCTCGCCGGGTTCGGTCGCTTCGTGATCTTCTGCGTGCAGACGGTGATGTGGCTCTTTCGTGATGCGGGCAATCGGCGGCGATGGAAGCTCGTCTGGCCGCAGTTTTATGAGGTCGGCACGCGGAGCATCCCCGTCGTCGCCCTCACCGGCGCGTTCATCGGCATGGTGCTGGCGGTCGAGCTCTACAACCAGTTCCGGCTCATCGGGCAGGAAACCCAGCTCGGCGGCATCACCGGCATCACGGTCGTCAAACACCTGGGCCCCGTGCTCGCCGCCGTCATGCTTGCCGGCCGCGTCGGCGGAGCGTTCGCCGCGGAACTGGGCACCATGGCCGTCACCGAACAGATCGACGCCCTGCGCGTCATGGGCGCCGCGCCTGTCGGATACCTCGTCGTCCCGCGCGTCATCGCCTGCGTCATCATGATCCCCATCATGACCATCTTCAGCGACCTGCTCGGCGTCCTGGGAAGCTGGGGCATCGTCGTCGGATCGTTCGGCGTGACCAATCACGAATACTGGGTCAACGCCGGCCGATTCGTCTCGCTCTGGGATATCAACACCGGCCTCGTCAAGAGCATCTTCTTCGGCATGTCCATCGGACTCATCTGCTGCTACAAGGGCTTTTTCTGCACCGCCGGCGCGCAGGGCGTCGGCCGCGCCACCACCGACGCCTTCGTCACCAGCTTCGTCACCATCATCATCCTCAACTTCTTCCTCGCCAAATTCGCCAACGACCTGTACAACATTCTCTTCGGCTTCGTCGAGTTTTCGCCGTTCGGGTAAAGGCGCTTAACACAGAGACACGAAGACACGGCCATGTGGAGAAGGGCATGAGGAAGCTGACAGGATTACAGGATGGACAAGATCAGGACACTGGTTTTCAACTTCATCCTGTCCATCCTGTAATCCTGACTAATCGTCTTCCTGCGTGCCTCCGCGTCTGTGTGTCTTCACGCTGAATTTCCCATGCTCACCAGTCTTTCCAACCCGCGGGTCAAACATCTTGTGCGGCTGCAGACGCATTCGTCGCAGCGGAAGCACGACGGCGTGTTCTGCATCGAATCGAAACGTGAGTTGGATCGCGCGCTGGGCGTGGGCTTTGAACTGGTGGAGGCCTATGTGTGTCCGCCGCTGTTCAGCGAGCACATGGACGGTGCGGTCACGTATGTAAACGAGCCGGTGCTTCGGAAGATCGCCTATCGCCAGAACCCGGAGGGGTTCGTCGCCGTGATGCGGTCGCGGACGATCCCGCTGGGTAAAGCGCCACTGGAGGGGTTGGTGCTGGTGCTCAGCGCGCTGGAGAAGCCGGGCAATATCGGGGCGATTCTTCGGTCGGCGGACGCGGCGGGGGCGAGCGCGGTCATCGTCGATCAATGCGACTTTGACTGGTTCAATCCGAACACGATCCGCGCCAGCACAGGCGCGGTGTTCACGCTGCCGATCGTCAGTGCGGACCGCGCGACGCTCATTGAATATCTGAAACGCTCATCGGTGCCGATCATGGCGATGACGCCGGAGGGTGCGGCCAGCTATACGGACGTGGAATGGACGGGCCGTCGAGCGATCGTGCTGGGCGCGGAGGCGGAGGGGCTCGACAAGACATGGCGCGACGCGGCGGATGTGGCGATCTCAATCCCCATGCGCGGACTGGTCGATTCGCTCAACGTCTCGGTCAGCGCGGCAGTGGTGCTTTTTGAAGCGATGCGCCAGCGTCAGGCGGCGGGCTTGAAGCGCTGAAGTTCCGCCGCCCACTGTTTTCCCGGCGGGTCGTCCGCGTCTTTGATGATCACCGGACCGTCGTCGTCACCGGGCGCAATCGCGCGGTTGATGAGTTCGACGTTGCGCTTCCAGATTTCCGAGTCGATGTGCGTGTCGGGGTCATCGATCATGTGCACGTGCTGAAGACTGATGAGCGAGCGGCGGACGAACAGGAAGATCGCCATCAGGGCCGCGATGCCCGAGAAGAACATCGCACTGGCGATGGTCAGGCGGTTGGACGAAAGCGGCGCGGGGTCGAGCGTGGCGGGTCGGACGACGGTGAGCGTGTTGATCGACGAGCCGGTGACGGCGCTGTTCTGCGCGAGTGCGGTGTAGGCCTCGACGAGGGCGCCGAGAATGGGCTGAAGCTCGCGGCGGTTGGAGCCGGTCAGTTCGATCTGAAGCCGACCGGGGCCTTTGGCGTAAAGCGTCAGGCCTTCGCCCAGGCGTTGCTGGAGATATTCGGGTTGGGCGGCGCCGGTGTAGCCGTTCATGCGGATGGCGTTGGCGGCCCGATTGACAGCGTTGGTGCTGGTGAGCAGGACGCGTTGCTGATCGACCCAGTCGGGTCGGGCGGCGAGGGCGCTATCGGTGTTCTCGACGAGCGCATCGGCGACCCACGTCTGTGACGCGAGCTTGTCGGAGACGAAGTAGCTGCCTGCCATGAGGAGGACGAGGCAGATCGAGGCGGCGAGCGTGGCGGGGACGCCGCGGTGCTGCGCCCAGCGGTGAATCATTTTCTGCTCGGCTTCGGCCAGCTTCATCTGCACTTCGCGCAGCGACTGCCGCTGCGTCACGATCGACTGGGCCGCCTGTCGCAGCGGCTCGACGGAGGCGTGCTGCTGGCGCACCTCGCGCGAGCGCTCGCGCATCAACTGCCGCGAGAGCTTGAGGCGCTTGCGGCGGCGGCGCAGATGCTGACGCACGGTTTCATACTCATGGGCGCGTTCATTGAGCAGTTGTGCCCGCTGCGACGCTTCTTTTTCGAATTTGATCCGTCGGCGGCGCAGCCAGCCGACGGTCCGCTTGCTGCGGCGGGCGAACTGGTCCTCGCGGTCCGACAGTTCGGCGAGCGCCTTTTCAAGCTGTGCGTTCCGCTCGGCGTAGCGCGATTTGGCGTCGTTGATCTTCGTCGCCTGTTCATTGAGCTGCTTGATGCGCTGGGCCTGTTCGGCCGCCTTGGCGCGCAGCTTCTCCTCGCGCTGCTCGATCTCCGCGGCCTGTGCTTCGAGGCCCAGGCGCTGCGAAGTGAGCTGCATCATGCGATGGTCATACGAATGACGCTCCTCCTGGGCCTTGCGGGCGGCGAGGGCGACCTTGGCGCGCTCGGCGTCGAGGTCGGCCTTGAGCTGGTCGAGCTTTTGACGCTCGGCGGCGAACTCGGCTTCGACCGCGCGGCGGGCTTCGATCATGGCGCGCTCGGCGACCTGCTGCTGCGACTCGACGAAGGCATCGAACTGCCGGCGCATCGCGTCCAGCGCGTCGCCGGGCGGGGGGGGATCGGATGGGGAACTCGATGTCATAATGCTCTCTCTGACGGCGGAGGTATCAGGCGGAAGCACGCCGCGAGCGGCGTCGCTAAACGGAGGAGCGGGCGGTCGCCTGATGCTGATCTCTGTCCTTCGCCTTATCGGCTTGTTTGCCAGGGCGGTTTATTCGATACAGTCGCGCCAGAGGGATGTATGGTAGAATGAGCGTCCGCGGGGGAGGCAGGCCGCCGGTTCGACAAGCTCACCGTAAAGCAGCGGCCTCGCTAAACTGGGGAGCGGGGGAGCTTTCGAGGGATGGTGATTTATGGAATTGCCACACATTCTGATGGGCCTGTGCATCGGTATCGGACTCAGCGCGGCGTGCGGGTTCCGCGTGTTTATTCCGCTCTTGTCGATGGCAATCGGGGCGCGGTGGGGGCATCTGACGCCGTCGCCGGGCTTTGAATGGGTCACCAGCGACGGCGCGATTCTGGCGCTGGGCGTGGCGACGACGGCGGAAGTCGCGGCGTTCTACATTCCGTGGTTCGATCATCTGATGGACACGATCGCCACGCCCGCCGCCCTGGTCGCCGGCACGTTGGCGACGGCGGCGGTCCTGCCGGATATGGGACCCATGGTCAAATGGGGCCTGGCGACGGTCGCCGGCGGCGGTACGGCGGGGGCGGTGCAGGTCGCCACCGTCACGACCCGCGCGTTATCGACCGCCACGACCGGCGGACTGGGCAATCCGATCGTCGCCACGGGGGAAAACGGCGGGGCGGTCGTCATGAGCATCATGGCGATCGTCATCCCGATCATCGCGGCGATTCTGGTCTGCGTCGTGCTGTTTTTCGCCATTCGGGCGATCGTGCGCTGGTGGCGGCGTCGGTCGGCGGCGCGCGTGGAAGCGATGGTAGTGACGGTCGCCAATAACGACACGCCGCCAAACGGTCGAATGTAAAGCAGTGAGCGCGATCGATCCATCTCAGAAACAGGCCGCCCGGCGCGAGGCCGAGGCGCAGTCCACGCCGCTGATGCGTCTGGACCAGTGGATGCACGAACATCCGTGGCACCCGCGGGTGCTGCCGTTCGTGGTCTGGGTGGCGATGCTGTACCTGATCATCCCGGCGCGGGCGATGCATCCGCTGACGTATCCGATTCTCGTGGCGGCGCAGATGGCGATGGTGTCATGGATGCTCTGGCGTTACCGGGGCCTGATGCCGGAGATCAACTGGCGTTTTCACTGGAGCGCGATCGTGGGCGGCGTCGGGGGCGTGGCGGCATGGGTCGCGCTGGGGCAGGGAATGATCGCGCTGTTTCCGGGTTGGTTCGACGATCCGGGGACGGATGTGTATCGCGAGATGGGGCCCGCGCTGGGCGCGGTGTCGCTGTCGATGCATCTGGCGGCGATGGCGATCGTCGTGCCGATGTTCGAAGAGGTGTTCATCCGCTCGGCACTGATGCGCAGCATGGTCAACTGGCGTCCGACGCTCGCTTCGGCGATCGATCTGCTGCACGACCTGCCGATCATCGGGCCGATGATTTCCGAATCGAGCATGGTGCATTGGGCGGAGCAATACCCGCGTCCGATGCGGCGGGAATTCGAGGCGCATCACGTGGGCGAATTGAGCGTGTTCAACGTGCTGTTCGTGGGGCTGCTCTGGTGCGTGGTGAGTCACGCGCGCCGCGACTGGCCGGGCACGATCGCGTGCGCGGTGATGTGGGCGTGGGTGCTCTGGCTGACGAACCGCAAGGGGCGTCGGTACGGGCTGGGCCCGGCGATCTGGTCGCATGCGATCACCAACGCGCTGCTGTGGGCGTACGCGATTCTCTGGGGCCAGTGGCAATTCCTGTAACGCCGGGCGCGTGCTATCATGGTGCATCACCCCTTTGGAGACGCACCATGCAACGACTGGCCACTTTGATGTTCGTCGCCTTGCTCGCCGGCTGCTCGCTGGCTCACGCCGAGGACGAAAGCGGCTTCGTGAGTCTTTTCGACGGCAAGACGCTCGACGGTTGGAAGGTCGGCAACAACGCCAGCTCGTTCTCGGTCGCCGACGGCCAGATCGTCGCGCACGGGCCGCGGGCGCATCTGTTCTATGTGGGCGACGTCGCCGATCACAACTTCAAGAACTTCGAGTTCCGCTGTCAGGTCATGACCAAGCCGCATTCCAACTCGGGCCTGTACTTCCACACCGAGTACCAGGAAGACGGCTGGCCCGCCAAGGGCTACGAAGCACAGGTCAACAACACGCACGCGGACCGCAAGAAGACCGGCGGACTCTACGCCGTGCAGGACGTGATGGACAATTCCCCCGCCAAGGACGACGAGTGGTTCGACTACACCATCCGCGTCGAAGGCAAGCGCATCATTCTCATGATCAACGGCAAGACGACCGTCGACTACACCGAGCCGGACCATCCGGAGCGGCCCAAGGGCATGGAGCAGCGCCTGCTTTCCAGCGGCACGTTCGCCATTCAGGCCCACGACCCCGGCTCCGAAACGCACATCAGGAACATCCGCGTCAAGGTCCTGCCCTGATCCGTTGAACCGAAGGAGCGCTTCATGCTGCGTGGCCAATCGATGATGATCGTGCTGGGCATCGTGTCGGTCGCGATGGCCGGCTGTCAGCAGCCGGCGGCGCAGGCCGACGACGCCAAGGCGCCCGAAGCGCCGGCGGCGGCGGCGGTCAAGCCCGTGTCGATGCCGTTCGTCGATGTGAACCTCAAGGAAGGTTACGTCGATGTGGCCGGCAGCGTGTGTCTGCGCGAAGGGCCGCTGGAGCTTTTCGCCACCGTCGCCAGCGGCAAGGAGCACGAGTCGATCATCACGATCAAGGCACGCCCGCAGAATGTGCACTTCGCTCTGCTCATGCTCGGCGCCAAGCCCGGCTCGCCGGGAAGCTGGGAATACAAGGACAACAAGCCCATCCCGCATGACCCCAAGGGCGATCATCTGAAGCTGACGCTGCTCTATGACAAGGACGGCAAGAAAGTCGAGCGGCCGATCAATGAGTTCGTCCGCGACATGAAGACCCGCAAGACGCTCGCTTCCAACGTCTTCGTCTTCGCCGGCTCGCGCATGACCAAGGACGAGAACGGCAAGGAGTCCTACGCGGCGGATTCGACGGGCGACGTCGTGACGCTCGTGTCGTTTTATGAGGAAATGATCGCGCAGCCGAAGGCGGCGTCCAACTCCAATGAGCAGTTGGAATGGGAGGCCAACACGCCGGAGATTCCGGAGGTCGGGACGCCGGTGACGCTTCGGATTTATTTTGATCGCGAGGCGGCGGAGCCCAAGAAGAAGTAAAGACATCGGGCCGCACCGGGCGATGTGATGCAAGCTATGTCTGATCGTCCGAGTCCAGCCCGCCGCTCCCTGCCGCATGATCATTATTTCCTGCGCTCCCAGCAGCCGCTTCAGTCGCTTGTCTTCCTCTTTCCGCTGATTCTCGTCTACGAGATCGGCGCGCTCTATTTCACCAAAGACCCCGCCACCGGTCGGCCCATCTCGATCAGCGCTTATTCGTTCCTTCAGGACTTCCTCAAGATGTTCGGCGCGGTCAGCACCTTCATGCCCGGCCTCGCCGTCGTCGTCATCCTGCTGGCGTGGCACATCGCACGGCGCGACCGCTGGCGGTTGTATCCGAAGCTGTATCTGGGCATGAGCGTCGAGTCGATTACGCTGGCGATTCCGCTTTTGATGTTCGGCCTTCTGGTGGGCCCGCGTCATGCGGCGGCGGCGGGCGTCGGCGTCGACCCGGCGACACTGCCGTGGAAGGCATGGGTCGTCCTGTCCATCGGCGCGGGCGTCTACGAGGAGCTGGTCTTCCGGCTCGCCGCCATCGCCGTCCTGCACATGGCTTTCGTCGACGCGCTGGGCGTCCCGGAAAAACGCGGGGCGATTCTGTCGGTGGTCTGCTCGGCCGTGCTCTTCGCCGCGTATCACTTTTCCGACGGATCCGACTTTGAAACGGCCCGATTCGTCTACTACTTCGCCGCCGGCATCTACTTCGCCGTCATCTACGTCATGCGCGGCTTCGGCATCGTCGCCGCCACCCACGCCGCCTACGACCTGCTCATCTTCGCCATCATGCAGGATAAATTGCCGGCGAGATAGGGATTGAGGATCATGGGTCGGGGATCAGGGATCGGTCTCCCCCATTTAGCGACGCCGCTTGCAGCGTGACTCTTTGTCCGATCTCCGCCCCCCGATTCCCCCTCTTGTTATCATGTCCCCATGAGCGCCAAGAAAAAAGACACACCTGACGAACAACCCCTGCCGGGCTTCGAAGCTTCGCTGGCCCAGCTTGAGGCGATCATCGAGGCGATCGAATCGGGCGATGTGACGCTCGAAGAAAGTCTCGAACGCTACGGGCAGGGCATGAAGCTCATCACGCATTGCCGCTCCGTGCTCGATCGGGCCGAGTCGAAGATCAAGGAGCTGACGCTGACGGCCGACGGAAAGATCGCGGAGACGGAGGGCGCATGACGCTCGTGCCCTGGCTGATCTTCACGCTGCTCATCGGCGCCTGCGTTGGCAGCTTTCTGAACGTGGTGATCTACCGGCTGCCGGCGGGGCAGAGCGTGGTGCATCCGCCCTCAAGCTGCCCCCGCTGCGGACATCGGCTCGCATGGTACGACAACGTGCCGGTGCTCGGATGGTTCTGGCTGCGCGGCAAGTGCCGCTACTGCGCGAACCCGATCGCGTTTCAATATCCGCTCATTGAAGCGATGACCGCGCTGATCTGCGCGGGGTGGTTCGCGGTGTGTTACATGACGGACCTGCGCCCCGACTTTGCCGGGCCGGGCATCGGGGCGACCTGGCCCATCTTCGCCGTCAACATCGCGCTCCTCGCCGGGCTCATCGCCGCGACGGTCGTCGATGGGCGCTACTTCATCATCCCGCTGGGCATTCCCTGGACTCTCGCGGCGGTCGGATGCATCGCGCTGCCGATCATCGTCTCGGCGACGCCCGCCGCCGTCGGCATCGTGAATCTGCCGCCGGTGACCGAGCGGGGCGTGCCGCTGCTGACGCAAGAGCGTATGGAGCGCATTGACCCGCCGGCGTACCAGCGTGTCGCCACGGTCGAAGCCGCCATCGCCGGGCGCGAGACAGGCATGCAGCGCCTCTGTGCCGCGCCGCTCGCCGGGCCGGGCCTCGCCGCCGCCGCGTTGGGCGGGACGCTCGGCTGGGTCATCGCGCTGGTGCTCCTGAAGCTTCGCATCCTCCCGCTGAGCTTCGCCGATGACCCCGCTGCACACGATGAACCCGAGCAGCTCGCCGAACACGAGGAAGGCATCCGCCAGTTGCCGCTGCTGCTGGGCCCGATCATCGGCGCCGCCGGCGGAGCGCTGTGGCTTGACCGCCATTGGAACGGATCATGGGCGCGGTTGTCGCCCGTGACGACGATCGGGCTTTGCGCCTTGGCGGGCTACGTATCGGCGGCGGCGATCATGGTGGGCCTGACCCTGCTGACGCGCCGCGAACCGGAGACGCAAGCGCCTGCGGATGAGGAAGATGGCGTCGTGTTTGAACCGCACCCCCATGCCCGGCGGGAGATCATGAAGGAAATCCTGTTCGTGAGTCTGCCATTGGCGGGGGCGCTGGGGGCGTGGTGCATCCTGCGCGGGCCCGGCTGGGACGAATGGCTGGCGGGAAGCCCGGCGGTGACGAGTCTGACGGGGTCGCTGGCGGGGCTGCTTTTGGGGGCGGGGACGGTCTGGGGGGTGCGGATCGCCGGGACGCTGGGGTTTGGGAAGGAGGCGATGGGGCTGGGCGATGTGCATCTGATGATGGCGGTGGGGGCGGTCTGCGGTTGGCCGGTGGCGGTACTGGCGTTTTTCGTCGCGCCGTTCATCGGGCTCGTGCACACGTTTGCCGCGGTCGGTCTCGGGTCGATGCTCCGGTTTCGCGGGCGTCAGATTCCCTACGGTCCGCACCTGGCCGCCGCCACGCTCATCGTCATGATCGCGCGCGAGCCCTTGCTCTCATATTTTGGTATGCTCATGTCCGGCAATCCCGGCTGACGCGAACGTCGGATTGTTCCGCGCCGCGTCATCTGGTCGAATAAGATAGAATCAAATGACCGAGACCGTTGGACCGGCCGGTCCCATCAGGGTGGTCGAA